>NZ_LHCD01000008.1:0-165718 GCF_001262595.1 Methylobacterium sp. ARG-1
GCCTGTGCGGCTTCGTCGTCTGGGGCAGCGAGCCGCTGGACAAGGACGGCAAGGCGAAGGTCGACCGCTACAACCCGAACCCGGCTTGGCAGGCTCGGCCCCAGCTCGGCCACCAGATGCTGCTCGGCCTGAAACCGAACGCCGAGGGGCGCTTCGAGGGCAAGATCTACAACGCCGACAACGGCAAGGCCTACGACGTGACGGTGTGGAGCGACCAGCCGTCGGCACTGACCGTGAAGGGCTGCATGCTGGTGTTTTGCGCTTCGCAGTCATGGAAGCGCGTGGCCGACGTCGTCCCCGGCCAAATCCAAGGGCCGACCGATAGCCCAGGCGGTCCGCGCTCCGACCCCGAATGGGCATCGAAGGGTGCGCGGACGGGCACCACCCCCGCCAAGAGGTCGTCGCTGGAAGGCGGCGCCGCGCACGGGAGGTAGGCTTCGCGTGGACGGAAGCTAACCGAGCCTGAGATCCTTGTTCGGGTCGTACCCATCCCGGCCGGTGTGATGCCACCTTGCTGGTTCAAGCACACCGTCGCGAGCGCGATCCACGTCGGGCATCCGGTAGGCCTTCTCCTCGATCTCCGCGAGCCGCGACGGAACGATCTCGGTGCTGGAGACGCCGTAGAGCTTCTGGAAGTTCATGATCAATGGCTGCCACTTGGCAGGATCGATGCGGTTCTCGTGTCCGTCCATGAGCAGGCTCGAATGCACGTGGACACGGGTGATGCGTACCTCGAAGGCGGAGGGCAGTCCCGCGACCTGGGGATCGTCGTCCATGATCCCGTGCTGGGCGGCGGCGACGGCTTCCAGTTGGATGGGGCACTCCAACGCGCGCGGCGCAGAGACGGTCTGCGATGCGATGGGCGTCAAGCCAGCCACCTCAAACTTGGAGGGCTCGTACGCGTAGCCCAGCCGCTTCTTCAGTTCGGGTATCGTCTCGGTGCCCGTCAGGCGCGCCAGCCTGTTCACCGCGTCGGCCTGCTTCGGTGACGGCAGGTTGAGGACGCACTGACCTGTGCGGATCATGTTCTGCGGGGTCTGAGATGCAGTCTGGAGACCAAGCATGCACCGCCAGCCGAGCCACCACGCGGACGACATCGGCGCGAGGTTGGCAGTGCCGTCCTCGTTCTGCGTGCTGATGAGGACGACCGGGGTTCCGAGGTACAGAATCGACGGTTCGATTGTGACGTGGGGATCGGTCACGAGAGGCTCCGTGGCTTGACGATGAACCACGTATGGGACCGCTCGCGGCTGCGACGCTTCCCGGTTCTTGCGCCGCAATCCGACTTCCACACGAGCCTCAGTACGCATGCCGCTCGGAAGCAGGCAGGCTCCTATCGACCCAACCTCGTCGCTCAAGTCACCGCGAGTGCCGCCCGAAAGCGGACAAGCGCCTGATCTTCGCACACAGCCCTGGCTTGCCGCCTAGGCGCCATTCGTCCGCATCAGCCGGTCACGGGTTCGCAGGGCGGGATTGAGCCAACCCCAGAGCGGCGCCAGCAGCATCGTCGCGATGCCGCCGAAGATCACCGCAGGGGCTGCCCCGACCAGGGAGGTGACCTTGGAGCGCGCTGCCATGCGGCAGGCCGACGAAGGGCTCGTCCAGCACGTCCCGCAACGCCACGGCCGGCTTGGCGGCGACGGGATGCCCCGGAGGCGCGATGAGCACCAGCCGATCGGTCAAGAAGGGGCGGGATTCGAGGGAGCCGGTATTCGCCGTGTCGGCGGCTATGCCGAAGTCGGCCAAGCCGCCGGCGCCGGCGGCCACGATCTCAGCGCTCGGCTTTTCCTCAAGGTCGACGTCGATGGCCGGGTGCGCGGCGAGGAAACGCCGCAGCACGTCGGGCAGGTGGGTCAGCGCGGCGGTGATCGACAGCACCCGCACGTGGCCGCGCAACCCGTGGGCGTACCGCCGGAGATCGCCGCGCATCTGTTCGAGCTGGCCCAGCACGATCCGGGCATGGTGCGCCAGCGCCTCGCCGGCCGGGGTCGGCCGCACGCCGCGCGGGTTGCGGTCCAGCAGCGGCGCCCCGCCGGCCTCCTCCATGCCCCGGATGCGCGCGCTCGCGGACGGCAGCGCCAAGCCTGCACGCTCGGCGCCGTGCGTGATGCTCTCGGCCTCCACGACCTGCAGGAACAGGCGCAGGTCCGTCAGGTCAAACCGCAAGATGCCCTCCACTCCGCCCGGCCCTCCGAGACTTCGTCCCAGGCAAAGGCTGCCCTCGTACCTTCCGCATTGTGCCGCGCTTCGGGCCCCGCATCCTGGAACCACAAACCAGGCACGGGGAAGCGCGCCATGAGTGTCTCCGAAACCTTGCTGAGCATCGTGGCCTTTCGGTTGGCGGTCCTGGTCGCGTTCGTCGCGACAGCCCAGGCGCTCCCGGCGCGCTCGCACCAAGAGGTGTCCGTTCCACGCCCGGTCGTGGCCGCGCCCCAGGCGCTCGCGTGCGAGCCCGCCACCCAGGGCGACCGGGAGCATGCGCTGATCCAGGACATGCTGCGGCACGATTGACGGCGCCCGCCCTCGGGACTGGCGCCGCCGCGGTCGGGTCAACGAGGCCGCAAGGACCCCACCGCGTATCCGTGCCTCGCCGGATGGGCCAGGAGGCCAGGGACCTCCAGTGATAATCCAACGGAGGGAACCTCCCCACCGCCCCACCATTGCCGCCCCGACAGAGTGGACCACAAGCATGGCTACGAGCGGCACCCCGCGTACTCACCAGACCCGGAACGACACCAATTCCAATGCCAAGAGGGTGTCCATAGAGGCCCTGAACGCGCGTCTGGCCGACGGCATCGACCTCGCCCTGGCGATCAAGCAGGCCCATTGGAACCTCAAGGGGCCGCAGTTCATCGGCATCCACTTGATGCTGGACGGTTTCCGCGCCGAGATCAGCGACCTCAACGACAAAGTGGCCGAGCGGGCGGTTCAGCTCGGCGGCACTGCCCTGGGAACGGCGCAGGTCGTGGCGGGATCGACAAAGCTCCCCGCCTACCCGACCGGCATCTACGCCATTGCCGACCACGTCGCCGCGCTGATCGACAGCTATGCCGCCTACGCTAACGCCGTGCGTCAGAATATCGACGAGACAGACGAGGCGGGCGACCCCGGCACGGCGGACCTATTCACCGAGGTGTCCCGCGCCGTCGACAAGCAGCTCTGGTTCCTCGAAGCCCACGTCCAGGAGCCAACGGGCCAGATGCGGGACGGCAACGCCCGTACCTGAGGAAGGTCTGCCCCTCCGTACTCGGTCGCACGGAGGGGCGTCGCAGGTGCCGTCGCTCGCGGATGTCGGGGAGGCAAGGTTCTGAAGCGGGCGCCAACCCCACTTTCACCTCCTATCCTTCGCGGCCCCTGGGAAGGTCCGCTTCTCAGTCGCTTGGTGGACGGTGACCTACGGCTGGATCGCGTCGCCGAACACGCGTACGTCGTGAGGCACCGGGGCTGATCGATGGGCCCACGGGACGCGATGTGACCGTCCGGGCGAACGAGCACCAAGGCCAGTTGGGTCCTTCGAGAGCGGTCATGCCCCTTACCGCCGCCGATGCGTTCACTCCCGTAATCCCACCCGGACAGGAGCCTCGATGTCGAGCCTGACCGAACGCAAGGCACGCCTGATCGTCCACGGCGACCGGCCCTACAACGCCGAACCGCCCCTCGACCGATTGCGGGCCTCCTACCGGACACCGGCGAAGGATTTCTATATCCGCTCGCACGGCGACCTGCCGGACCTCGACGAGGCGACCTGGCGCCTCACCGTCGATGGCGGATCCGGCACCGCGCTTGAGTTGTCGCTATCGGACCTGCGGACCCGCTTTCCGGAAGCCACGGTCACGGCCACGATGCAGTGCGCTGGCAATCGCCGCGCCGACATGCGAGCGGTCGCCCCGGTCTCGGGCGACCCGTGGGACGCAGGCGCCATCGGCACCGCCGAATGGACCGGGGTGCGCCTCGGCGACGTCCTGCGCGAGGCAGGGGTCGCCGAGCGCGTGAACCTGCATGTCGCCTTCGAGAGCCACGACATGGTGGAAGGCCATCCCTACGGCACCTCCATCCCGCTCGCGAAGGCAATGGCGCACGAGACCCTGCTCGCCTACGCCATGAACGGCGAAGCCTTGCTGCCGGAGCACGGCTTCCCGGTCCGCGCGGTGGTGCCGGGCTTCGCCGGCGTGCGCAGCCCCAAATGGCTCCGGCGCCTGAGCGTCCAGGACCACCCCTCCAACAACCCGATCCAGGCCGGCGATTACAAGCTGTACCCGGCCGACGTGACCGCAGAGACCGCCGATCCGGCCAAGGGGCACACCATCAACACGATGCCACTGAACGCGGCGATCTGCGAGCCCGGGTCCGGGGCCACCCTCAAGTCGGGGAGCAACAAGGTCCGCGGCTACGCGGTAAGCGGCGACCGGGCGGTCGTACGCGTCGACGTCTCCGGGAACGGCGGCCGGTCCTGGGTGCAGGCCGAACTCGAACACGAGGCCGACGCCCCGTTCGCCTGGACGTTCTGGAGCACCGACCTCGACCTGCCTCCGGGCGGGCATGAACTCGCCGTGCGCGCCTGGGACGAAGCGGGGCAGACGCAGCCGGCACTGCCGGACGAGACATGGAACCACAAGGGCTACCTATGCGCCTGCTGGCATCGGGTGCGGGTGAACGTCAACTAGAAACGGGCGACCAGGCATTTCGGCTACCGCCGTCCTCGTGGACGACGTCCAGGCCAGCGGCCGACCCAGCCCTGGTCATGCGTTCCATATCGAGCGCGACCCGTACCGTAGACGCCAACCGGTGACTGGCAGCGTCCCAGGCGGTGTGACGATCCGCTGTCACGATAGCCAGCCGTTCCGACCCGGCCGTCATGTCACCAACCAGCAATGCCGGTCACCGCCTTCCCGCGAGTATCCGGTCCGCGGTGCGCAACGCGACCGCCTGGATCGTGAGCGAGGGATTCACGCCGCCAACCGTCGGGAAGACCGAACCATCGCAAACGTATAGGTTCGGGATGTCCCAGGACCGGCAATCGGCGTCCACCACCGAGGTGCGCGGGTCGGCACCCATGCGAACCGTGCCGTTGAGGTGACAGGTGTCGTCGCCCTGATCCCAGACCTCGCGCCCGCCCGCGGCTGACAGGGCCTCGCGCATAAACTTGAGGGCGTGGCGGTTCAGCGCCTTGTCGTTGTCGCACCAGGAGTATGTGATGCGGGCCACCGGCAACCCGTATTGGTCCTTCACGTCCGCGAGCGTCACCCGGTTGCGCTCCTGCGGCATGTACTCGGAGACGACCTTCAGCCCGGCGACGTGGTTGTAGCGCTGCATCTCCGAGACGAGCGCCTCGCCCCACAGGCCGTGCGCTGAGGCCTGGGTGTTGGCCCAGAGTTGCGGTAGCGGCCCCTGGCTCATGTATGAGTATCCGCCGAAGAAGTCCTTGGCGAAGGGACCATAGCCCTTGTCGTCGTAGTTCCAGTGCTCGCTGATCGCCAGGGAGGGCGGGCCCTTGTAGCTGCGGATCTCCTCGTCGAAGACGCCCCAGACCGCTTGGTTACCCTGAACCATGAGGTTCTTGCCGACGAGGCCAGAGGAGTTGGCGAGCCCATTCGGAAACTCCTGGTTCGCCGAGTTCAGGAGGAGCCTCGGCGTCTCGATGGCGTAGCCCGCCACCACGACGTTCTTCGCGCGTTGGAACCGCCACTTCCCCTCGCGGAAATAGTGGACGCCGGTGGCGCGCCCGTTCTTCGTCTCGATCCGCCCGACCATTGCGAGGTCGCGGATCTCCGCGCCGGCCTTCAGGGCGCGGGGCAGGTAGCTCACGAGCACGCTCTGCTTGGCGTTGGTCGAGCAGCCCAGCGTGCAAAAACCCCGGTAGACGCAAGGTGGTGCGTCGCCGTGCGGCGCCGAGACCGTAGCGAGCGGCGTCGGCGTCCAGTCGATGCCCATCGCCTCCGCGCCCCGCGCCAGCACCTTGGCCGCGGCATTGATTTCGTGCGCGCGGCGGTGGTAGCGCCGCCGGTGCGGTCCCCATGGGTAGGAGACCGGGCCGGAGATCTTCAGGTCGTCCTCGACCTGATCGTAGTAGTGCCACATCTCGCGCCAATCGAGAGGCCAGTCGGCGCCATAGCCCATCAGGGTGCGGGTCTTGAACCATTCCGGTCGAAAGCGCAGGGCCACCATGGCGTAATGCACGGTTGAACCGCCGACCGCCTTGCCGGAATTGTTCGAGCCCATCTGCAACGGATTCTCGCCGTCGACGATACGCTCGTCCGTCCAGTAGAGCTTGGACTGGTGGCTCTCGTCCGAGGCGAAATCCTCCAGCGGCCGGAAATACGGTCCGGCATCGAAGGCCACCACCGACAGGCCGCCCTCTGCGAGCCGACAGGCCAGGGTTCCGCCGCCCGCCCCGGTACCGACGATGGCGAAGTCGACCTCATCCTCGTCCCGGTGCTGACGCATCGGCACCCATTCGCCGATCCGCATAACGTTGGGCGCGCGGCCGTCGCGAGCACGGGGATGGTGCTCCGGGTCGTCGCCGGGGGGGGCGTGCTTGGGGTTGTCGGCGGCGTTGCCGAGGCCGGGGATGCGCATCAGAGGAGGTATCCTTATCGGCCGACCCGGAGGTTCTCTTGGTAAGCCTCGTCCTCGCGACCGGGCTTGGCCTCGGCGGCCTCCCAGGGGTCGCGGCGGTCGAAATCCATGCGCACGTAGCCGCGCGGGCTTGCCGGGCCGCCCCAGCCGATCTCGTTCCAGGCCGTGGGGTGGGCGTAGTACGCCTTCACCACGTCGGCGAGGATGCGCTGGTGGAAGAACAGCTTGGAGGGCATGCCCTCCCAGACCGCACCGGTCAGGTCACCCTTCTCGGCAAGCTTCAACAGCTCGTCCTGCGCCCAGGCGCCGAGCTCGTGGAAGCGTGCCCCGAACCGTGACTGTGCCTCGCTATCAAGGGCCCGCAATCCCAGGCGCCATGCCTCGCGCTCCTCCGGCAGTTCGGCGTTGCGGTAGCCGTCGCGGGTATCGGTCGCGAGCTTATGGTCCACGAGGGCGGCCACCGGAACCAGATCCACCCGGTCGGCGGGTTGCGGGACGATCCGCTCGGCCAGCGCCGTCATCGTCAACCATTCGACCTCGTCGAAGAACCGGCGCGTCTCCGGTCCGATGGCGAGCCGTTCCTCCAAAACCGCACGGGTCTTGGCGTTCCAGGACGGGCCGTCGCGCTTCGCGAGCACGTCGTAGCCCGGATAAAGGTCCAGTCTCGAACGCATGATGATCTCTCGGCTCAAAAGCGGATGCGGCTGCGTTCGATGAGTTCGAGGGCCGCGAGCCCCCCGAGCGCGACACCGGAGAAGGAGGGCGGGGCAGGCAGCGGCGGTCCGTCGATGAGGTTTTGGCGCCAGTTGGCCCAGCCCCCCATCATCCGGGCGACGCCGTAGGCGTGGAAGGCGACGCCGCCGACACCCATCGCCGACACCGCCCACATCCCCCACTTGGCGCCGGCCTGATTCGCTCCCTCCGGCTTGGTCGCCGCGCGGACGAGAAGGACGGCGGCGAGCGGCGGCAGGGTGACGGGAACGAACATCGCCGGGTTCTGGAAGGCCCCGCGGAAGTGAAGCAGCCCGGCTTCCAGGGTCGTGCCGGCGAGCATACCCGCCGTGGCGACTGCCAGGGAACGCCCCGCCGGCAATCCACCGAGCCGGGGCTCGTCGGGGTCGGCGTCGCGCACGCGCTCGGCGACGACCCCGAGCACGCCGGCCAGCGTCAGAGCCATCGGCGCGCCGATGGGGGCGGAATAGAACAGGTTCTGGAAGGAGTAGCCGCCCTCGCGCTTGCCGACGTTGTAGGTGTGGAAGCCGAAGCCGATCAGCCCGGTCAGGCCGGCGAGCGCCTGCACTCCGTGCCGAACGCGGGAGCTGCCCGGGTCGGTGTCGCCCGCCCCGTGCAGGGACGAGGCAAGGGTGATGCTCGACATCACGATGGGCGTATACATCGCCCGGTTGAAGAACTGGCCGCGGTAGTGCTCCAGGCCGGAATCGAACAGCACCGAGGCGGCGAGCATCGTGGAGGCGTGGTTGAGGCGTTGGGCGGCGCTCGCGGTCACCGCGCGCCCGCGCGGGCTGAAGCGGCGGCCCTCCGTGGCGCGCGTCAGTGGCTTGGAACGCCCGGCGGCGAACCACGTCAGAATGCCGGCCGCCACCGCGGTCGCGGCGAGGACCACCACCGGATGCACGGCCGCCTCAACTCTCACAGGTGCGACGCGCCGCTTCATGCCTGGCGCATGTTGACGTTTCGGCGGGGGTGGGCCGCGATCAGACGGCATAGGCATCGGCATCCCGGGTCTTGAGGGTGAGGCCGTGTCCCGGCCGGGTCAGATCGGGGGTGATCACGCCATCGCGCGGTGCGGGCGCCCCGTCGAACAGCATCCGCTCGATGCGGACGTGGTCGTGGAACCATTCGAGGTGTCGGAAGCGGGGAGCCGCAACCGCCACCGGGAGGTGCAAGGCGGGGGCGCAGTGGCCGGACAGATCGATATGCGCCGCCTCGCACAGGGCCGCGATCTTCAGAAACCCGCTGTAGCCGCCGCAGCGGGTCACGTCCGCCTGGGCCACGTCGACTGCCCCTACGTCGAGCAGTCCACGCAAATCGTTCAAGGTGTAGATGTACTCGCCCGCGGCGACTTCGATGCCGGCAGGCGTAGAGGCACGGACGGAAGCCATACCTGCGGGATCGTCACTGGACACGGGCTCCTCGAACCACGCCACGTCGTAGCGGTGTGCTTCGTGCGCGAGGGCGACGGCGCGCTTCGGGGTGAAGGCGCCATTGGCGTCGATGAACAGACGTGCATCGCCGATGGCTGCCTTCGCCACCGCCATGCGCGCCGGGTCGTGCTCGGGAGCGCCGCCGACCTTCATCTTCACCGCCCGGCAGCCGTCTCGCTCGACCCACCCGGCAAGCTGCTCGCGCAACTGCCGGTCGCCGTAGCTCGTGAAGCCGCCGCTGCCGTAGATCTCCGCGTGTTCCCGCGCCTGCCCGAACAGGCTCGCCAGGGATACGTCGAGGAGGCGTGCCTTGAGGTCCCACAAGGCGGTGTCCAATGCCGAGATCGCCGTGGCGGCCAACCCGGAGCGCCCGAGGTTCCGCACGGCGCCCCACAGCACGGCATTGGCCCGCGGGATGTCGAAGGCGGACAACCCGGTAAGACGCGATGCGAGCGTGCCTACAATCAAGCGCGCGACACTGGCGTCGGTGTAGCTGTAGCCGAGGCCGGTCTCGCCCCCGGCCTCGACATGGACGACAACGAGGGTCGTCCTGTCCCAGCTGAACGTCCCGTCCGCCTCCGGCGCGTCTGTGGGAACGGTGTAGGCTCGCGCCCGCACCGTTCCGATCCTCGGATCGTCATGCATGCCGTGAAAGCCGTCCTACTTGCTGCCCGGTAGGACGGAACTCAGCACCTGACGCGCGGTATCAACGAGGAGGTGGCGCTCCTTCGGGTCGCCCTTGCCGAGCATCGACATGAAGTTCTGCACCTGCTGGAGCGTGAAGAACGGCGGCAGCGGCGGCACCTCGGGGTCGGTCTTTACCTCCAGCACCACCGGCACGGGGCTCGCCAGCGCCTCGTCCCAGGCCGCCCCCATGCGCTGGGGATCGTCGACGTAGATGCCCTTCAGGCCGATCAGCTCGGCGAACTTGTGATAGGGCACGTTCGGGATGGTCTGGCTCGCCTCGAACTTCGGATTACCCTCCATCACCCGCTGCTCCCAGGTGACTTGGTTCAGGTCCTCGTTGTTGAATACGCAGCAAATCCAGGTCTTGTTCGACCAGCGGTGCATGTATTTCGAGACCGTGATCAGTTCGGCCATGTTGTTCATCTGCATCGCCCCGTCCCCGACCAGCGCGATCACCGGGCGGTCGGGATGGGCGACCTTGGCGGCGATGGCGTAGGGCACCGCCGCCCCCATCGAAGCGAGGCCGCCGGATAGGGAGCACATCTGGCCCCGGCGCATCTTCAGGTCGCGTGCGAACCAGTTGGCACAGGATCCGGAATCGGAGGTGATGATCGCACGCTCGGGCATGCGCGGCGACAGTTCCCAGGTGACCCGCTGCGGGTTGACCGGGTTGGCCTTGGCCATGGCCCGGTCCTCTGCCTCCTTCCACCAAGAGACCATCCCCTTCTCGATGCCGGTGCGCCAGGAGCCACCCTCCTTCTTCTGCTCCAGCAGCGGCAGCAGGGCACGCAGGGTCTCGGCGGACTCGCCGCAGAGCGGCACCTCCATCGGGTACCGCAGCGACAGCATCTCCGGTGAGATGTCGATCTGCACACCGCGGGCCTGCCCCTCCTTCGGGAGGAACTCGGCCCAGGGAAAGCCGGAGCCGATCATCAGGAGGGTGTCGCAGTCCTCCATCATGTCCGAGGACGGCTTGGACCCGAGCAATCCGATGGTGCCGGTCACGAACGGCAGGTCGTCCGGCAGCGCCGCCTTGCCGAGCAGCGCCTTGGCGACGCCGGCCTGAAGCTTATTGGCGACGGCTATGACCTCGTCGGTGGCGTGCAAGGCGCCCGCACCGACCAGGATCGCGACCTTCTTGCCGGCGTTCAGCACGTCGGCAGCGCGGCGCAGATCGGCATCGAATGGTACGACCTTCGGGGCGGTGTAGCCGACACCCGAGAAGGTGTTGCCGTGCTTGCGCACCGGCTCCTCGTAGGGAACGTCTTGCAGGTCGTTTGGCAGGATGATGGCCGAAACCTTCCGTTCGGCCTTGGCGATCCGCATGGCGCGGTCGACGATGTGGCGGACCTGCGCGGGCGAGGACGCCTGCTGCACGTAGGCCGAGACGTCCTTGAAGACGCTCGTGAGGTCGAATTCCTGCTGGTAGTGCGCGCCGTTGACGTTGCGCGCCTGCTGCCCGCAGATGGCGAGAAGCGGCACGTGGTCGAGATGGGCGTCGTACATCCCGGTGAGCAAATGCGTTGCGCCGGGACCGGAGGTCGCCATGCACACGCCGACCTCGCCGGTGAACTTGGCGTAGGCCGCGGCCATGAACGCGGCCATCTCCTCGTGACGGACCTGGATGAACTCGAACGGCAGGTCGTTGCGCTGGAGGGCGCCAAGTAGGCCGTTGATGCCGTCACCGGGATAGCCGAAGATCTTCTTCACCCCCCACTCGGCCAGGCGTTTCCAGAAAAAGTCGGCGACGGCTTCGGCCATGGCAGGTCCTTGGGAATGGGTATTGGTGCCGCCCGCTTGGCGAACGTGGTCGGGGGCGGCATGGGATGGAGCCTGCGTGTACCGGCACACGGCTTCCTTCGTGCGAGGCCAACCTCGCGTGAGAACCCAGGTTCCTAGGAGTTTCCGAAGCGTTCTGACGATGCCGTGATCTCATCCCGATCTACCGGGCGGCGAGGTCCAGGGCGTAGAGGTGCTGTTTGGACGTGATAAACAGCCGTTGCTGCTCTGGGGAGAAGCAGAGGTTGGAGCACACCTGGGGCGTCGGGATCAGTCCGAGCCGGTGCCCTTCCGCGGAGAGGACCTGGACCCCTGCCTCTGAGCTCGTCCAGATCCAGCCTCGATCGTCCACACGGAAGCCGTCCGGCACACCGGGCTCGATCTCGGCGAAGACGCGCGGTTCGCCTAGCGTTTGGTCATCGAGGACCGGATAAGCATGGATCGTGTGCCCGTCGCCCCCCTCGGTTCGTGAGGTGTCGCTGACGTACAGGGTGCGCCCATCCGGCGCGAAGGCCAGCCCGTTCGGCTGGCCGAGGTCGGCCATGCGCCGAACGGATTTATCCGTCGGGTCGAAACGGTAGACGCTGTGATGGCCCAGGTCGGACGCCGCCAACACCCCCTGCCGGGGCAGGCGCAGACCGTAGGCTGGATCGGTGAACCAGAGGGCGCCGTCGGCGGCGCAAACCACGTCGTTCGGCGCATTGAAGCGGCGGCCTTCGTAGGTCCCGACCAGGGCCTCGTAGCGTCCGTCCGGGGTCGTACGTGACAGGCGTCGGTTGCCGTGCTCGCAATGGACGAGGTTGCCGTGCCGGTCGACCGTGTTGCCGTTGATGAACGGGGTGGCGTCGATGACGACCCGCACACAGCCGTCGGCGTGCCAGCCAAGCACCCGGCGCCCCTCGACATCGGACCAGACCAATATGCCCCGTGCCGGCCACCAGGTCGGCCCCTCGCTGAAGATTGCCTGGTCGTACAGCGAGACAAGGCGGGCACGGTGGGGCACCGCCTCGGTGAAGCGCGGGTCGGACGCCCGGGGTGGATCGACGTGGGGAACGGGCTTGGGCGGACCGGGGCGCCGCAGCAGGTTCGATGCGGGTTCGGCGTTCATGATCCCTCCCTAGTCCAGACTTCAAAGCACCCGAGTGGGGCATGCCTTGGTCGGCTAATCCCGTCGGGTCGATGTCGTTCTCCCGCCGCCCCCGGCTTACACGTCAGGTACGACCCGACGGACATGAGATCGGTGTACCTATGGGCTCTAGAAGACGCCGGGTTGTTCGCTGTCCTTCTGCAACCGGCACCGTGGGGCGCGGCCGGACGCAATCGTGAGCTTCATCTTCGGAGAGGCATTAACGGGGTCCTTTAGCTACCTCGATCTCCACATCCTATATGATCGACCCCGTCCAAGCGCCGCTTTCGCCCTCATCGTTGCCAATGACGCATCGATCCGCATTGATGCGATGAGAAATCGTCAAGGATACTGGGTTCGAGCTATTATCAGGCCGCAAGCCGGTGCGGTGATGGAGTTGTGATACGACTGTCATTCGCTGTTGTCGTAGCGGATAACGGACTTTCAAATACTGAAGAGGTTGATTCGTTTTTCCCCGCCTCCAATACTCTACAGACAAATGGCCACTCTTCTCGGTCGTAGTTGGGGTAGCTCTCCAGGTAGCCGTGGACGAGCACGACGGTGCGTTTGCCCTCGCACGCGATGCCGTAGTCCAGCCACATGCCCGTCTCCGCCTCGGCGGAAGTTTCACTCGACCACGACTCCGCCCCACTGCTCGCGCATCCAACGCTCCCGGTACTCGTGGTGGCCCATGACAAGCCGCCGACGGCACGGTTACTCAAGCCGGGATGTGGTCGATGCAGCCCGTGTCCTCTTCCGCCACACCGTTCTCACGATGGCGGAACTCGCTGAGCGCCCGGTAGACCTGAAGGCGCGCCCGCATGACCGACCCGAGGGGTCGGTGAGCCGCGAGGCTGTGTGCGGGGCGGAAGGTCATCACCTCGTCGAAGTGGCGAACCCGCTCCGGCGAGTAGGCGTTCTGGCGTGGCAGGCGGACCGTGGCCACCGTGCGGAAGGGACTGACCGAGACCGGCCACTCGACCGAGGCGTCCTCGATGGGCTGTTTCTCGGCATCGGCCCAGAGCTGCACCCGCAACTCGAACACCACGTCGTTCTCGCGGAAGAAGGCGAGCGCGGCGTGCCGGAAGCCGTCCTCGTCCTGGCGCGGGTCGAGGCGCCATTCGGAGAGCGAGCGCTGGGCCTCGGTAGCCGGCACCGCCCCAAGCTTGGCCACGTAATCGCCGAAGCGCACGGGCGCCTGGCTGAAGTAGCTGTCGGCGAGCGGGTGGCTGTAGGGATGTCCGAAGAAGTCGGCCATCGCGCTCTCCGTCCCGAAGGCGTGCAGCACCTTGTTGAGGTTGCGCGCGGTCGAGGAGACGGCGCTTTTCACCCCCTCCGGTAGGCCGGTCGACTTCCCGATGACCGTGCCGTCGCGAAGGAACCCCGCCGCCGTGCCGGACGGGAAGGTCGTGCCGGTGGCGAGCACGAAGTCCTGAGTGTCGACCCCGTGGCCCGGCAGCTTCTCGCCGCTCACGCCGAAAACCTTGATGGACATGCCGCGGTGGGTCGAGACGCGGTCACGAAGGGTCTCGCCCGGACCCTGGGCGAAGCGCACTGCCACCTTGTACGTGCCGGGCTTCGCGAACAGGCCCTGAGCCAGCTCGGGCGGCAGGTCGGCGGCAACCGTCAACTCACCCGTGACGCAAGCGGTGCTCTTGGCGTGGCTGGCGCGGACCGCATGGTGCTCGCGCTTCTCCACGGTCTGCGACTGCTGCGTCATGCCCTGAATGATGCCGTCGATGGTCGCCTGCTCGTCCGCAGCGGGCCGCTCGATGTCGGGGGCGTAGCGAAGGTAGGTCATGCCAGTCTCTCCCGTGCGCCTCGACCGGCGGGTGAGCCGAACGCGTTCCGTTCCTGCCCGCCCCGAGGTCTCGGGACAGCGAACCCAGCCAGGCCCGCCTCGGTACAAGCATGCCGGCAACGCGGCGTTCCCGATATCGTTCACGGGCGATTGAATGGGGCGCAATCCGGAACGTCGGCCGCTCCGACCGGTTCTGTCCGGAGACCAACGAAGGATAACGGACCTTGCAAGCACCCGTCCGCTACAGCCCCGACGTCGAGCACGTGCTGCCCGACGAGGGCCGGACCATCGAGCAGCTCAACGAGACGTTCGACACCATCCTGAAGACGGTCGCGGACAACTCCGGCCATGCCGTCCGCTCAGTCCACGCCAAGTCGCACGGCATCCTTGAGGGCACGCTGGCAATCGACGCGGGGCTTCCCCCCGAGCTCGCGCAAGGACTGTTCGCGACGCCGGGCGAGCACAAGGTCTACATGCGGATGTCGACCAATGCGGGCGACATCCTGCCCGATGCGGTCTCGCTGCCCCGCGGCCTCGCCCTGAAGGTCCTGGACGTGGCCGGCGAGCGCCTGCCGGACGCGGAAGGGACGACCCAGGACTTCGTCATGGTCAACGGCTCTGTCTTCCAGGCGCCGAACGCCGAGAAGTTCCTGGGCAGCCTCAAGCTGCTGGCCAAGACCACCGACCGGATCGAGGGCGTGAAGGTCGCCGCCTCCACCGTGCTGCGCGGGGTGAACAAGGCGCTTACGGCGGTCGGCATCGAGAGCCCGACCCTGGGCTCGCTCGGCGGCGCGCCGAACGTCGACCCGCTCGGAGAGACCTACTACAGCGTCACCCCGTTCCGGTACGGCGACCACATCGCCAAGTTCTCGGTGGCGCCCGTCGCCCCGGCGCTGACCGCGCTCACCGGCACCGAGATCGACGCCTCCGGCCGCCCCGACGCGATCCGTGAGACCGTACGGTCGGAGATGGCCGGCATCGAGGGCGTCTGGGAGTTCCGGGTGCAGCTCTGCCGCGACCTCGAACGCCAGCCGGTGGAAGACCCGACGGTGCCGTGGGACGAGGGGGAGGCGCCGTTCCAGCGCGTCGCCACCATCACCGTGCGTCCGCAGGACAGTTGGGACGCTGGCCGCGTTGACGCCGTGAACGAGCGCATGCGGTTCGCGGTCTGGACCGGTCTCGCGGCCCACCGGCCGCTCGGCAACATCAATCGCGCTCGCAACGCCCCCTACAGGCACTCGGCGGAGTTCAGGGAGCGCTTCAACGGCTGCCCGATCCATGAACCCGCTGCCGCGCCGTAACGCGCGTCGATCCAGCGATGCCTTCCGGTCAGCGCGACCGGTGACCCGGTTCGGGAGAGAACCTTCGAACTCTTCGGTTATCCGTCGACGCCGTCAGGCGGCCCGGACCTGACGAGCGCCCCGGAAGAACGTCAGTGTGCCATCTGCGCGAACGTGATGCCGGTCCGAGGGTCCTCGACGTCTGCTAGGCCGCTGACCTAGGCTGCTAGCCCGCGATGCCGCGCCTAAGCGAACAATGATCGCCCTGCCCGAACCGCATTGGGCGTCCGTCAGCTTGGGGTGGATTGGCCGCCAAGTCCTTGCAGATGAAGCAGGGCAGCCGCCGTGCCGCGCAACTCCATGGCACGGATGCGCTGACTGCGGGCCAGAACGCGCAAGGTCGGAACGTGCACGTCCCCGGGCCGGCGTACCGTCAGGTCCGTCAGGGCAGTGGCATGGATCTCGCGCCCGACGGCCTCGTCCAGCAGACGGTGCATCAAACCGTGTGTCCCGTCGCGCATCCCGTTCCGCGTCGCTTCGTTGCCCGAGGGCTTAGGCCCGCCGGAGTGGAGATGTCGGCGCAACAACGGCCAGTCAATTCGATCACCTTGGCAGGCCTTGCCGCCGCCGCTTTGTCATCACATTGCGCGCCCGACGTATCCCGGCGCGAGTGGCCGGCATCTTCGCCCCTACCGCCATAGACGAAGGAGAGCATGCGTGGAGCGAGCCGCGAACCTGACGGCGGACGACTTTCGCGCGCTCGCGGACGCGCTCCCGCAGATGGCCTGGGTCGCCGAGCCGAGCGGCGACATCATCTGGTACAACCGCCGCTGGTACGACTACACCGGCACCACCATCGAGCAGATGCGCGGGTGGGGCTGGCGCGACGTCCACCACCCGGACCACGTCGAGCGCGTCGTGGAGCGCATCAGCGAGGCGTTCCGGATCGGCGAGCCGTGGAAGGATACCTTCCCGCTCCGCGGCGCCGACGGCGAGTACCGCTGGTTCCTGTCGCTGGCGCAACCGCATCGCGGGCCGGACGGACGCATTCTGCGCTGGTTCGGGACCAACACGGACATCACCGAGCGTAAGGGTATGGAGCGCAGGCTCGCGCGCCACGCCATCGACCTGCGCCGCTCCAACGAGGAACTGGAGCAGTTCGCCTACGTCGCCTCGCACGACCTGAAGGCGCCCCTGCGCGGGATCGAGAACCTCGTCGGATGGATCGAAGAGGACCTGGAAGGCTCGCTGACTGGCGACGTCCTCACAAACATGGAGCTGCTCAAGAGCCGGGTGCGCCGACTCGACAGCCTGCTCGACGACCTCCTGGCCTACTCGCGGGCGGGCCGTGGCGAGTCTGCCGTCGACCGGATCGACACCAGGTCGCTCGTCGAGGAACTCGCCGTCCTGGTCAGCCCGCCCGAAGGGTTCACCATCACGGCGGATAACTCTCTGCCGACGCTCCAGGCCCCCCGGGCACCGCTCACTCAAGCCTTGCAGAACCTGATCGGCAACGCCATCAAGCATCACGACCGGCCGGCCGAAGGACACATCAGGATCGAGGCGAGGCCGTCCGGGAACGCGGTCGAGTTCACCGTCATTGACGACGGACCGGGCATCCCCGAGCAGTTCCGCGAGCGCGTCTTCGGCATGTTCCAGACGCTCAAGCCCCGCGACGAGGTCGAGGGCAGCGGCATGGGGCTCGCCATCGTACGAAAGCTGGTCGACCGTCAGGGCGGCAAGGTCTGGCTCGCGGACGGACCGGACGGTCGCGGGTTGGCAGTGCATTTCACGTGGCCGCTCGACGGCGGGAAGGGACAGGCGGATGGGCTCGACGGTTAACATCCTGCTGGTCGACGACGACGAGGTCGACGTGCAGGGGCTCAAGCGCGCCTTCAAAAAGAGCAAGATCGGCAATCCAATCACGGTGGCTCGCGACGGCATCGAAGCGCTGGAGATCCTGCGCGGCGAGAACGGCCGCGAGCGGTTGCCCAAGCCGCACCTGATCCTGCTCGACCTGAACATGCCGCGCATGAACGGCATCGAGTTCCTGGAGGCGGTGCGCGCCGATGAGGACCTGCGCTCGGCGGTGGTGTTCATGATCACCACGTCGAAGGCCGACGAGGACCGGATGCGCGCCTACGGGCACAACGTCGCCGGCTACATCGTCAAGCGCGATCCGGCCAACACCTTCATGGAGGCGGTGGCGTTGCTGGAGCACTACTGGAAGGTCGTCGAGTTCCCGGCATAGACACTCCTGTGACGACCCCGACCCGCATCCTGCTGATCGACGACGACGCGGTAGACCGGGCCGCCGTCCGGCGGGCGCTCTCCAAGTCCGGCCTCGCGCACACCCTGGCCGAGGCGTCCGGGGGCGAAGAGGGCCTGCACCTCGCCGCGGCGGAAACCTTCGACTGCGTGCTGCTCGACTACCGGCTGCCGGGCATCGACACCTTCGCGCTGCTCAGGACCCTGCTGGCGGCCGAGGGGCAGGCGCGGGCGGTGCTGATGCTGACCGGCGAGGCCGACCCCGACCTCGCGACCCGGCTTATGCGGGCTGGCGCGCTGGATTACCTGGACAAGGCGGAGGTCACGCCTTCCGGCCTGGCCCGTGCGATCCGCTACGCCGAGGCTAGGCAGGCCTTCCAGGCGGAGCTCGCCGCGGCGCGCCGCGAGGCGGAGGCGAAGTCCCTCGAACTGGACACGCTGAACCGGCAGAAATCGCTGCTGTTCTCCATCATCGCCCACGACTTGCGCAATCCGTTCCAGGCGCTGCTCGGCCTGTCTGAGGTGCTGGGGAAGGCCGTCGCGGCGCGCGACCCTGCGTCCATCGAGCGTCGAGCGAAGGGCATCCACGAGGCGGCGACGCAAGCCTACGCACTTCTGGAAAGCCTGTTTTCTTGGGCGAGCCTCCAGATGGACACGATGGCGGTCACCCTGACCGACGTCGACCTCGACGCCGTGGCCGCCGAGGTTGTGCACGGCGTCGCGGAAGCCGCCGCCGACAAGGGATTGAAGCTCGAAGCCTCCTGCGGTGGGATCGTCGTCCAGGCCCAGCGGGACATGCTCACCACGGTGCTGCGCAACCTCGTCGGCAACGCCGTCAAGTTCACGCTCCCCGGCGGGACCATCTCCGTCTCGGGCCGCCGCGACGGGGACGAAGTCGAGATCTCGGTCACGGACACGGGAGTCGGCATGCCGACGGGGAAGGTCGACGACCTGTTCCGGCTCGACCGGCGGACAACGACGAACGGCACGGCGGGGGAGCGTGGAAGTGGGCTTGGGCTGTTGCTCTGTCGGGACCTCGTCGAGCGACAGGGCGGCGTGCTCACCGTGACCAGCGCCATCGACCGCGGTACGACCTTCCGGTTCCGGCTGCTGACACCCCTCGTGCCCGGACAGGTTCACGCCGACTGCGTTCCGGCATTCTGACCGTCCGGAAGGGGGCGCTCCTACGCGTACGCGATTGACGCCATCGGCCCGCTGAAAAAATCGAAGCTCGCCCCGGGGCTTCTGCGCGAGTTGTCAGATATCGGACATCTTTGCGCCAGGAAGTCCGCTACTGGACAACCCGACCGCCGCCTCTGCGACCATCCCCGTGAACATCCGCCCTTCGTCCACCATCGACGGCAACCTGCTGCTCGAAGCCCTCGATGCCGACGACCGCGCCCTGATCGCGCCGTACGCCGAGCACCGCGAGGTCCGGCGCGGCGACGTGCTGTTCCGTGCCGGCGACGACGTCAGCCACGTCACCTTTCCCGCCCAACGCTGTGTCGTCACCTTAGTCGTGCCGCTGATGGACGGGAAGTCGGTGGAGACCGCCACGGTCGGTCGCGAGGGCGCCGTGGGCGGTGTTGTCAGCCACGGCTACCTCCCGGCGTTCGGGCAGGCGGTCGTCCAGGTCGGCGGCGCGGTCATCCGGATCGACGCGGCGCGCCTGTCCGAGGCCAAGCAGACCTCGAAGGGCATCCGCGACCTGTTCGTGCGCTACGCCGATTGCCTGCTGGCCCAGGTGCTGCAATCGGTCGCCTGCAACGCAGCCCACACCATCGAGCGGCGGTGCCTGCGCTGGCTCCTGACGCTGCAGGACCGGATCGGCACGCCCGAACTTCCGGTGACCCACGAACTCCTCGCCGATATGCTCGGGGTGCGCCGAGCCTACCTGACCGAGGTGCTCGGCCGGATGCAGCGCGACGGCCTGATCGCCATCGGCCACGGACGCATCACCCTCCCGGACCGGGCCCGCGCGGAGGCCGGCTCGTGCGAATGCCACGCCGCCGTGCGGCGGCACTTCGAGGAAGTGATGGGGGCAGTCTACGCGCCAGGCGGCCGCATCGTCGCCGTGGACGTCGGCGAACCGGAACGGCTGAAGCCCCCGTCGCCGCTCGTGAAGGACGCGACCCCGTGAACCAAGTCATGCGTCCCGCCCGGGTCGAGGAGGACGCGCGGATCGCCGCGCTCGCCGCCTTCGACATCCTCGACACCCCGCCCGAGCGCGGCTTCGACGACATCGTCCATCTCGCGCGCCGCCTGTGCGCCGCGCCGGTGGCGCTCGTCAGTTTGGTCGACCGCGACCGCCAGTGGTTCAAGGCGCGCGCAGGCTTCCCGCCCTGCGAGACCGACCTCGACCGCTCGGTGTGCAAGTTCGTCCTCACGGAACCGGGCGTCCTGCAGATCCCGGACATGACGCGCGACCCGCGCACCCGCGCCAACCCGCTTGTGACCGGCGAGCCGCGCCTGCGCTTCTATGCCGGCGCGCCGCTGCGGACGCCCGAGGGGCAGGTGCTCGGCAGCCTGTGCGTGATCGACCACGCGCCTCGCCCATGCGGCCTATCCCCGGAACAGGTCGAGGACCTGGAGGCGCTCGCCCGGCAGGTCATGGACCAGCTCCTCCTGCGCCGGTCGCTGTCGGACTGCGACCGCGCAGGGCGCCAGGGCGAGGCGGTCGCGGTGACGCTCGCCGGGGTCGCAGCAGCGGGCGGCGACCTGGACGCGAGCTTCGGGGCCGTGCTCGCGGGGGCGATGCGTGCCGTGCCCGCCGCCGAGGCCGGCGTCGTCGAGGTCCGCGAGGGCGATGATCTCGTCTATCGCGCCGTGACGGACGGTTTGGCGCCGCATCTTGGCCTGCGCCTCCCGATCCTGGGAAGCCTGGCGGGCGCCTGCTACCGGGACGACGTCCCGCTCCTAGTCGCCGACGTCCTGCGCGATCATCGGGTGGAGCGCGAACTCGCCGAGAAGCTGCGACTGCGCTCCTGCCTGATGGTACCGGTGCGCAGGGGCGGCATCGTCGTCGGTGTCCTGAAGCTGCAGTCGAGCCGACCCGACGCCTTCGCCGAGGGGGACCTGCAGGTCCTGGGCGTCTTCGCCGGTTCCGCCGCCTCCGGCCTCGCCGAGGCGGGCGAGCGCGTCGCCACGCAGGCGGCCGCACGAACCGAGTACCGGCGCCGCGCCGTGTTCGACAGCGCGCAGGACTACGCCATCATCCTGCTCGACCTCGACGGGCGGGTCACGGACTGGAACGCCGGCGCGACCCGCATCCTGGGGTGGCGCCCCGAGGAGATGTGCGGCCAGACCGCAGACGCGTTCTTCACGCCCGAGGACCGGCGCGACGGCATCCCGGCCATGGAGATGCAGTCGGCCCTGGAGAAAGGTACCGGCATCGACGAGCGGTGGCATCTGCGCCGCGACGGCGAGCGCTTCTGGGCCAACGGCGAGATGATGGTGCTGCGCGACGAGGCCGGCACCGCCATCGGCTTCGTGAAGATCCTGCGCGACCGGACGGAGCAGAAGGAAGCCGCCGCCCGCCTGCAGGAGAGCCAGGATCGCTACCGGCTCGCAGCCCGCGCGACCAACGACGCGATCTGGGACTGGGACCTGGTTTCAAACCAAGTTCTCTGGAACGAAGCCCTCACCGAGGCCTATGGCCATGCCCCCGAGGCCGTGCAGCCGACCGGTGACTGGTGGGTCGCGCAGATCCATCCCGAGGACCGCGAGCGCATCGAGGCCTCGATCCACGCGGTCATCGAGGGCGACGGCACGACCTGGACGGACGAGTACCGATTCCGGCGCGCGGACGGCTCGTACGCGCACGTGCTCGACCGCGGCCACGTGCTGCGCGGCGAGGACGGGCGCGCCGTCCGCATGATCCGCGCGATGCTGGACCTGACCGAGCGCAAGCGGGCCGAGGACGCCATGCGGGAGAGCGAGCGCCGCCTCGGGCTTGAGCGCGGCCTGTTGGAGGCGATCTTCCGCCAGGCCCCGGTCGGCATCTCCATAGCCGGGGCCGAGGAGGCCATGCCGTCGTCGCTGAATGCCAAGGCCGAGGAGCTTCTCGGCCACGGGATCGGGACGGAGGGCTACGCCCGCTACGTCTCCTACGGCGCCCTGCACCCGGACGGTCGCCGGTACGAGCCCAGCGAGTACCCGACCCTGCGCGCCCTGCGGAAGGGCGAGACGGTTCGCGGCGAGGAGATGCGCTACCGCAACCCCGGGACCGGCGAGGTCCGCCTTCTGGAGGTTTCGAGCGGACCCGTGCGCGATGCCGAGGGCGCGATCCAGGCCGCGGTGACCGTGCTGGTCGACGTCGGGGACCAGCGCCGGGCCGATGCCGAGACGCGCCGTCTCGCCGCCCTGGTCGAGCAGAGCCAGGACTTCATCGGACTGGCGGCCCCCGACGGCAGCGTCGACTTCGTCAACGAGGCCGGCCGGCGCCTCATCGGCTTGCCCGACCTCGCGGCGGCCCGGGCCATGCCCATCGTGGACTACTTCATGCCGGAGGAGCGCGCGCGCGTTCTGGATGAGGTGCTGCCGGCGGTCGAGCGGGACGGCTTCTGGGAGGGCGAGCTGAACTTCCGGCACGTGGTCACGGGAGCTGCGGTTCCGGTCCTGTACAACCTCTTCCCCGTGCGCGGCGCCGACGGGCGCAGGCTCGGCTACGGCACCGTCACGCGCGACCTCACGGAACAGAAGCGGGCGCGTCAGGCCCTGCTGGCCAGCGAGGCGTCGCTCCGGGCGGTCCTCGACACCGTGCCGGTCGGCATCCTGTTCGCGGAAGCGCCGTCCGGCCGCATCGTCGGCGGCAACCGGCGGCTGGAGGAGATCTTCCGCCATCCTGTCCTGCCCTCGCCCGACGCCGAGAGTTACGGCGAGTGGGTCGCCTTCCACGATGACGGGCGGCCGGTCGCCGCTTCGGAGTATCCGCTCAGCCGCATCATCCGCGAGGGGTCGGAGCAGGCCGAGCTGCGCTGCGAGTACCAGCGCGGCGACGGCAGCCGCATCTGGATCGAGATCGTCGGCGTGCCGATGCGCGACGAGGCCGGGACGATGGTCGGCGCGGTCGTGGCAGTCGCGGACATCGACGTCCGCCGCCGGGCCGAGGAGCGGCAGGAACTGCTCAACCAGGAACTCTCGCACCGCATGAAGAACCTGCTGGCGATGGTGCAGGCCATCGCCGCCTCGACGCTCCGCGGCGCCACCGACATGGACGCCGCGCGGGAGGTGCTGGGCAGCCGGCTGGTCGCGCTCGGCAAGGCGCATGACGTGCTTCTCGGCGGCGCCGCCGAGAGTGCGTCCCTGGCGGCGGTGGTCCGGGAGGGCGTCGGCGTTCAGGAATCGGCCGGTCGGCGCGTCGCCTTCGAGGGGCCGGACGTCGAGATCGGCGGCAAGGCCGCGCTGTCCCTGGCTCTGACCCTGCACGAATTGACCACGAACGCGGTCAAGTACGGCGCGCTGTCGGTGCCCGACGGCGAGGTCGCGGTGACGGCCTCGCTGGTCGGGGCGGAGGACGCGCCGCGCCTGCGCATCGCCTGGACCGAACGGGGCGGCCCGCCGGTCGTGCCGCCATCGCGAAAAGGGTTCGGGTCGCGCCTGATCGAGCGCGGGCTGACGGCGCAGGTCAACGCCGACCTCTCTCTAGACTACCGCCCGGAGGGCGTGGTGTGCGTCGTCGAGGCGTCGTTGGCCGACTTCCAGGCGGTCGCTTGACGCCGCGACGCAACGAAGGGTCGGGCGGACCGTTGCCGCTCGCCATGACCGATGCTCCGAACGCGAAGACCGCCCTGGTGGTCGAGGACGAGATGCTCTTCCGCCTGGAGGTCCGCGACCTCCTCGAAGCGGAGGGCTACGCCGTGGTCGAGGCCGGCAACGCCGCCCAGGCGCTGGAACGGCTCGACGAGGGGGTCGTGCTGGTGGTGACCGACGTGCGCATGCCGGGGTCGATGGACGGCTTGGCGCTCGCGCGCGAGGTCACGCGTCGGCGGACGGACGTGGCCGTCGTCGTCGTGTCGGCGCAGATGACGCCGCGGCCCGGCGACCTTCCAGAACATGTGCCCTTCGTCGAACGCCCGTTCCTGGAAAAGGGCTTCCATGCCGCCCTTGACCGGGCCGAGGCGGCCAGGACCACGCGCCGATGACGTCCACCGGTCAGCTTGCCGCCTGTCGGCACCGGGCACCGTCCAGACCAAAGGATGCACCCGACTTCCGGACAAGCGCCCTGGAAGGCGTTGGTCCCCGTACGGATGCCGGGTAGAGACCGAGCCCATGGACATCGAGGATCTTCGGGGGGAGGTCGAGCGGCTGCGTCGGAGCGAGACCGCGCTCTTGGCGGAGGTCGCCCGCCTGCGTGCCGGCCGGACCCCGGACGCACCGTCGACCGCGGCGGAGGCCGGCGTCGGCACCGCCCGGTCCGACCTGCTGTTCACCGCCGCGGACAAGACCCGGATGGCGATGATCGTCACCGACCCGAACCTGCCCGACAACCCCATCGTCTTCGCCAACCGCGCCTTCCTGGAACTCTCCGGCTACGCGGCGGAGGAACTCGTCGGCCGCAACTGCCGCTTCCTCCAGGGGCCGGAGACCGATCCGGCGCACGTGGCGCGCATCCGAGACGCGGTCGCAGCCCGGCGCGACGTCGTCGTGGAGTTGCTGAACTACCGGCGCGATGGCAGCCTCTTCGTCAACGAGCTCTACGTCAGCCCGGTGTTCGGGCCGCACGGCGAGCTCCTGTTCTTCTTCGGCAGCCAGCTCGACCTGACGCGCTTCCGCGAGCAGGAGGGCAACGCCGTCCGGCGGGGCGCCTCGTTCCGCAGCCTGCTGGAGGACGGCGAGGCCGGGTTCTGCATCGTCGAGATGCGCTTCGACGCGCGGGGCCGAGCCGAGGACTACCGCTTCGTCGAGGTCAACGCCGCCTTCGAGCGCCAGTCCGGGCTCGCGGGCGCCGAGGGCCGCTGGATGCGCGAGCTCGAACCCGAGCTTGAGCAGCACTGGTTCGATACCTACGGCGAGGTCGCACGCACCGGACGCGACGCGCGGTTCAGGGGCACCGCGTCACGGCTGGGTCGCATCTTCGACGTCCACGCGGTGCGCATCGGCAGCCAGGCCCAGAACCGGGTGGCGGTACTGTTCGAGGACGCCACAGCCAGGCAGGAAGGCGAGGAGCGGCGGGAGTCGCGGGACCGCGACCACTTGGTCGAGCGCGACCTGGTCTGGCGGACGAGCCGAGACCTGCTCGTGGTCTGTGGCCTCGACGGGACGATCCGCGCGGTCAGTTCGGCCTGGACGGAGCTGCTCGGTTGGCCGGCGGGGAGCCTCGTCGGCACCCGCATCGAGGACTTGGTGCATCCGGACGACCTGGAGGCGGCGACGCAGGCGTTCGAGCCCCTCCGGGTCGGACGGTCCCTCTCCGATCTGGACGTCCGCTTCAGGACCGCGGACGGCGGCCATCGCTGGATCTCGTGGAACGTTATCCCGCAGGGGGACCGTTTCCATGCAACCGGCCGCGACGTGACGGAGCGTCGGACGCTGGAAGAGCAGCTGCGGCAATCGCAGAAGATGGAGGCGGTCGGGCAGCTCACCGGCGGCGTGGCGCATGATTTCAACAACCTGCTGACCGTCATCAAGTCCTCGACCGACCTACTGAAGCGACCGAACCTCGCCGAGGAGCGGCGGGTCCGTTACGTCGACGCCATCTCCGACACGGTCGACCGCGCCGCCAGGTTGACCAGCCAGTTGCTGTCCTTCGCGCGCCGGCAGGCGTTGCGCCCCGCGGTGTTCGACGTCACCCAGTCGGTGGCGGCCATCGCCGACATGGTGGGCACGCTGACCGGCGCGCGCATCCGCGTCGAGATGGATACCGATGCCGGGATGGACGGGCTTGGCCACCGGCTGCCCTGCCACGTCGATGCCGATCCGAGCCAGTTCGACACGGCGCTCGTGAACCTCGTGGTGAACGCCCGCGACGCGATGAAGGGCGAGGGGCGGTTGCGCGTCGCGGTCAGGCGCGCCGACCGCATCCCGGCCTTGCGCGCGCACCCGGCCGTGCCGGGCGATTTCGTGGCGGTGTCGGTCTCGGACACCGGCGCGGGCATCGAGGCGGACCTGCTGGAGCGCATCTTCGAGCCGTTCTTCACGACCAAGGGCGTCGGCCACGGCACCGGGCTCGGCCTCAGCCAGGTGTTCGGCTTCGCCAAGCAGTCGGGGGGCGACGTCGCGGTGGAAAGCGTCGTCGGCGTCGGGACCACCTTCACCCTGTTCCTTCCGCGCTCCGCCGACGTCGAGGCGCGTGAGGTCGTGCGGGACGATCCGGGACCGCCCACCGAGGGACACGGCACGCCCGTCCTGGTCGTCGAGGACAACCTGGAGGTCGGCGCCTTCGCGACCCAGGCCCTGATGGAACTCGGCTACAACGCCGCCTGGGTGAAGGACGCGCAGTCCGCCCTAGCCGAGATCGAGGCGTCGGGCCAACGGTTCGAGGTGGTGTTCTCGGACGTGGTGATGCCCGGCATGAACGGGGTCGACCTCGCCCGTGAGATCCGGCGCCGGTGGCCCTACCTGCCGGTGGTGCTGACCTCCGGGTACAGCCACGTCCTGGCTTCCGAGGGCACCGACGGCTTCCCGCTGTTGGGCAAGCCCTACTCGGTCGCCGACCTCAGCCGGGCCCTGCGCAAGGCCCTGAGGGAGCGGTCCGCCCTGACCTTCGGCTGAGCGGGAACAGAGCGGGGGAAAGCATGGGCCAGCAGCGCACCCGCGGCGGCCCGCGCGCGTTGACGTGCGTCGCCAGGTCGGCGGACAAGGGGGACAGCCATGGAGTCGGACACGCCACGCCCGGGTGAGGAGCCGTTGCCGCCCATCGGCGATCCGCCGCCCGACCCGGCGCCGCCCGAGGGGGATCCGCCGACCGAGCCGCCAGCGCCGCAGCCGCCCGGCCCGATCAGCGCGTCCTGACGAGACGCGTCTGCGGACCGCGACGCCATGGTTGCGACGCCGCGGCCCGATGAACGTGGTTCCCTGGCGGCCGGACATCCGGCAAGCCGTCGGACGCTTCGGCCCGCAGCCGTTTCCCGCCCCCGGGTGTAGCCGACGACCGGGCGCATCCACATCCGAGGCCCGTCGCGGCCGACCAGGCCGACACACCTTTAGCCCGCATGAACGCATCTCAACCTGACCCGGGCACGATGTCCCGCGAGCAGCTTGAAGCCGAGGTCCGCCGGCTGCGCGGGCACTCGGCTTCCCTCGCGCAGATGTTCGAGCAAGCCCCTAGCTTCATCGCCCTCCTGGGTGGCCCGGAGCACCGCTTCATCCTGACCAACGCCGCCTACCAGCGCGCCGTGGGTGGCCGCGAAGTGGTCGGCCGCACCGTCGCCGAGGCGCTGCCCGAGGTCGTCGGCCAGGGCTACGTCGAACTCCTCGATGGGGTGTTCCGCTCGGGCGAGCCCCACACGGCCGCGGGCGCGAGGCTCGACTTGCGGCCCGTCCCCGGCGGCCCGGTCACGGAGCGCTACCTCGATTTCGTCTATCAGCCGGTCGCCGACGCGGACGGGCGGGTCAGCGGCATCTTCGTCGAGGGCCACGACGTCACCGAGCGCACCCGCGCCGAGGCGGCGCTGCGGGAGAACGAGGCGCGCTACCGGACCTTGTTCGAGAGCATCGAGGTCGGGTTCTGCATCATCGAGATGCGGTTCGAGGGCGACCGCGCCGTCGATTACCGGATCGTCGAGGCTAACCCCGCCTTCGTGCGGCAGACCGGCGCCGACGTCGCCGGCAGGTGGGTGAGCGAGTTCGCGCCGAACCTGGAACGGCACTGGTTCGACACTTACGGGCGCGTCGCCCTGACCGGCGTGCCCGCTCACTTCGAGCACTACGCCGACGTGTTCGGGCGCTGGTTCGACGTGCGCGCCCTGCGCACCGGCGAGCCGACGGCGAAGCGGGTCGCCGTCTTCTTCTCCGACATCACCGAGCGCCGGGAGGTCGAGCGGCGCGCCGAGGCCGGCGAGCGGGATCTCCGCCTGATCGCCGACGCACTGCCGGTGCTCATCGCCTTCATCGGCGCGGACCACGTCTACCGGTTCGCCAACGAGGCCTACGACGACTGGTTCTTCGTCCCTGCCGGGCAGATCGTCGGGCGCGACGTCCGCGAGCTGCTCGGGCCCGACGCCTACGCGGCGCGCCGACCGTTCATTGACCGGGCGCTCGGCGGCGAGCCGGTCACCTTCGAGATGGACTGGCCGCACCGCGACGGGCGCCACCGCGTCGCCGAGATCCGTTACCTGCCGCGCCGCGACGCCGGCGGCCGCGTCGACGGCTTCCACGTCTTCGTGCAGGACGTGACCGTCCGGGTGCAGACCGAGGCTGACCTCGCCCGCCAAGTCGCGGCCCGCACCGCCGAGCGCGACCAGATCTGGCAGGCCTCGTCCGACCTGCTCTGCGTGGCCAACTTCGAGGGCTACTTCGTTAGCCTCAACCCGGCCTGGCCGCGCACCCTCGGATGGACCGACGCGGAGATGAAGGCGCGCCCGTTCCTCGACTTTGTCCACCCGGACGACGTCGCGTCGACCGTGGCGGCGGCGGGGGGACTGTCGCGCGGGGAGGCCCAGCTCACGTTCGAGAACCGCTACCGCCGCAAGGACGGCAGCTATGTCTGGCTGTCCTGGAACGCGGTGCCCCGCGACGGGCTGATCTACTCGTCCGTGCGCGACGTGACCGAAATCAAGCAGCAGGCCGAGGCGCTGGCCAAGACGGAAGAGGCTCTGCGGCAGTCGCAGAAGATGGAGGCGGTCGGCCAGCTGACCGGCGGCCTCGCACACGATTTCAACAACCTGCTCGCGGGCATCTCCGGTTCCCTGGAACTGATGCAGACGCGGATGAGCCAGGGACGAATGGGTGACCTCGACCGCTACATGAGCGTCGCCCAGGGCGCGGCCAGGCGCGCCGCCGCGCTGACCCATCGCCTGCTCGCCTTCTCGCGGCGCCAGACGCTCGACCCCAAGCCCACCAACGTGAACCGCTTGGTCAAGGACATGGAGGAACTCGTCCGCCGGACGGTCGGCCCGTCGGTTCACCTGGAGGTCGTCGGCCTCGCGGGACTATGGCCGGCGCTGATCGACGCCGGTCAGTTGGAGAACGCGCTGCTGAACCTGTGCATCAACGCGCGGGACGCCATGCCGGACGGCGGTCGCATCACCATCGAGACCGCCAACAGGTGGATCGACGAGGCCGGCGGGCGCCAGCACGACCTGCCGCCGGGCCAGTACCTGAGCGTCTGCGTGACCGATACCGGCACCGGCATGGCGCCGGACATCGTCGACAAGGTGTTCGAGCCGTTCTTCACCACCAAGCCCACCGGCGAGGGCACGGGGCTGGGCCTGTCGATGGTCTACGGGTTCGCCAGGCAATCCGGCGGGCAGGTGCGGATCTATTCCGAGGTCGGTGAGGGCACGACCGTGTGCCTGTACCTGCCCCGGCACTACGGCGAGGCCGACGAGGACGAGGTCGCGCGCAGGCTCGCCGAGGTGGAACAGGCGGGCCAGGGCGAGACGGTGCTGATCGTCGACGACGAGCCCTCGGTGCGGATGCTGGTGACCGAGGTGCTGGAGGACCTCGGCTATACCGCCATCGAGGCGGCCGACAGCGTCGCCGGGCTGAAGGTGCTGCAATCGGACGTGCGCATCGACCTGCTCGTGACCGACGTCGGGCTGCCGGGGGGCATGAACGGGCGCCAGATGGCCGATGCCGGCCGCGAGCGGCGCCCCGACCTGAAGGTGCTGTTCATCACCGGCTACGCCGAGAACGCGGTGCTCGGGAACGGCTACCTGCGCCCCGGGATGCAGGTGCTGACCAAGCCGTTCGTGCTGGAGACTCTCGCCACCCGCATCAAGGATCTCATCGCCGAGGCTTGAAGCTGCCGGCAGAGGTCGACCTGCGTCATCGTCCGCAGTGACCGGGGGCCCGTCCCCGCGTTGTCGGTCACGACCGACCGACCGGAGCCGTTATGTTGAACCCGTTCTATGCCGCGTTCCTTCTCGCAGTTGAGGCGCAGAAGGTTATCGAGTTGCGGCTCGTACGGATCGCCTGGGGCGGCGCCGAGGGCCAAGCGGAGATGGTTTCGATGGTCGGCGAGAAGGTCGTGGCCGCGATGGAGGCCGCCAACACCCTGATGGCGGGCGGCAGCCACGGCGATGTCATCGCCCGCTACCGGGAGCTCGTCGCCGACAACACCCACCGCCTGATGGCCTGAGCTGGCTCCAGGGTTGACTGCGACCTCAACCCTCAACCGACCTCAAAAGCGTGTAGGCCCTCGTCCTGCGGCTTGATGTAGTGGTTGCGGGAGATCCCAGGTCTATCTTCTGCTCGGCGTCCGCGGCTGTGTCCGCTTCCGGGGGGCGCGCAGCCGCACGTGAACGACTGCGTTGGGTCGGATGCGGACCGTCCGGTTCTTGGTCGAAGATCAAGGGCATTCCCAAGTAAGGCGAGTCTCGCCTTGCTTGCGGGGCGATGACGCTCTCGTTTGACAGCGGGCGCGCGCCCTACCTGGTGGTCCGTGACCTCAGGCCCTACGCCGTCAGTTGGCCCAAGACGCGGTAGCTCCCGATCAGGTCGTCGAACAGCGTGACCTCCGAACGGCTCCGCGCGTCCAGCTGGGCACCCCGAACACTGACACAGGGATGGCCCGGGTACGCGCCACCGGCGAGGCCTGACGCGTTCTAGCTGGAGTGGTCCCCGCCCTGGGTGTTCCCCAAGAGGCGGGGCGGCGGCACCCATGGAGACCATTGTAAGCCTAGGCATGACCCGTCCCGGCGACGATTGCCGAAGCCTGCGGATGCGTTGACGACCAAGCGGGAGTTGCGGCGCATCCTCGAAGCCGCGTGAAGGCAGGTCCGAAATACCGCGCACCCACAGAAGGGGGCAGCCGAGGACGACCCTGGGCTTGTTGGCGAGTTCTTCCCGTTGTTTGGGCTTGCTCGGTAGCGGCATGTCGGCGGGCACCGTATGCTCGTCGAGGGCAGTGCCCGTGTAGCCCGACGTCAGGAGCACCCGCAGGCGCGGACGCAGGCGCTGGGCCTCGCGACCTAGAGCTGCGCGCTATTCATGCCGCTGGGCATCGCCCCGTCCGAGAACAGGATGTCGATGCGCTCGCGGCCGCCCCACGTTCCAGGGCCTCCGAGGCTTGGGTCGCAGTCAGCGTCCGGTAGTCGAGCTCGCCTAAGCTTTCGACCGCCATCTCCAGCACCGCAGGCTCATCCTCGACCAAGAGCACCACCTCGCCGGAGGTCGCCCGCCGCAGTGAGAGATGGTTTTCGGGCTGGACCTCGGCGGCACTCTCGGCCGAGCGCGGCAGGTAGAGCTCGACGGTCTTCCTGCTCGGCTGGGGCCACGAGCTTGCGAGCCAGTGCCCCCTCGGCGTTCTCGACTTCGACAGCCTGTTCGGCGGATCTTTGACACAAAAAAAGTGGCCCCGGCGGCATGATAGCCGACCTGGGGCCCAGTCTTGATCCAGTCGCTGACAACACCGCGTGCGGTGCCTCCAAACAGACGCACTTAAGGTAGCGTAGCAGGCGATTCGCGACAAGGCGACCTGTCATGAAGCTTGTCGCTTGACCGGGGCGAACTGCTTGACCGCTGCTTGGATGCGGCCCCCGGCGGCGTGGGCGCACTCCGCGTAGTCACCACCCGCAGCGCGCCCGGCCTTGCCGCACTGATCCATAATGGCGGCCACGGCGACGCTGCCCGCCACGGGCGCCTCGGGGCGGTGGCTCGGCGCCCTGGCAATGGCGCGAGCGAGGCCGGCTACGACAAGGCAATCGACCTCGGCGTTCGTCACCAGTGGCTCAAGCTCGGCGACCCGCGCCTCAAGCTCGGCGACGCGGGCGCGCAGGCGTTCGACCTCCGCGCGCTGCCGCTCGCGGTGCTCGCGGGCGCGGTCCGCGGCGTCGCGGCGCTGCCGGGCCGTGCGGGCCGCGGCGGTCTCGTGTTGGCTGTCGAGGTTGGGGGTCGGGATCATGCAGGCATTGAAGCACTGGGCGACGGAAGTTTCCAACGGGCCGACGCCGCGATCCGGCTCGGTCCAGGGAGGCCCGTGGAGCGTCCTCGCACCTGCGGATGAGGAAGGACCCGCGACGGCGGCAGGAGGCCCGATGCCGGCCGCCCCTGCGTCGCGGCGGCGGCAACGCGGCGGCGGCGGTAGCGCGGCGGTTCTCACTCGCCCTAGGTAGGGGCGAAGCCCACCCCTGAGGTCAGCATTCCACAGCGGAAAGCCCAACCTTTACGCGCGGCGAGTGCCAGCTTGCTGGCGCGAAGTCGCGCGCCAAGGAACCCCTAGGACACTGGTGGTTACCTCAGCGCTCGCTTCGCTCGCTTAACTCCGTAGGGTGGGAACCCCCTATAATCCCCCTGGACTGCCTTTTTTGCGTTTTGCAAGCGACTGTGCCGAAACAGCTATTGTGACAATCCTACGTGAGGTCCATCATTCTCGATAGGACCACCTCGGACCCTGTCATGCTGCCCATCAGCCGCCACGCGGCGACCCACCTCGTCCTGTCCTCGAAGCTGCCCGTCCTCGCCGACGGCAAACCCATCTCGGCCAGCGACCGCGTTGACGCCAAGGCGGTCCGCCTCGCCCTGACCGTGCTGTCCCGGGCCGCCACGCGGCAGGTCGACCGCGACGATTGGCTCGACGCCCGATGGGACCACGAACACCTGTCCGGACGACCACGCGAGACCGTGACGGTTCCGTTGGCCCGGCTGAGGGTCGACCTCGGCAGGGCGACGCTGGGCGGGCTCGTGGAGGCGCACGGTCGGGCAGCCACCATCCGCGCGAGCATCCTCGGCGAGCCGAGTTTCGGGGAGCACCCCATCCTCTATGCCGGCGTCCATGCGCAGGCCGGTCAGGCCAAGCCCAGGATCGCTAAGGCAGCCACGTCGCTGGACTTCCGCGTCGACCGGACGCTGGCGGCGGTCGCCCATCTCTACGCCGACGGGGACGACGACGAGGTCCAGGCCGCGCCGTTCGGCTACGACCCCACGGTCATGGCGGCCCTTGCGTGCCGGTACAGCCCGGTCGTCTACCTGCGCCTCATGGCGTGGACCGAGGCCGGCGCGAATCTGCCGCCGGGATGGCGCGCCAAGCGCGTCCGGGGAGGTCTCATGAGCATGGAGATCCGCGCCGTCGAGATGCAGGAGGCCCTCGGAGCCAGCGGCATTCCCACGCCGTCGGCAATGGAGCAGCAGCTCCTCCGCCCGATCGCGAAGGATCTCCGCCGGGTCGGGATCACCTTCGAGTGGGCATACGAACGCTCGCCCATCAAGAACGCGGTCAAATGCCTGCGGCTACGGGTGAGCGACCCGAGGGAGGCGTGCGCGCCGGCGAGGACGCGCACGCCGACGGCTATGCGGCGGCCGCGGCCTCGTCCGGTGCCATCGGGTCTGCGGGCGCTGCGTCCCCAGGTCCCGGCAGGGCGATGACCTCGCCCTCCTCGGTCGGCACCGGGGGGTTGGCGTGGAGGATGACCTGGATGCCCATGTCGATGCCGCCCGGCGTGAACAACTTCCTGGCATCCGTCCGGAAGTTCGAGGCGATCTTCTCGAACGTTTCGGCGACCGCGTCCCGGGCGGCGAGTTCGGCATTGGCGCGCTGGGCACGGGTCCCGACGAAGGCCACGACCTTGTCGCCCTCCTCAGACCTGGCGATCCCGCCCGCCGGCTGGGCGCCGCGGCCGAGGTACTCCACGGTCTCGACCTCGCGGCCGGCGGCGCGGTAGGCGGCCACGACGTGGTCGCGCAGGTCGGCGTCGGGCACCCACGCCGGGACCTGCCGCTCGACCGCCTCGCCGCCGTCGACCTCGATCCGGACCGCCTTCATTGACTTGGCCCACCGGCTGGTCAGGTCGGCTCCATCCAGGCCGAGCTCGTGCAGGACGGTTGCCGGCGCGCCCTTAAGCCAAGAATCGAACGCGACCTCGCCAATGACATCGACGTCCGCGACGCCGGTCCGCCGCAGCGCGTCGGCGACCGCGCCGACCCGCGCGGGATCGGCGAGGTCGGACATGCTGACGACCTCGTCGATGACGAAGTCCTCGGGCAGGCACCGGCTCCCGGCGATCCACAGGGGCGCCTCGCCGAGCCGGTAGACCGGCCGAAGACGGCCGGCGAACTGCTTGAGCTCCTCCTCCCGGAACTGCTGGCAGATGACCTTGGCCCACGGGCCCGCGTACTCCGAGACCGTCACGGTCACGGTCCCGCCGTTCCGAAGCGGGTGGGTGCGCCGGACCTGCGGCGGGCGGACCTCGATGGCGTGGCCGTAATCGTCGACCAGGAACGAGCCGTCCTCGGCGTGCAGGTAGCCGTCGCCCCACACGTCGATGGGGAGCTCGGGCTTCTCGTCGTCGTAGGTCGCCGCGGCCACGACGCCGTCGATGAACCGCACCGGGAACTCGTGCCTTCCGACGCTCATCGCGACGAGGTGTTCACGGGCGAAGTCGAGGCCGCGCACCGCGCCGTAGTGCATCCAGTCGGTGTTCGGCGGCTCCGCCCAGGTGTTCATGAGGGCGCTCCGGACGCTCTTCGGCGCCCCGACGACGATGCGTCCGTGACCGTACAGGACCGCCGCCGTCGTGATGGCCGAGCGGACCTGCCCAATAGTCATGGCGACCGCGCGGCGGGCCTTCTTGTCTTCCCCGGCCAAGTCCATCCGGAATGCGGAGGTTCGCCATGTCCGGTCGGCGAGCAGGATCGTGCGGAGGTTGAGCTTGGCGTCGACGTCGGCGACCGACACGTCCCGGCCGCCCCAGCACTTGCTCGTCAGCCCGACGTCGGCCGAGGCGTCGAGGAGCAGCACGGGGTGCTCGGCGAAGTTGGCGTCCGCCCGCCACGAGATACGGATGGTCTTCCCCCCGTCGAGGCTCTGGATGCGGTAGTCCCGCTCGCCCCGGGCGAGACCGGGCATCGGGCGCCCGTCGTTGCCCAGCCGATCGACGCCGCCGTTGAGGTCCCGCGTGGTCGCGTCCATCTTCAGCGCCAGCAGCCGCTCGCCGACGATCTTCCAGAAGCGCCACTCATCCCTCAGGTGCTTGCCCGTCGGGCGCTCGGCCAGGGCGCGCACGGCCTCGACCGACATATCCGGGCGGAGCTTCCGGCCCGCTTCCTGCGCGCGCCCCGTCACCTTCACGGCGGCCTCGACCATCGCCTCGGCCTTCTCCAGCCCATGCCGAAGGACGAGCATCGCGGCGACGTCGTAGTGCCCACGGATCGCCTCGGCGGCGGTGGCGGCCGCGTAGTGCCGGGCGGCCATCAGCTCGTCCCCGGTCTCTCCGCCGTCCCGCTTGTACGTGCGCGGCGGGGCGCGGGGGGTGTCGAGCATCAGCGTCGGGAAGGTCGCCCAACGCAGGACCTCCGTCCACGTCCGCTCGTCCCCGATGACCCCGGCGACCGCCTTCTCCAGCCCGGCCGGGAGCGACGGGCTCGTGAGGAACGCCGTCGGCGCGAAAATCACCTCGGCCTCGGCGATCTTCGCGCGGGCGGCGACGACGGGGCAGACGTCGTAGTGCGGGCAGCGCTTCTCCTCGCTGCCGCCGACGCCGTCCTCGACTGAGGCCCTGCACAGGCCCGCCGACGAGATCCCGGCGGCGCGCAGGATACCCTGTTCCTCCGTCCGGAGGCATCCGCCGCGTTCCTTGCCCTCCAGGATGAGGTACTTGGTCCCCTGCGGCAGGTCGCGGGCGGCCGCCTCGGCGTTCTTCCGGAATACCGCCCAGGCGCCCCTGGAGGTCGCCTGGAAGCGCGACACGTTCTCGTAAATGTTCTCGTAGGACGGCTGGAGGAACAGCAGCGCGCCCCCGATGGGGCCGCGCTGGGCGAGGTCCTCGGTGACGACCTTGACCGCGGTCGACGACTTGCCTGCGCCGGTCGGGGCGCGCAGCAGCCGCACCGGGCGGACCGGGGCGTCGGCGCCGAGGATGCGGTCGCGCCGCACCTCGGCGAGGAAGTTCTCCATCACGCCGACGATCTGCGTGGCGACGCGGCCCGCTTGCTCGCCCCGCGCGGCGTCCGAGATCAGCGCCCGGTCGCGGGCGAGGGCCGGGTCGGCGGGGGTGAAGACGACGTCCTCGGGGAGCTGCGCGCGCTCCGCCGGGAGCCAGGACAGGTCATCCGATTCGGTGCGCTCGACGGCGTGGGGCACGACCGGGGCGACCGAGACCTTGCCGGTCGCCTCGTCCCGGACGATGCCGCGCGCCTTGACCTCGCCTCGGGCCAGCTTCGCCGCCGCGCTGTCGATGCGCTCCCGGCAGCCGCGGGCGAGCTCCGTCGAGGATCGGAAGCGGTCGCCGCCCGGCGCGAAGATCTCCTCGCACTCTGCGATCAGGTGCCCGGCGAGGGTGTAGCGGCCCTCGTCCGTCAGGGCCAAGCCCGGGTTCTTGACGACGTACGAGAAAGCCCGGCTGTGTAGGAAGGCTTCGCGGCCGGCGATGATCTTGCCCTTCGCGCCCCACTTCACGCCGGCCATGGCGGTGTTGACGGCGGGCCGGACGAATCCCTCTGCGGAGACGAGCGCCGGATCGAGCGCGACGCCGTCGCCCCAGGCCACGGCATTCCGCAGGCCCGGGACGATGATGCCGGCCGCGTCGACAGCGGAGATGAGGGCCTCGACCTGGACCTGCGTGATGACGGGGGCGTGCTCGGGGCCGTGCGTGTCCGGGCGGCAGGCGCCGATCCAGTCGAAGTGCTGGCCGGTCTTGTGGTGGGCGCCGAAACCCGTGACCGGCTTCCGGTCGGCGATGACCTCTATGGCCTGGTCGTGACCGTCGGCGTCTTTGGCGTCGAGGGCGTAAACCTTGTTCCGGACCGGGTCGGCGGCGTCGGAGCGGTAGATCAGCACGAGGCGCGGGGCGCGCCCGACGCGGCGGAACTCGGTCCGCCCGAGGTGCCGGTCGACGAGTGCGAGGATGGCCTCGGCGAGCGCCGGATCGCTGACGTCGATGTCGAGGCAAAGGGCCCGACCCGAGACCTCGCCCATGATCAGCGCGGTGTTCGCCCGGTTCCGCGGGCCGTCGCTCTCGGCCCACCAGGAGAGCTCGTCGGCGGTGGGCAGGCGGGTTTGGAGCGGCTTCCATTCCAGGCCCTTCCGGCTGCGGCCGGGCTGCTTGACGAGGATCGGGCCGCGCCGGCCGGAGCGCGCCTGCGGGAACAGGCTCCAGCCGTGGGCGACGCACGTCGGGGCCACGGCGCTGAAGCGCTGGCGGCGCGCCTCGGCTTCCCACGCGTCCTTGCGGGCGCGCTCCTCGGCGGCAGCGGCCTGGGCGGCGGCCTCGGCGGCCTCGGTCTCGCGGTCGATCTCCGAGGCGACGCGGACGCGGACGAGCGTCGCGCCGTAGCGGGCGAGGACGTCGGCGATGGCGGGCGGGGTCTCGGGCGGTAGGAATTCTTGTGTCGTCGGGGACATCTGCCTGCCTGTGGGGCCGCCCATGACGGCGAGGGTTTGCGTCTGGATCGGCGGGCGGAAACTCGTTTTTGAACGGCGTTCAATTTGCCTCTCATGGCAAATCGAATCCGCTTGGTCCCGTCCCGATAGGTGAGCGTACGGATGTCGATGCATAGGTCAACGGCGAAAGCGACGGATGCGGCACCCTGGTCTCCGAAAATCAAAGCCGACATTGGGACGTGCCTTCGGGCCGCCCTGGGTCGACGAGGATGCCACTCTAAATCATTGGCGCGAGCATCGTTGACGGGACGGCGTGCGCTTTGGGCGGGAACTACCGCCCAAAATGCGTAGGGGTGGCGTTTTCCTATTGTGGGCCACTAGCCGAATCTGGGGCGCGCGAGCAGCGTTCCGGTCATGGAACAAACCGCCCCCTCGGGACGACCCCGCTAGGTCAGGGTAGGCGATCAGTCCCCGGTCGATAGTGCGCCACGGCCACTGCGAGGGCATTCGTCCACGCCGGTCATCTCGCCGTACAGGTCTAGGCGCTCCGGATGCCGGTCGTCCTGGGTGACGATGTAGGAGCCGCAGCGGCCGTCCGGCAGGTCCCACCGTCCCCCGAACCCGGGCATCCGACCGCGGGTGCCCTCGCCGGTCCCGATGACGCGCTTGAGGACCCGGCCGGTGCGGGGATCCTGAAGCCCGCATTCGACGCGGACCCGCCAGTAGCCGGGGCGCCCAGGCTCGCCGTCGACGTAGCCGAACCGCTGCAGGCCGCCCGGTGCAGGCTCCGTGATGGCCCAGCGCCAGCCGCTGTCGAACGTCGGGAAGAGGTCTTCGGCGAGGGTGGCCGAAGGACTGGCGACGGCCAGCGCAAGGATCAGGGTGCGCATTCTCGGGGCTCCTATGAAGGATTGAGGGCCCACGCCGATCCGTCTGGCTCCAGCCATACGACGTCGGCGTGGGTGATGATCTCGCCGGTGTCTCGGCGCCGGAAGCCCGCCTCGGACAGGCGGTACCCGACGCGGACCGCGTGGGCGGGCCTGGGCGCCTCGCAGGGTTCGCCGGCCACGACCGCATGGACGTCCCCAGACCTATGCTGCAGGCACCTCAACCGGCCGGCCTCCGAGGCTCGGAAGCGGCATCCCGCGAGCGTCAGGGCGGGCACGTGGGCGACGACGCGACCGTCGCGGCGGACCGAAAACAACCGCCGCGTCCTGTTCCAGTACGCCTCTACAGCCTCGGGAGAGGGGGGAGGTACAGCGCCACCGCCTCCGCCTCCGCCTCCCGGGCCATCCGGACAGCGTCCGACCGGCTGATCCGGCCGGCCTCGTCCAGGGCGATGATGCGCTCGACCCGGAGCGTCATCGCGATGCCGATGAGGCCGCAGACCCGGCGGGTCGCCCATGCGGAGTGGACGCTGTCGCGGATGGCGTGGAGGCCCTCCTCAGGCTGCCGCATCGGAGGCCTCCTCGGTCTCGACGGGCGCTTCGGGCAGCGCGTCGCGGACGGCGCGGATGGCCTCGACGACGGCCAGGGCGTCGGCGCCGTTCAGCTCGCCTGCCATGGCCCACCGAGTCACGTTGAGCCCGAGCACGCCAAGTTGCTGGCGACGGAGGGCGAGATCGGTGTCGTTGTGCTGCATCGTCCCCTCCCTCAGTTGGCCAGCCGCGGGTCGGACCGAAGTGCGACCAGCCGTTCGATTGCCCTGCGGAGCGGGCGCATGCTGCCCCCCTGCCAGCCCTGGAGAGCCCGGAGCTCGGGGGCGTCGAGGTCGGGCGTCCAGGCAGGATCGTCCCCTCCCTCTCGGCGCAGCGCCCGGAGGATGCCGCGGGCGACAACGGGGAGGTCCTGGCGCCGCGGGGCGGGCCACTGGATGACCGTGAACCGGTCGAGGAGCGGTCCACGGAGTGGCTCCACGGAGTTGGCCGTCGCGAGGAACGAGACGCCCGACAAGTCGCAGGCCGCCTCCAAGGCCGGGTCGTGGTACGCGTGGCGCCGGGTCGGTTCGAGCATCGCCAAGAGGGCAGAGTGGTGCGACCCGTTGTGGTCGGACCGGGCGGTCTTATCGAGCTCGTCGTGGACCGCGGCGACGGTCATGCAGCCGAACGTCAGGATCTGCTGGCCGGCCCCGCCCAGGCGCGTCGTCGACCAGGCCCTCGACGTGCCCCCGTACATGCCGTCCGCGAGCCCGCCGCAGGGGATGACCGTGGTCGGCAGGCCGAGGGCCTCGGCGACGGCTACCGCCCCTTCGGTCTTGCCCGTGCCCTGGCCGCCCACGAATAGGTACGGTCCTAAGACCACCCGGTCCCGGCCGGCGAGCGGCGCGATGATGCGGGCGATCTCGGACGCGGCCCAGGGCCTGTCCTCGACGAGCCGCTCGCGGACCTCGGCGAGATCGGGGACCGCCACCGACTTGAGCGGCTGCGTGGCGCTCAGACGGTAATCCTTGAGGGGACCGCCCTTGAGATGATCCAGGCTCCCCGATACGAGCGGACGCAGGGCCGGGCCGGGCTCCGGCTCCGGTTCGGCAGCCGGCCGGATGGCCTTCGGCGCCGCCTTGGGCGTGGGCCGGAGGGGCGCCCTACGCAGAGGGCCGGGTCGCTCCAGGTCGACCATGTCCACGGCATCGGGATCTCCCTCGAAGATCAGCATGTCCGTGGCAGCCTCGTGCAGCAGCACGACCTCCGTGAGCATGGCGAGGTGGTTCCTCGCGATGAGGCGGGCACTCTCGCGGCGCGAGGGACGGTAGTAGAAGTCGGGGCGATCATCCTCCTCGACGCGGCCGTTAACGACGACGTCCATCGCCTCGATCAGCGTGGTCCACGTCTCCAGGTAGCCGAGGGACGTATGGTCCCCCGTCGTCATCATCGCGTACGCCCGGCGGACGGCCATGCGGGCGCCGACGCGGTCGCCCATCATCATCAGGAGCATGGCCGAGTGATCGCGCCAGGCCTCGTGCATGATGCGCGAGACGGGCACGGTGTCGTCGTTCTGCAGGACGGCGTCGCACGCGCAGACGAACCGGCGGAGCCCCTGCGGGGTCGCGTCAGCGGCGACAGCCACGAGGGCGTCCTGAACCTCTCGGCTGAGGCGGTAGGGGCGCGGCGCGGCCAGGGCGGCGCGGGCGGCGAGCTCGGCCTGCCGGAGCGGCTCGTCTGGCACGGCCCCGTGGATGAGGTCCTGCGCGCTGAGGACGGTGTCCTCGTTCCGCTTCTGGGTGGTCCGGCTGCTGGCCTGGATCTCGGCGCGCATCAGCGCGGCCGCTGCCTCGAAAGGCGTGCGCTTGGTCATGTTCGGTCCCCTTGGCCAGTCGCCTCGGACGTTCCGCAGGCGCAGCTCAGAGGCCGTAGTAGCAGGGATTCCTTACCGGTCGGTTAAGGGCTTGCCACTGTAATCCCACTCGGGGTCCTTCCGGCGCCGGAACGCCTCGCGCTCGGCCAGAACCTCGTCGAGCACGTGGAGGGCGCGGCGGTACGTGGTGGCGGTCGCCAGGTTCCGCTCGGCGATGTCGACGGCGGCGGGACGCCCGCTCGTGTGCGAGGCGGTCGTGTGCGCCTCCTGGAGCTCCACGACGCAGAGCAGGGCATGACCGAGGGCGCGCGGATGGGCGTGCGCCGCGGCCGCGCCGAGGAACAGCAGCGTGTACTCGGGCAGGCCCGACTTCGCGATGCGGTCCTTGGACGTCGACCGCCGGTTGATTTGCATCAGCCTGGCGAGGGAGGTGACCCATTCATGCCCGAGGACGCGCGTCGCCGCGTCGTCGACGGCCTCGACGAGGTCCTCGCCGATCTCCGCCTGGGGGATGACCCGGTCACCGACGTGGTAGTCCCGCCCGACGAGCATAAGCGGCTCGCCGTCGAGGGTGCCGATGCACGCGCCCCGGGGCGGCTGGGGCATGGGGCGGAGAACGAGGCGAGGCATAGGTGGCTCCCGGCATGCGGAAGGGCGGCCCCGGCCGGGACCGCCCTGAGTATAGGGGATTCGAGATGTGGGGCGGTCAGTCGACGTCCTGCAGCGCGAGGAAGTCCTCGACGGTGGTGTCGTCGGCGTAGCGGTTCGTGCCGCGCCCGATCCACGCCCGCCGGTCCCGGTCGTAATCGTGGACCTCGTAGGTCTCCAGGCCGATGTACCAGTAGCGCGCCTCGTTCCCCATGCCGTCGAGGTGGACGAACACGTGGGGGAGCCTGGCGTCTCCGTCGAGCAAGGTGTCGTCATCGTAGACACCGGGCTCCTTGCCGAGGGGGCCGGCCTCCGCCTCCAGACGGGCGAGCAGTTCCGCCGTGGCGGCCTGGTAGTCCCCATCCTCGGGGGTCCGGTGCGCGATGTGCTCCTCGATGGCCTCGGCGGCGACGTCGCGGCCGGACTTCGTGGTCGCGGCCTTCCAGGCGGCGATGGCGGTGTCGATAGTGGTCTCGGACATGGTCTCGATCCTCGGTGTCGGCCCACCCGGAGGACCCGCGGCGGGGAAGTCGCCCTGTCGGCGCTCCCCGCTCCCCCGCCGGTGACCGACGGGGGAGAAGGGAGCGTCGCGCTCAGGCGGCGAATCCGGCGTTGATCGCGGCGAGGTCCCGCTCGGAGAGGATGTCCCGCAGGGCTTTCACCAGGGGAGCCGCGTCGAGCCCGTGGAGCTCGGCGAGCGAGCGGACAGCGTCGCCGTCCTGGCCCTTGATGCACCAGTCGGCCCAGTCCTCGGAGGTGGCGAACCGGTCGGCGCCGTCATCGGCCGGGTCCGAGGCGAGGGCCTCGTCGGCGATGCCGCGGACGACGTCGGCGGCGGAGACGTAATTGATGATGAGGTCGGCCTCGGCCTCGTCGACGGTCTGACCGAGCGTCCGGGCGAGCTCGGCGTAGTCGCGGCAGCCGGCCTGGCGGGCGAAGGCGTCACGCGCCTCGGAAAAGGTCTCGACCTCGAAGATGTGGTCGGCGGCCTCGGTGGAGATGCGGACGTAGGAGTTGGACATGATGGCGATCCCTTGGTCGTTCCACCCGGCGGTGCCGCGGCGGTAATGTCATACTTAAAGCGACATTAATGGGATTGCAAGCCCCGAAACGAAAAAGGCCCGCCTCGCGGCGAGCCCCATTCGGTGTGCCCTCCCACGGGGAGGTTGGCGCGGTCTTCGGTCGGCCGCTGTCTTCACGTGGTTCGCCCTCCCGAACCCGGGAGAAGACTTGGTAACCCGCGGGGATTCGGGTGCGGGCGGGATAGGTTCGCCCTCCCACCGGGAGGGTCACATCGACTTGGCCTGAGCGTTTGCCAGTCCGGGTTTGCCCACCCGCAAGCGGGTGGATCAGCGTAGTGGTCACCCTAAAGCAGGGCTGGAGTGGTTTGCCCCCGCCGGAGCGAGGGGCGACTCGATCCAAGACCGAAAGCTGCCCCGCCGTCAAGCGCCCTGTGGCCGAATCGGCATGTGCGGTCCACGATCCCTGTGGGAAGGGATCAACGATGCTCACGGACGACGAACTGGACGGTCTCGCGCGCGCCGGCGCGGCGCACGGGGACGAGGATGCCTTAGGCCCCGACGGCAAGATCGACGTCATGGGCAAGCGCCTGAAGATGACGCGCGTCGGCGTCCCTGAGTACGCCAGGCACGTGGCGCGGCGCATCGAGACCACCGAAGAGTTCGCCATGAAGATGGTGCACGCGACGCCCATGGTTCGCGCGCTTGCCGGTCTCACGGAGCAGGGCCCGAACCGGGCCGCCCGGCGCGCTGCCGCTGCGCAGGCACGGAGATCGCCGACAAAGGACGCCGACCTCCCGCAGGTAGGGTCCTTCCATGTCTGAGCGCACCCCCGCGACCGACAAGGGCACCGCCGACCGGATCGAGGCCGACGACGGAGGCTACTGGGTCCGCCTCGTCACCAAGCAGGCCCTCAAGCGCGAGGGCGTCTGCATGGGCAACTGCCTCGACAGCGGCGACTACGGCAGTCACACCGCCGGCAACGAGGACATGGTCTCGGAGGGGCTGTGGTCGCTCAGGAAGGCGGACGGCCTCAGCTACCTGCTGGTCGAGGTCGACACCAACAGTGAGCGCACCGAAGCCGACATCGAGGAAGCCCGCGGCCCGAAGAACAGCGCGCCGTCCGGCTGGTCGGTCCGCCAACTCCGCCACCTCGTCGCTGCCTTTCGTGCAGCCGGCTGCATCCCGCAGAGCATTGCCGTAACCGAGGCGGACGGCATGACTCGGCGGCCGGATAAGGCACCTCAGGATCTCCGGGACGCCGTCGAGGCGCGGGAACTGCAGGAGCAGGCCTCAGCGGCCGAAAGTGCTCGCATCCGGCGCGACGCCGCCTTCTTCATCCGGAACGACCCATACCTTCGGATGGCGGCCCAGAGCATGATCCGCAACGTCGTCGGGGATGGGCCAATCAACCCACCCGGCGAGGTGCCCGAGTGCCCGGATGACGTGGTGCTATACAGGGCCGGGCCGGACGAGCCGTTCCAAATCCTGAGGGGTCGCGAGCGCCTAGCCGCGATCCAGCAGGCCATCAACCGAGGCATCCTCACCGGGCACGAGATCAGCCTAGGTAGCTCCACCGTTGAAACGGTGACTGTTCGCGCCCGGGGTCACGTGAGCCAGTTCGCGACCATGAACGAGGATCTCACCTGGAAGCTGCACCTTGGCGACATCGTGTTTCCAAAGGTCATGCCGACTGGCGATGTAGGCTTCGGTGAGGTGGATGCCGTGACGTTCCGGATCGCCCCGTCGAGGAACGTGCGCGGCCACCGGGTCTTCCGAACGATGGATGGCGGCGTTCTAGCGGTCCCGAACCTGTGGCGCGCGGAGCCATGGATCGAGCCCGCCTTCGAACAGCCAAGTGTGCCCATCGAGGCCGAGATCACCCGGGTCGAGACGGAGATCGCCGAGGCGCGCTCAGCGAACACGACCCGGTCGGTTAGGTACCTCCAGAGTCTCTATGCCCGCGCGGCGGGTGGGCTCCCCGGGTCCATTCGCATGACCCCGATGAGCGTCGAGCCATTCCGGGTCGACGCCGGCGGCAACGAGGCGCCCCTCGATTACCCGCTCGGGGAAGCCGAGAGCACCGTGGAGGAGATCCGGGAGGGGCTGCGGCGCGAGATAAACAGACCGATGACGGTCCTGCCGTGGTCGGACGAGCCCGTCTCGCCGGTGATCAGGATCGAGGGAGGTGAGGCATGACGGTGACCGCACCCTTCGCAGGCCACGTCCTGGCCCGGGCGCTGGCGTCCGAGCCGGAGGCGCGGGTCGACCTCCCGTATCCGCTGCTGCTGCTTCTCGCTCGGCAGGCGGTGGTTGCAGGCCTCTGGGCGCCGCCGGCCGGCGTCCCGGTCGAGGAAGCGATCGACGTGTTCGCCGGTGGGCTGCGCATCCGATCTCAAGGCGAGACCTTCATTTCGGACGAGGCGGACGTCGAGGCCGTTACTCTCATGAACGCGGGCGCATAGTCTGCGCCAGCCAGGCTTGTCCAGACGATTTAGCGGTATTCAGGCCGGGATATCCACAGCGAATCGCGTTAAGATTCGCTGCGCGCTGGTGGCGGACTGCTTACTGTGTTTCCATCTTCCCTTGATTGCTCATGAGGAAGATGCCCTTGGCAGATCTCGAAGCTCTCTTCGACAATTCGGGTGCCGGTTTCTGGAAGACCCGCTCCGACGACGAACTCCTCGAAATGGAGTTCACCACCGATGACCCGGAAAGTTTGGACAACGTCTCGAACGACCCGCCGCCCGACGAGGAGGCGATGGTCGAACTAGCCTATAACGTCGCCGGCCGGGAGCGCGGCCGCGCCCAATGCGTGTTCTGCAAGCACCCCAACCACGATAAGGGGGTGGTCATGCTCTACCGCTCCGGCGGGCGCCGCCTCGTCGGGCGGGACTGCGCGCACAAGCGTTACGGCGTGGTCTTCGACGAGCTGGTGAAGGACTTCGACGCGGCGCGGGATCGGCGCGACTACGTTGAACGCCAGCGGACGGTTCTCTCGCAGCGGACCGATCTCGTCGACCAGATCGCCGATATGGCCCGGGACCCGGCGGTTAAGGCCTTCGCCGACATTCAGCGGCAACTGCGGGCGATGCTCGGGAAGAACGTCTGGGCGCGGCTCGAACGGGTCGCCAACGGCGACGGCATGCTCTCGACCGAGGAGCAACTGCGCGACTACGGAAGCGGGAGCGAGCGGGTCCGGGGCGTGATGGTCCAGGGCGATGCCCTGCACGGCGCCGAACTCTTCCGGTCCGGCCCGTCGGTGTCCAACCAGTTGTACGACATCGAGATCGAGGTCGCGATGACGCTCGAAAGCCTGCGCCAGCCGGGCGTGACGACGCGCGAGATCCGGCTGGGTCTCGTGAAGCTCGGCGACCTGATGCGTCGGATCGAGGAACAGCGGGTCCGCCTGCGGGCCGTCAACAGCTTCTTCGAGATCTACAACCTCGGTCATTTGGCCAATTGGGCCCGGTCGGTCGACCGACAAATCATCATCGGGACCGGGACCCTGCCAACGCGCCTCGTGGTCAACCGGGGAAGCGAGGTCCTGGAGTGCGCCGCGCCCGAGCACTACCGCGTCCCGGGGCAGTCCCTCGTGGCGCTGATGCGGGACACCGTCACCGCCCAGAAGAAGGTCCGCCGGGTGGCGAAGGGCGCTGCGGCCTAGGACGAATCCCGCCTATCGAGGTGGTATCCCGGTGGTATCCGGCGGTCGTGCATTCAGCCGGGGATACCACCGCAGGGCGCCTAAGCGGATGCGAAGACTGAAGCTATCGCCGGAAAGAAGGTGGAGCGGGTACCGGGAATCGAACCCGGGTATTCAGCTTGGAAGGCTGCTGCTCTACCATTGAGCTACACCCGCGCGGGCGGATCGTTAGCACGCCGCTCGGCGCGTGAGAAGGTGGGAGTTAGGGGCGGTTCCGCTCGAAGCGGCGGCCGGCCAGGGCCGGTTCCGACCCGGCCCATTGTGGGAACAGCGGCGGCCCTGTGCTTGATTCGACGTGGGGCAAAGCTGCCATCCCAGGCGCGCCGGCAATCCCGCGGCTCCGACATCAGTAACATTCGACACTATAAATCATGGCCTGCGAAGAATTGTCGGGGCTTAAGGATATATTTCTTTTATAACGATAAGGCATATCCCGCGCGCATGCAGCGCGGAGACTGTCGCGACCTGGAAGTATAATGCTCGATTCTGTGTCTATCAAAGGCAAGCTGATCGCTTGCTTCTCGATCATGCTCGCCTTGATCGGCGGCCTGGCGGCCCTGTCCTACCACCAGATCGAAACGATCAATCACGTGGCCACGGACCTGCGCGCCCTGCGTCTCCCGGCGACGCAAGCGCTCGGCGGCATCCAGACCATGACGCTGCGCATCCGGGTCAACGGCAACCGTCTCCTCCTCGGCAAGACACCGCAGCAGCGTGCGGACGCGATGACGTCGATCGACCAGCGGATGGCCGAGCTGCAGGGCTACAAGACGCGGTACACGAGCTTGATGGAAACCGACGCCAAACGGGCCTTGTTTCGGACCTTCGAGCAGCAATGGGCGGCGTATCTGAACGAGCAGGCGGAGACTTTCGCCAAGGCCGATGCCGGTGACGGCGCCGGCGCGCAGGAGCAGTACAACACGACCATGTCCGACTCGATCCGGGGCCTCGTCGCGACCTTGAAATCCCTGGCGGACCTCGAAAACGCAGCCGCCGAGTCGAGCGGCGCGCAGGCGCAGGCCGCCTACGATCAGGCCCGGCAGCAGATGATGGTCTTCCTGGCGGTTGCCGCGATCCTGGCGATTGGGGCGGTCGTGATGCTGGTCCTGGAGATCAGCCGCCCGCTCGGCCGCATGACCGCCGCCATGCATCAACTTGCGTCCGGCGATACCGAGACGGCCATCCCCGCCGTCGGCCGGCGCGACGAGGTCGGCGCGATGGCCGGCGCCGTCCAGATCTTCAAGGAGAGCATGATCCGCGCCCGCAGCCTCGAACGGGAGACCGCGCAGGCCCGGCTGGCCGCGGAGGAGCAGCGCAAGCTCGGCATGCGCCAGATGGCCGACAGCTTCGAGGCCGCGGTCGGCGGCATCATCGGCCAGGTCTCGGCTGCGGCTTCCGAACTCCAGGCCACCGCGCAGACGATGACCGTCACGGCCACCCGGACCGCCAGCCGATCGACGACGGTGGCAGCCGCGGCCGAGGCGGCGGCGGTCAACGTCAACACCGTGGCGGCCGCCGCCGAGGAGCTCGGCTCCTCGGTCCAGGAGATCGGCCGTCAGGTCGACGGCTCGGCGCAACTCGCCCGGCTGGCGGTCTCGGAGACCGACCAGACCGGCGCGCTGGTCGAGGAGCTGAGCACGGTGGTTTCGCGGATCGGCGACGTGGTCGGGCTGATCTCGAACATCGCCGGGCAGACCAACCTGCTCGCGCTCAACGCGACCATCGAGGCAGCCCGCGCGGGCGCGGCCGGCAAGGGCTTCGCGGTGGTGGCGTCCGAGGTGAAGGCGCTCGCCGAGCAGACCGCGAAGGCCACGCAGGACATCTCGGGCCAGATCACGCAGGTCCGCGGCACGACCGGTCAGGCGGTGACGGCGATCGGCGGTATCACGGCGCGGATCCAGGAGATCAGCGGCGTGGCGACCTCGATCGCGTCGGCCGTGGAGCAGCAGGGCGCGGCGACGCAGGAGATCGTGCGCAATGTCGGCCAGGCCGCGACCGGCACCGCCGAAGTGACGACGAACATCGCCGGCGTGGCCGGAGCCGCCGACGAGACCGGGGCGGCGGCCTCCCAGGTGCTGAGCGCCGCCTCCGCGCTGTCGCGCCAGTCCGAGCACCTCGCGGTCGAGGTCCGGCACTTCCTGGAGACCGTCCGGGCCGCGTGAAAATGCGGCCCGCGCCGGCCTCCGGCTGCCCGGGTCAGGCCAGGCCCAGAGCGGCCCGCGCCTCGGCCGGGTTCGCCACCCGGCGGCCGTGGCGGCGCACCGCCTCGGCCGCGATGGTGACCAGCTCGGCATTGCTCGCCGCCAGCCTGTCCTTGGTCACCCGGATGTTGTCCTCCAGCCCGGTGCGGACCGCGTCGGCGCCGCGGGCGAGCGCCCACTCCATCACGACCGCCTGGTTGCGGCCGATCCCGGCGGCGGTCCAAGTCGCTCCCGGCAGGATCCGCCGCGTCTCGGCAAGCAGGATGTCGAGCAGGTGCTCCTCGGCCGGCATCGCGTTCTGGACGCCCATCACGAACTGCACGTGCGGGCGCGCATCGATGAGGCCCGCCTCGACCAGCCTCCTGGCACCATGAAGGTGCGACAGGTCGAAGATCTCGATCTCCGGCCGGATCCCGAACTGCTTCATCTGGCCGGCGAGGTCGGTGACGAGGCTGGCGCTGTTCTCGTACACGATGGTCGGGAAGTTCACCGAGCCGGTGGAGAGCGAGGCCATGTCCGGCCGGTGCTTGAGCGAGAGGCCCCGGGCGGCCGGATCGCGCCCGCGGCCGCCGGTAGAGAATTGCACGATCATCCCCGGGCAGTGCTTGCGCAGACCCTCCTGCACGGCGGCGAACTTGTCGGGGTCGGAGGAGGGCGACTCGTCGTCGTTGCGCACGTGGATATGGGCCAGCGTCGCGCCGGCCTCGAAGGCCTGCTGGGTTGACTCGATCTGCTCGGCCACGGTGACCGGCACGGCCGGGTTGTCCGTCTTGCGCGGCACCGAGCCGGTGATCGCCACCGCGATCACGACGGGCACCTCGCTCCGGGATCCTGCCATCCGCCTGTTCTCCCTGGTCATTTGTCTCGGTCAAGCCCGGGATAGCGCCGCGGGCCGGGAAACTGAACCGCCGCGGCGGAGAGGGGGCGCCCGGGGCGGGACATCTCGGCGCCGGTGACAGGGCGATTGCGGCGACGTGTTTGACGCTCATCCAACGCACGGCCACAACGCAGCGACCATGCCGCGCCCGCATCCTGACGTTCCGCAGCGGAGCAGGGACCTCGAAGGAGGCCTCCGGCCAGCGCGGGCACCTCCGGATGAGGGTTTGGGTGGGAGCAAGCGAGCGAAGGTCTCAGCGCATCGAGGCTCGAGGCCGGCCGCACGGGGCGGCGGGGAACGCGATGAACGACACGATCCTGGTCCTGAACGGACCGAACCTGAACCTGCTCGGCAAGCGGCAGCCGGAGATCTACGGGCGCGAGACCCTGGCCGATGTCGAGGCCCTGTGCCGCGAGACCGCCGCCGGCTTCGGCCTCGATGTGGATTTCCGCCAGAGCAACGCCGAGCACGCGCTGATCGACGCGATCCACGATTTCCGGGTCGGGTCCGCCGGCATCGTGATCAATGCCGGCGCCTATACCCACACCTCGGTGGCGATCCTCGACGCGCTCAATACCTGCGAGGTGCCGGTGATCGAGTGCCATATCTCGAACGTCCACCGGCGCGAGGCCTTCCGGCACCATTCCTACATCGCGCTCGCCGCGACCGCGGTGCTGGCGGGCTTCGGAACGCACGGCTACGCGCTCGCAATCCGGCATCTGGCGCAGCTGCGAGCCAAGGCCGGCGCGGCTTGAGCGGCGGATAGCGGCCGCTTCAGGGTTGACGCTGGCAAAGACAGGGCGGAGGAGACCGGTCAGGCCTTCCCTATCCTCGCGCTCTTCAACCGGTCCCCGGCGGAGAGTGCCCCCAGCGGAGCGCGCACGCCGCATGACCACGTCCTTCCTGCCCATCGACCGGACGCTGATCGCCCGCGAGGCGGCCAAGATGTTCCTGGAGATCCAGGCCGTCCATTTCTACAAGGACGAGCCGTTCAAGTTCACCTCGGGCTGGGCCAGCCCGGTCTATATCGATTGCCGCAAGATCATCTCGTTCCCGCGCCTGCGCGCGACGCTGATGGATTTCGCGACCGCCACGATCGTGCGCGAGATCGGCTACGAGTCGCTCACCCATATCGCGGGCGGTGAGACCGCCGGCATCCCGTTCGCCGCCTGGATCGCCGACCGGCTGATGCTGCCGATGCAGTATGTGCGCAAAAAGCCGAAGGGCTTTGGTCGCAACGCCCAGATCGAGGGCGAGGTGGTCGAGGGCGCCCGGACCCTGCTGGTTGAGGATCTCGCCACCGACGGGCGCAGCAAGGTCAATTTCTGTCAGGCCCTGCGCGATGCCGGCGCGCAGGTCGATCACTGCTTCGTGCTGTTCTACTACGACATCTTCCCCGGCAGCGCCGCGCTGATGCAGGAGACCGGGATCAAGCTGCACTACCTCACGACCTGGTGGGACGTGCTGGCGGTCGCCAAGGAGATGGGCACCTTCGATCCGAAGACGTTGGAAGAGGTCGAGAGCTTCCTCAACGGGCCGGCGGAATGGTCTGCGGCCCATGGCGGCATTTCTTCGTTTGGGCAGGCCTGAGGGGTTCTCGAGATGGGCGTCGCCGACCTGTTTCCCGCCGAGCGCCAGGAGGCGAAGCCGGCCGACCGGATCACCATCCGCCGGCCGGACGACTGGCACATCCACCTGCGCGACGGCGCGATGCTGAAGGCGGTGCTGCCCTACACGGCCGCCCAGTTCGCCCGGGGCATCATCATGCCGAACTTGGTCCCGCCGGTGACCACGGTGGCGGCCGCGCGCGCCTATCGCGAGCGGATCCTGGCGGCCCTGCCCGAGGGGCTCGACTTCACCCCGCTGATGACCTGCTACCTGCGGGACGACACCGATCCGGACGAGATCGAGCGCGGCTTTGCCGAGAAGATCTGGATCGCCGCCAAGCTCTATCCGGCCGGCGCGACTACGAACTCCCATGCCGGCGTCACCGACCTGATCGGGCTCGCGCCCGTCCTGGAGCGGATGGAGCGGATCGGCATGCCGCTCCTGATCCACGGCGAGGCGACCGACCCGGAGATCGACATCTTCGACCGCGAGGCCGCCTTCATGGAGGGCAGCCTGATTCCGCTGCTCGCCCGGCACCAGGGCCTGAAGGTTACCGTCGAGCACGCCACCACCGCCGAGATCCTCGATGTGGTGCGGGCCAACCGGACCCGGGTGGCGGCGACGATCACGCCCCACCACCTCGTCATCAACCGCACCCACATCTTCCAGGGCGGCCTGCGGCCGCATCTCTACTGCCTGCCGGTGGCCAAGCGCGAGCGGCACCGCCTGGCGCTGCGGGCGGCCGCGACCTCCGGCGAGGCTTGCTTCTTCCTCGGCACCGACACCGCTCCGCATGTCCGCGGCGCCAAGGAGGCGTCCTGCGGCTGCGCCGGCGTGTTCTGCGGCCCGACCGCCCTGCAGACCTACGTGCAGGTCTTCGACGAGGAGGGCGCGCTCGACCGGTTCGAGGCCTTCGCGGCGCTGAACGGGGCCCGTTTCCACGGGCTCGAGCCCAACGCGGCGACCGTCACCCTCGAGCGCCGCGAGAGCCACGTGATCGAGGCGGTGACCGTCGAAGACACCGCCGTGGTGGTGTTCCGGGGGGATGAGACGCTGCCTTGGGCGGTGGTCTGACACCACGCCGATAGGGGGCATCGGCCCTCTCCGTCATTGCGAGCGCAGCGAAGCAACCTAGGGCAGCGGGCGATTTCAGGTCGTCGGGTCTCCCTGGGTTGCTTCGCTGCGCTCGCAATGACGGTGCGGAGCCCTGCGACGGGATGGTGGGCCGAATTTCAGCACATCTCTTGCCTCTCCGACGATCACCAGTACTAGACCTTCGCGCGCGCAGGCGTGTGACTGGTCATGCCAATCCGCAGACCTCGATCGGAGCCCGACCATGCAGGACGCGCGACAGGACGGCATCACGGCGCTCGGCGCCGTCGATCTCGCGGCCGCCATCCGCGGCCGGGTCGTTTCCTGCGTCGAGGTGATGCGCGCCTATCTGGAGCGGATCCACCGGCTCAACCCTCAGGTCAACGCCATCGTCGGGCTACAGGACGATGCGGCGCTCCTGCAGGAGGCGGAGGCGCGGGATGCCGCGCTCGCCCGCGGCGAGGCCGTGGGGCCGCTGCACGGGTTTCCGCTCGCCGTGAAGGACCTCGATGCGGTGCGCGGGCTGCCGTTCACGCAAGGGTCGCCGATCTTCGCCGACCGGATCGCGCAAGCTGACACGATCATGGTCGCCCGGCTGCGCGCGGCCGGGGCGATCTTCATCGGCAAGACCAACATCCCCGAATTCGGGCTCGGCTCGCACAGCTTCAATCCGGTCTACGGCACCACCGGAAACGCCTACGATCCGGAGAAGAGTGCGGGCGGGTCGAGCGGCGGCGCCGCGGTGGCAGTCGCCCTGAAGCTTCAGCCGGTGGCCGACGGCAGCGATTTCGGCGGTTCGCTTCGCAACCCACCTGCCTTCAACAATTGCTACGGCCTGCGCCCGAGCTGGGGCCGGATCCCGGTCGAGACCAAGGACGTGTTCACCCCCGGCCTGTCCGTGCTCGGCGCCGTCGGGCGCAGCCCCGCCGATATCGGCCTGATGCTGTCGGTGCAGGCGGGCTACGATCCGCGCTGCCCGAACACGATCCGCCAGGACCCCTCGGCCTTCGCGAGCCCGCTGGCCCGGGATTTCCGCGGGACGCGGATCGCCTGGCTCGGGGATTTCGACGGCCAGATCCCGTTCGATCCCGGCGTGCTCGAACTCGGCCGCGCCGCGCTGGCGACCTTCACGGAGATCGGCTGCGTGGTCGAGGAGGCCGCGCCCCGGTTCGACATGGAGCAACTCTGGCGCGACTTCATCACCCTGCGGGCCCTGATGGTCGCGCCGGTGCTCCGGCCTCTCTACGACGTGCCCGCCCACCGGGCGCAGATGAAGCCTGAGGCGATCTGGGAGGCCGAGCGCGGTCTCGAACTCACAATCGACCGGCTCACCGCCGCCCTGGAGGGGCGAACCCGCTGGTACGAGACCGTGCGCCGGTTCATGGAGCGCTACGATTTCCTGGTCATGCCGAGCGCGCAGGTTTTCCCCTTCGACAAGAACCTGCGCTGGCCCCGCGAGGTCGGCGGCCAGCCGATGGACACCTATCACCGGTGGATGCAGACCGTGGTCCCGGTGACCATGTCCGGCCTCCCGGCCCTCGATATCCCGGCGGGCTTCGGCGAGGCCGGGCTGCCGACCGGCATCCAGATCGTCGCCCGCAATCACGGCGAACTCGCCTGCCTCCAGCTCGGCGCGGCCTACGACGCGGCGAGCAACTGGGTCCGCCGCCGCCCGCCGCCCCTGCACTGAGCGCGCGTCCGATCCTCGGCTTTCGCGTTGACCGGTTCTCGGGTCTCCGGTATGAGGCCCAACACGTCACGTGCGACTGGACTGAATCCGATCCTGGATTTGTCGATCGCCGCGAGGCAGGCTCGGATATCCGATGAACGCGGTTCTTATTGTAGCGGAAGCGTCACCGACGGGGCGGCCCTAGTTCAGGGCTGCAATCCGAGCGGTGGCGCATGCAGGGTCCCTCGGGGCCCTTTTTTATTGCCCGCTGCCCGGTGACGCATCACGGCCAACGAGATCCACGCGTTCGAGATACCGACGAACACAGTGCTTTCGGGCGAGGCGGATGCCGCCTCGCGTGACGAAGGTGCAGGACGAAAGGAACCGGTCCGTCCGGCGGCGCACGACCGCCGCCGGCGATCCGGGGAGCGGAGGAGGAGAGCATGGGCGGCGAGGTCATGACCGGGGCCGAGATGGTCATCCGGGCATTCCGGGATCAGGGCGTGGACACGCTGTTCGGTTATCCGGGCGGTGCCGTACTTCCGATCTACGACGCTCTGTTCCACCAGGACGCGGTGAAGCACGTGCTCGTCCGGCATGAGCAGGGCGCCGTCCATGCGGCCGAGGGCTATGCGCGCTCGTCCGGCAAGGTCGGCTGCGTGCTGGTCACGTCCGGCCCCGGCGCCACCAACATCGTCACCGGCCTGACCGATGCGCTGCTCGACTCAATCCCGCTCGTCTGCATCACCGGGCAGGTTCCGACGCATCTCATCGGCACCGACGCGTTCCAGGAATGCGACACGGTCGGCATCACGCGCCACTGCACGAAGCACAATTATCTGGTCAAATCGATTGAGGACCTGCCGCGCATCCTGCACGAGGCCTTCTACGTCGCGGCGAACGGCCGGCCCGGCCCGGTCGTCATCGACTTGCCCAAGGACATCCAGTTCGCCTCCGGCCTCTACGAGCGCCCGGAGATCTCCAGTCACAAGACCTACCGCCCGGCGGTCAAGGGCGACGGCGAACGGATCCGCGCGGCGGTCGAGCTGATGGCGACCGCGCGTCGTCCGGTCTTCTACACCGGCGGCGGCGTGATCAATTCGGGCCCGGAGGCCTCCCGGCTCCTGCGCGAGCTGGTGGCCGAGACCGGCTTCCCGGTCACCTCGACCCTGATGGGGCTCGGCGCCTATCCGGGCACGGATCCGAAGTTCCTGGGCATGCTCGGCATGCACGGGACCTACGAGGCCAACCTCGCGATGCACGAGTGCGACGTGATGATCTGCGTCGGCGCCCGGTTCGACGACCGGATCACCGGCCGGCTCGACGCGTTCTCGCCGTTCTCGAAGAAGATCCACATCGACGTCGACGCCTCCTCGATCAACAAGGTGGTCAAGGTCGATGTCGGGATCGTGGGCGACTGCGCCTCGGTGCTGGCCGACATGCTGGAGGCCTGGCGTGCCCTGCCGTCGCGGCCGGAGACATCCAACCTCGATCCGTGGTTCCAGAAGATCGGCGCCTGGAAGGCCCGCGACTGCCTCGCCTACTGGCCGTCGGGGACGATCATCAAGCCGCAATACGCCGTGCAGCGTCTCTACGAGGCCTGCAAGGACCGCGAGACCTACATCACCACGGAGGTCGGCCAGCATCAGATGTGGGCGGCGCAGTACTTCAAGTACGATGAGCCGAACCGCTGGATGACGTCGGGCGGCCTCGGCACGATGGGCTACGGCCTGCCGGCGGCGATCGGCACGCAGCTCGCCCACCCGAAGGGGCTGGTGATCGACATCGCCGGCGAAGCCTCGATCCTGATGAACATGCAGGAGCTCTCGACGGCGGTTCAGTACCGGCTGCCGGTCAAGGTGTTCATCCTGAACAACGAGTACATGGGCATGGTCCGGCAGTGGCAGGAGCTGCTGCACGGCTCGCGCTACTCGCAGAGCTATTCCGAGAGCCTGCCGGACTTCGTCAAGCTGGCGGAGGCCTACGGCGCCAAGGGGATGCGCTGCGAGAAGCCGGGCGACCTCGACGGCGCCATCGCGGAGATGCTGGCCTATGACGGGCCGGTTCTGTTCGACTGCATCGTCGACAAGACCGAGAACTGCTTCCCGATGATCCCCTCGGGCAAGGCGCATAACGAGATGCTGCTGTCCGATTACCTCGGCGAGACCGGCGTCGAGCTTGGCGACGTGATCTCCGAGGAAGGCAAGATGCTGGTGTGACGGGTTTGGCGGCGGCCCTTTCGGGATCGCCGCCTGCCGTATGGGCGGCGTGCGGACGCCGATGAGCACGGACTGGACGACGAGGACGAAGCCGGCATGAACGCGATGAACACCCACTATCCCGACGCCGTGCGCGTCGAGCCGGTGAACCGGCACACGCTCGCCGTGATCGTCGACAATGAGCCCGGCGTGCTCGCCCGCATCTCCGGCATGTTCTCCGGCCGCGGCTACAACATCGAGAGCCTCACCGTCTCCGAGACCGAGGAGGCGCGCCACATCTCGCGGATCACCATCGTGACCGCCGGCACCAACGCCGTGATCGAGCAGATCAAGGCGCAGCTCGACCGGCTCGTGCCGGTCCACCGGGTCGTGGACCTGACCCTCCAGGGCAACGCGTTGGAGCGCGAGATCTGCCTCGTGAAGGTCAAGGGCGAGGGCGAGCACCGCAGCGAGGCGCTGCGGCTGGCCGCCGCCTTCGGCGCCAAGACGCTGGACGCCACGCTCAACTCCTTCGTGTTCGAGCTCACCGGGGCCACCGAGGAGATCGACCGGTTCGTGCGCCTGATGAGCGTGATCGGGCTGGTGGAGATCTGCCGCACCGGCATCAGCGCCATGGGGCGTGGGTCGGAGCCGCTGTAGGAAGCGCCGGCCCGGATCTGCTATGTTCCGTTGTCCTCGCGGGAGGCGGAGCGATGGAAGCCAAGGTCATACGCTGGGGCGAAGATTTCGCCGTGCGGCTGAGCAGCGCGGAAGCCGAGGAACTCGGCATCCGCGAGGGCGAAACCGTCGAGATTGTGTCGAAGACTCCACCGCCGGTGGAGTCTCGGCAATGGCACGGTCGCCGGTATGTCGACGGCCTGCCGGTTTATACCCTCGACGAGATGGTCGCCGAGATGCGCCGTCTTGGCTCGGACTTTGAGCCGCCGACCGTCGATTGGGGGCCGGACCGCGGTTCCGAGATCGTCGATGACGACGATCCCCGCTGATCGGGTGCTGGAAGCCGAAGATCTGATCCTCGTCGAGTTCGGCCCCGTACTTGGCACGGAACAGGACGGACGCCGTCCGGCGCTGGTTATCTCGGAAGCGCTGATGAACGTCGCGACGCGGCGGGTCATCGTGTGCCCAATCACGCGCAACATCGAGCCCTGGCCGACGAAAGTCATGCTCCCACCCGGCTTCGGCGTCACAGGTGCGGTTCTAACGGATCAGGTCCGCTCGATCGATCCGCGTGCCCGCATCTTGAGACGCCTGGGCGCCGCACCCGCTGCGGTTCTCGCCGAGGCTCGCCATCAGATCGCGAAACGCATCGGCCTGTAGGCTGATATCTCTACTTCGCGGATCCGGGATTGTGATCACGGGTTTGCTGCTCTCCATGCTCAAAGCGTAAAGAACCCGAATGACGACTCGCACCCTCTACTACGCCCCCGGGGCCTGCTCGCTGGCCGCCCACATCATCCTGGAGGAATCCGGGCTGCCGTTCGAGGGCATCAAGCTGAACCTCGCGGCGGGGGACCAGAGGGCCCCGGAATACCTCGCGATCAACGAGCGCGGCCGGGTGCCCGCCCTGGTCGAGGACGGCTGGGTGCTGACCGAATGCGCCGCGATCCTGCGCCACGTCGCCCGCTCCGTGCCCGAGAAGGGCTTTTGGCCGACCGACCTGCGCGAGCAGGCCCGGGCCGACGAATGGCTCGGCTGGCTCGCCGCCAACCACCACGTCGCCTACGCGCATGTGCGCCGGCCGGAGCGCTACACCGCGGACGAGGACGCGTTTCCGGGCATCCGCGACAAGGCCGCGGACACCTACGGCGATCTCTGCACCATGACCGAAGTCCATCTCGCGAACGGCGGCTGGGCCGTAGGGGATCGGTACGGCGTGGTCGACGCCTACCTTATGGTCTTCTGGGTCTGGGCCTCCGGTTCGTCGCTGCGCTTCGACATGCCCGCGCGCTTCCCGGCCTGGCACGCCCATGCCCGCAGGGTCGCCGAGCGGCCGGCCGTGCAGGCGGCGTTCGCCCGCGAAGGGCTGGCCCTGCCGGCCTGAATCCGGCCCCGCCGGGCCCCTTGCGGCGCTCAGCGAATCGCTCTATCGACCGTACCGTACGGTACGGTACTGGAAACGATGCGGTCGAGCCTCGCAGAGCGGCAGGAGACGGTGGAGGCGGGCGCCGAGGCGCCGGCGACGCCGTCCGTGCGTCAGCAGGCGGTGCTCGACGCCGTGCTCGCCCTCATGGTCGAGGACGGGGACCAGCTCACCATGGACGCTGTGGCGCGCCGGGCGAGCTGCTCCAAGGAGACCTTGTACAAGTGGTTCGGCGACCGCGACGGCCTGCTCACCGCGACGGTGCGGTGGCAGGCGTCCCGGGTCCATGCCGGAGGCGCAGCCGTGCAGGCCCTCGATGGGGCGACCCTGCGGGAGCATCTTCAGGACTTCGCGGTCTCCTGGCTGACGGTGATCACCAGCCGCACCTCGGTGGCGCTGAACCGGATCGCCGTGGCCCATGCCGGCTCGCGCAAGAGCAATCTCGGCGGCATCGTGCTCGCGAACGGCCGGTTCGCCATCGGCGAGCGCGTGAAGCCGGTGCTGGAGGCCGGGCGCGATGCCGGGCTCCTCGCCTTCGCGGACAGCGAGGCGGCGTTCCGGACCTTCTTCGGCCTTGTCGGCCGCGATATTCAGATCCGATTGCTGCTCGGCGAGGCGCTCGACCTCGGCGAGGATGAAATCCGGCGCGACGCAGACCGCGCCGTGGAGCAGTTCCTGGCCCTGTACGGCCGGGCGAAGGCCTAACCCAACCCGAAACCAACACCGAAGAGGAAACCGACATGCGGGTGTATTACGATCGCGACGCCGACCTGAACCTGATCAAGGGCAAGAAGGTCGCCATCGTCGGCTACGGCAGCCAGGGCCACGCCCACGCGCTCAACCTGCGCGATTCCGGCGTGAAGGACATCGTCATCGCGCTGCGCGAGGGCTCCGCCACCGCCAAGAAGGCGGAAGCCGAGGGCTTCAAGGTCCTGTCGGTGGCCGAGGCCGCCAAGTGGGCCGACGTGGTGATGATGCTCACCCCCGACGAGCTGCAGGGCGACATCTACCGGGAATCGCTCGAGAAGAACATGAAGGACGGCGCCGCCCTCCTGTTCGCCCACGGCCTCAACGTCCACTTCAACCTGATCGAGCCGCGCAAGGACCTCGACGTCCTGATGGTCGCCCCGAAGGGCCCGGGCCACACCGTGCGCTCCGAGTACCTGCGCGGCGGCGGCGTGCCGACCCTGATCGCCATCGCCCAGGACGCCTCCGGCAACGCCCACGATCTCGGCCTGTCCTACGCCTCCGCGAATGGCGGCGGCCGCGCCGGCATCATCGAGACGACCTTCAAGGAAGAGTGCGAGACCGACCTGTTCGGTGAGCAGGCCGTGCTCTGCGGCGGCCTCGTCGAGCTGATCAAGGCCGGCTTCGAGACCCTGGTCGAGGCGGGCTACGCCCCCGAGATGGCCTATTTCGAGTGCCTGCACGAGGTGAAGCTGATCGTCGACCTCATCTACGAGGGCGGCATCGCCAACATGAACTACTCGATCTCCAACACGGCGGAGTACGGCGAGTACGTCACCGGCCCGCGCATCGTCACGCCCGAGACCAAGGCCGAGATGAAGCGCGTGCTGAACGACATCCAGTCGGGCACCTTCACCCGCAACTGGATGCTGGAGAACAAGGTCAACCAGACCTCGTTCAAGGCGACCCGCGCCAAGCTCGCCACCCACCCGATCGAGGAGGTCGGCACCAAGCTCCGCGCCATGATGCCGTGGATCTCCGAGAAGGCGCTGGTCGACAAGACCCGCAACTGATCGTTCGGATCGCGCGGCCGGGCTCTGCTCGGCCGCGCCTGCGCGGGCCGGTCACGCGAAAGCGAGGCCGGCCTTCTCTATTGCCGGTTGCCGACCGCTGCCATTCCCGGCGATAACCGCCCCAGCGGTCCCGCCTGCATGAGGACCGGAGAGGGTTGGAGAGGACACGCCATGGCATCGCTCTATTCGGACGTCCACCGGGCGCTGCAGACCGAATTCGGCACCACCAAGCTCGCCGTGCGCCTGGATGAGGACTGGGTCCACGAGAGCATCCGGCCGGACGAGGGCGCCTTCATCGGCTCCCGGGACATGTTCTTCCTGTCCACCGTTGATCCCGACGGCATGCCGACCGTCTCGTACAAGGGCGGACCCCAGGGCTTCGTGAAGGTGCTCGACGAGAACACGCTCGTGTTCCCGGGCTTCGACGGCAACGGCATGTTCTACTCGATGGGCAATATCGAGGGTCAGGCCAAGGTCGGCCTGCTGTTCATCGATTTCGAGACGCCACACCGGATCCGGGTGCAGGGCCACGCGACGCTGCTGCGCGACGACGCCCTGATGGCCGAGTACACCGAGGCCAAGTACCTGGTGAAGGTCGCGGTGAAGAAGATCTGGGTCAATTGCCCGCGCTACATCCACAAGTACCAGAAGCTCGAGCAGAACAAATACGTTCCGACGCCCGGTCGCGAGACCCCGCTCGCCTCCTGGAAGCGCCTCGACCTCGCCGGCGACGTGATCAGCGATGCGGACAAGGCCCGGGTCGCCCAGGAGGGCAAGCTCGAGGTGGCCGAGTACGAGGCGCTGGTCGCCCGCGGCGAGGCCTGAACGGACGCCCCGCGCACGCTCACCGTCCGTGTGAGCGCGCGCGAAGCGGCCCGGGGAAGCGCGACCACAGGAAGGGCGTGTCCCTGGGTTGCCGCGCGATGCACAAAGCGACGCTGCGGGGCGGTCCGACGAAGCGCGCGATGTCAGCCGGGCTCGCAGAGACCGGGGCCGCTACCCGCCTTTGCGGGCGACGATGAACACCCGCGGGAAGGCCAGCAGCCGCCGGCCGTCGCTGCGCGGCGGGTAGCCGGCGTCGATGGCGGTTTCGTAGGCGGCGAGGAACCCGGCCGTCTGGTCCGGGTCCAGCGGGTCGAGGAACGGGCGCAGCCCGGTGGCCCGGACCCAGGAGACGATGGCGGCGGCATCCGCCATCGGGTGGTGATAGGCGGTGCGCCAGACGTCCAGGTCGGCAGTGAGCGGCGCGAGCAGGTCGTAATAGCCGGCCGGATCCAGCATCCGCCCGACACGCCCGGCCACGGCCGGATTGCCGATCGCTTCAGCCCAGGGACCGGACGCGGCGGTCTCGCGCATCAGCCGGTGCGAGGGCTCGGTGAGGTTGTCGGGCATCTGCACCGCCAGCACCCCGCCGGGCGCCAGCAGGCCGAACAATCGGGGCAGCAGCACCGGATGGTCGGGCAGCCATTGCAGCACGGCGTTGGCGTAGATCAGGTCCGGCGCCCGCTCCGGTGTCCAGGTCGCGGCGTCGGCCAGCGCGAAGGCGAGGCCCGGCAGCCGGGTCCGGGCGCTCTCCAGCATCGCGGGCGAGGTGTCGAGGCCGATCACCTCGGCCTCGGGGAAGCGCGCCGCGATCAGGGCCGTCGAATTGCCGGGGCCGCAGCCGAGATCGTAGGCGAGGCGCGGGGCGTCGAGGGGCACGCGGGTCAGGAGCTCGGCCGCCGGGCGGGTGCGCTCGTCCTCGAAACGGGTGTAGAGGGCGGGGTTCCAATCGGCCATCGTGCTCCCCCCTGTTCGTCTCTCGTCAGCAGCCGAGCTGGTCGGCCAGGTCCGCCAGGTCCCGGGCCGCGTAGGTGACCGGGACGCCGGGCGCGGTTTCGCCACCGCCGGGCCCGTGCTCGTGGGGCCGGGCGATGTGGGCGGTGGAAAGGCCGTGGCTCGCCGCCGCCGCGAGGTCGTTCGAATGGGCTGCGACCATCAGGGTCTCCGCCGGCGTGAAGCCGAAGGCCGCCACCGCGTCGCGGTAGAGCGCGGGCTTCGGCTTGTAGTCGCGCGAATAGCCGGCGCCCAGGATCGCGTCGAAGACGAAGCCGTTGCGCCGGGCGAGGTCGGCCATCAGCCGGACATGGCCGTTGGAGTTCGGCGCCAGGAGGTGCCGCTCCCGCAACCGGCGCATGGCGTCGGGCACCTCGGGCCAGGCGTCGAGCCGGTGCCAGGCCTGGACAAGCTCGCGCTGCACGTCATCGGGTACGGTCGCGATGCCGAACTGCGCCAGAACGCCGGGCAGGGATTCCGTCTGCAGGGTGTCGAGGTCGACGAAGGGCCGGGCGCCGGAGCGGACGGTTTCCATCGAGGGGTTGTAGCGGCCGCGCCAGGCATCCGCGAAGGCGCCGGCATCCAGGGCCGGCGCGTAGGGGGCGAGCAGGCGCGCGGCCTCCCGAGCGACCCCGGAGCGCCAGTCGACGAGCGTTCCGAAGACGTCGAAGACGAGCGCCCGGACCGTCACCGGATCGCCTGGAGGTTCGGGCTCCGGCGCACGAAGCCGACGATGTCCTTGACCGCGTCGAGGGTCTGGGCCGCGATCGTCTCGGCCCGCCCGGCGCCGTCGGCCAGCACGGCATCGATATGACCGGGATCGGCGGTCAGCCGGCGCATCTCCCCGGCGATCGGCGCGAGGTTCGTCACCGCGAGGTCGGCCAAAGCCGGCTTGAAGGTCGAGAATTGCGCCCCGCCGAAATCGCGCAGCACTTCCTCGCGGGTGATGCCGGCGAGCGCGGCGTAGATCCCCACGAGGTTGTCGGCCTCCGGCCGCTCCTTGAGACCCGCGATCTCGGAGGGCAGGGGCTCCGAGTCGGTCTTCGCCCGCCGGATCTTCTGGGCGATGGTGTCGGCCTCGTCGGTGAGGTTGATGCGCGCGTTGTCGGACGGGTCCGACTTCGACATCTTCTTCGACCCGTCCCGCAACGACATGACGCGAGCCGCCGGGCCGCCGATCAGCGGCTCGGTGATCGGGAAGAAGGCCTCGCCGTGGCCGTGGGCCGCGATCGACTTCGCGAAGTCGGTGTTGAACTTCTGGGCGATGTCCCGGGTCAGCTCCAGATGCTGCTTCTGGTCCTCGCCCACGGGGACGTGGGTGGCCCGGTAGGCCAGGATGTCGGCGGCCATCAGCACCGGGTAATCGTAGAGCCCGATCGAGGCGTTCTCCCGGTCCTTGCCGGCCTTCTCCTTGAACTGGGTCATGCGGTTCAGCCAGCCGAGGCGGGCGACGCAGTTGAACACCCAGGCAAGCTCGGCGTGCTGGGGCACCTGGCTCTGGTTGAACACGATCGAGCGCGTCGGATCGATGCCAGCGGCCAGGAACGCGGCCGTGACCTCGCGGATCTGGCCGCGCAGGGCCTCCGGGTCCTGCCAGACGGTGATCGCGTGCAGGTCGACCACGCAGTACAGGCACTGCGCCTCGCGCCCCTGCATCTCCACGAAGCGCTTCACCGCCCCGAGGTAATTGCCCAGATGCAGGTTGCCGGTGGGCTGGACGCCCGAGAAGACCAATTCGGTGAACGCGGCCATCGGCGCCGATCCTGAAAACGAAGACGCCGGGGCTCCGCGCCTGCCGGGCGCGGGGTTACTCGCACCCGCGGCCCGGACCGGTCAAGGATGCCGTCACGGCTCCCGCGCGCCGAGGGCCGCGCTCGGGCAGAGATCGACCAGGACGCAGCGCCCGCAGGCGGGGCGGCGATGATGGCAGACCTGCTGGCCGTGCAGCATCAGGATCTCGTGATTGTCGTAGAGCGCCTGCGCGCTCCAATCCGCCGGCAGCTGCGCCCGCAGGATCGCGTGCGAGGGCCCGACATCGACCCGGGGCCCGATCAAGCCGAGGCGCTGGGCGACCCGGTGATGGTGGCTGTCCACCGGCAGGGCCGGCATCCGCAGGGTCGAGAACGACAGCACCGCCGCGCTGGTCTTGGGGCCGATTCCGGGGATCGCCTCCAGCCAGCCCCGGGCCGCCGCGACATCCATGTCGCCCAGGAAGGCGAGGTCCAGGCTGCCGCAGCGCTGGCGCACGGCAATGAGTACCTCGCGGATCCGGGGCGCCTTCAGCTCCGGCCAGGTCACGCCGGCGATCGCCGCCTGGATCTCCGGCACATCCGCGTCGATCACCGCCTCCCAGTCCGGGAAACGAGCACGCAGGGCCTTGAAGGCCCGACCGGATTCGGCGTTGCGCGTCCGGTGCGAGAGCAGCGACGAGACCAGCTCGCTGACCGGATCGAGGCTGTGGAAATACGGGATCGGGCAGCCATAGACCGGGCAGAGCCGGGCATGGATCGCGAGCGCCTTGTCGGCGAAAGCCGGGTCGGCCGGCGAGGGCGCGGCCCTACGGCGCGACGGCGGGGCGGAGGTGGTCGGGAACAAGGACGTCGGCATGCACGGGGAATCCGCAAGCCGCCGCCGCTGTTCCAGGGCGCCGAAACCAGCGGCGATCTGTCCATCGGCCGAGGCCACGCGACGTGCGCATGGGATTATTGGATCATCGCACGAGGGAATGGCTGTTCGGCAGGTCAAGGCGCTGCCGAACAGCCATTCTACGATCGGTGATGGACCCATGGCCGAATGACTCACATCGTCATCCCGGGGCTCTGCCTCGCGGCCCCGGGATGACGGGGCGGATGATTACCCCCGGCGACCTTTCGGTTGCCGAAGAGAACATGAGCTCTTTTTAAGGCCGTGTTCCAGCAGCCTACTTCACCAGCGCGAAGATATTCACGTCGAGGTTGTCGTCGGTGCCGTCCTTGAGGTCGGTGGCGTATTCCTCGACGAAGCGGTCCTGGACCACGATGTCCTTGGCGTCGAGATAAGCCGTCAGCGTCTCGTAGGTGCCGTCGATCGACTCGTAGGAGCCCCGGTGGGGGAAGCGCAGGGCCTTGCCGGACGGCGTCGTGCCGAAGCGCATTCCGTCGGCATCCGCGGGTGCCGGGTTCGGGGCGGCGGCCACCGGAATCATCGCCTCGAACTCGAAGCCGTCATCGTCGGTGCGGGTGAACACCGCCAGCGGCCGGCCCGCGGGGGCGATGCCGAGCTTGGCGAGATCCGCCTCGATCCGCGTGAAGGCCTGGGTCAGGTTGACGATGGCCTCCTCCCACTTGGTCTTGCCCGAGACGATCGCGGTGGGCTTGGCCGGCAGGGTGACCTCGTCGACGTCGCCGGGCTCGCCGGGTTTCTCGATCAGCGTCGGCCGCCCGGGTGTCCCCACGGCGGCCTGGCCGGCGGGGGGCGGGGCCACTGCCTGCTGCGGCGCCGGGGCGGCGCTCTTGGTCGGGTCGGCGACCGGGTTGGGTGCCGTGGTGGTCGGCAGCGGACTGGTCTGGGCGGGCGCCGGCGCCGTGGACGGTGGCGGAGCCGGCTGCTGCTGCGCGGCCAGGGGACCGCCGGCTGCGAGCAGCAGGGCGGTCGAGAGAGCGACGAGAGAACGAAGGCGGATCACGGGTGGCGCTCCGGTCGGGTCCCGGCGGATCGTCGCGTGGGCTCCCGCCGGCTAACCTAGTGGCGATCCGGCCTGGCCGCGAGGGCACGGGGCACGAGAGCGGCGGGTGCGGCGCATCTGCCACGCTGCCGGCCCCCCTCGCTTCGGGCGAGCGGGTTTGCCATATAGCCGCTCGATCCCCTCAAAGCTTCTGGCCGCATGAGCGCACTTGCCCATAGACGCTTCCTGAAGATGCACGGCGCCGGCAACGCGATCGTGGTGCTCGACCTGCGCGGCTCGACCGCCAAGGTCCGGCCCGAGGAGGCGCGGGCGATCGCGCAGGATCCCGGCTCGAGCTTCGACCAACTCATGGTGCTGCACGATCCCGTAAGCCCCGGCACCGACGCGTTCATGCGGATCTACAACACCGACGGCTCTGAATCCGGCGCCTGCGGGAACGGCACGCGCTGCGTCGCCTACGCGATGCTCGACGACCCGGCCATGGCCCGCCCCGCCGAGGGCGGCAGGCTGGTTCTGGAGACCGTGGCCGGGCGGGTCGGCGTGCGTCGGATCTCGGAGCGCGCCTTCACGGTGGATATGGGCCGTCCGAAGCTCGCCTGGGACGAGATCCCCCTGTCCGAGCCGTTCCCCGACACGCGGCGGATCGAATTGCAGATCGGCCCGATCGACGAGCCGCTCCTGCACTCGCCGGCCGCCGTGAACATGGGTAACCCGCACGCGGTGTTCTTCGTGGACCGGGATCCCGCCTCCTACGACCTCGCCCGGATCGGGCCGATGCTGGAGAACCACCCGCTCTTCCCGGAGCGGGCCAACATCTCCATCGCGCAGGTGACCGAGCGCGAGGCGATCACCCTGCGGGTCTGGGAGCGCGGTGCCGGGCTGACGCTCGCCTGCGGCACCGCCGCCTGCGCCACCGTGGTGGCGGCCTCTCGCCTGCGGATGATCGGCCGGCAGGCCCAGGTCCGGCTCCCCGGGGGCGAATTGTTCGTGGAATGGCGCGCCGACGACCACGTCCTGATGACCGGCCCGGTCGCGCTCGTCGCCGAGGGCAACCTGGCGCCGGAGCTGTTTTCCGGCGCCGCCTGATGGGCGTCGAGACCCTGACCTTTGGGTGCCGGCTCAACACCGTGGAATCGGAGGCCCTGCGGGTCCACGCGGCCGCCGACGGGCGCGACCGGGTGGTGGTCAACACCTGCGCGGTGACCCGGGAGGCCGGCCGCCAGGCCCGCAAGGCGATCCGGCGGATCGCCCGGGAGCGGCCCGGCACCGAGATCGTGGTCACCGGCTGCGGCGCCGAGGTCGAGACCGAGGCCTACGCGGCCATGCCGGAAGTCGCGCGGCTCGTCGGCAATGCCGAGAAGCTGAGCCCCGCGGGCTGGTCGCCCGCCGGCACCGGCCCGGGCGCCGTCATGGCGGCCCGTACCGTCGCGCCGACGCGGATCGACGCGATCGCCGGCCATACGCGGGCCTTCGTGCCGGTGCAGAACGGCTGCGACCATCGCTGCACCTTCTGCATCATCCCGTTCGGCCGGGGCGCGTCGCGCTCGGTGCCGGTGGCCGACGTCATCGAGCAGGTCGAGACCATCGTGGCCCAGGGCGGCCGCGAGGTCGTGCTCACCGGCGTCGACCTCACCGCCTATGGCCGCGACCTGCCCGAACCGTTGCTCTCCCTCGGGGGCCTCGTGCGGGCGATCCTGTGGGCGGTGCCGGAGCTCGCGCGCCTGCGCATCTCCTCGATCGACTCGGTGGAAGTCGACGACGCGCTGCTCGCCGCGCTCGCCGAGGAGGAGCGGCTGATGCCGCACCTGCACCTGTCCCTCCAGGCCGGCGACGACCTGATCCTCAAACGGATGAAGCGTCGGCACGCGCGTGCCGATGCGATCCGCTTCTGCGCGACCGTCCGCGCCCTGCGCCCGGACGTGGTGTTCGGCGCCGACCTGATCGCGGGCTTCCCCACCGAGACCGAGGACCAGTTCGCCCGCTCCCTCGACCTCGTGGCCGAGTGCGGGCTGACGCATCTGCACGTCTTCCCCTATTCCCACCGCCCCGGGACGCCGGCCGCCCGCATGCCCCCGGTGGCCGCCGACGCGATCCGCGACCGCGCCGCCCGCCTGCGCGCGGCCGGTGCCGCCGCCCTGCGTCGGCACCTCGACGGCCAGGTCGGGCGCACGCTGACGGTCCTGGCCGAGCGCGGCGGCACCGGCCGAAGCGCAGATTTCACGCCGGTGCGGCTGGCCGGAGATGCGGAGGCGGGGACGTTTCTCGCGGTCACGATCACGGGGCATGACGGGGCGCGACTGATCGCTGCGTGAAGCCCCTCACACCGCAGCATTCTTATCCGCACCGTCATTGCGAGCGTAGCGAAGCAACCCAGTGCACCGCACGATTTCCGAACGAGGCGTATCCCTAGGTTGCTTCGCTACGCTCGCAATGACGGCTGGCGCTGCGAAACCGTCACCAGAAACCGAATGCCGGTCTAGCCGCCCATTCGCGCCGCGGCGTCCGCGATATGCCCTGGCGGCGGCGCCTCAATGCTGATCGCCTCCCGCTTCGGGTAGAGCGGGATCGTCAGCGTCCTTGCGTGCAGGTGCAGGCTGCCGCCTCGGGGGCCGCTGCCGTAGATCGAGTCTCCCAAAATCGGCCAGCCGGAGGCGGCGCAATGGACCCGGAGCTGGTGCGTGCGGCCGGTGACCGGCTTCAGCTCCAGCCAGGTTTGGCCGTCGGCGCGACCGAGGACGCGCCAATGGGTCAGGGCCGGGTCGCCCGCCGGGTCGGCCTTCATCCACCAGGAGCGCGGATCGTCGGAGCGGCGCGCCAGCGGCAGGTCGATCCGGCCGGATTCCGCGTCGGGGCCGCCCTCGACCACGGCCCAGTAGGTCTTGTCCACGGCGCTGCCGGCAAACAGCTTGCCGAGCCGCGCGAGCGCCTTGGCGTGGCGGCCGAGCGCCAGGCAGCCGGAGGTGTCGCGGTCGAGCCGGTGCGCGGCCTCGGGGCGGCGGGGCAGGCCGAAGCGGAGACCGTCGAGATGGTCGGTCAGGGTCTCGCCGCCGCGCGGGCCCGGATGGACCGGCAGGCCCGGCGGCTTGTCGATGACGAGCAGCAGGGCATCGCGGTAGAGGAGGCGGGCACCTATGTCGAAGGTGAGGGACATCCGGTCGGGCCAGGGCGCGCGCCGCCGAAGCGGCGGCCGGTTCGGCGCAGGCGAGCGCGTCAAACCAAGGACTTGGAGCCGTTGCCGTTTGCAACGCGGTCGGCAACGGCTCTAGGGGTTCGGCATCGGGTCGGCAAGCTGGGGCGAGGACGAGGTTTCATGGCGAGCGAGGACAAGCCCGGCTGGTTCGGGCGCCTGTTCGGGCGCAAGGGCCAGAGCACGGGCGAAGGCACGGACGAGCACAAGGCGGAGACGGAGCTGCCTGCGGATGCGCCGGCCTCGCCCTCCGAGGGTCAGCCCGACTACGCCACCGGGGCCGAGGACGTCGCCCATATCCCGCTGCCGCCCGAGGAGACGGACGCCCCCGTCGCCGACGTGGTCGAGGGGGCGGACCTGCTGCCGATCGAAGGCGAGCCCGAGCGGCCGCCCGCCGGCACGGCCGGGGACGATCCCGCGCACGGTGCCGATCCGGTCGATACCGGGGACGCGAACCGGGAGCCGGTGGTCGCGCCGATGCCCGATATCCAGCCCGTGGATTCCGCCGCCGCGCTGGCCCACGATGCCGGCGCCGGGCCGGACCGGGAGCCCGAGGCCAAGGGCTGGTGGACCCGACTCACCTCCGGGATGAAGCGGACATCGTCGGCCCTGACCGACCGGGTGACCGGCCTGTTCACCAAGCGCAAGCTCGACGCCAACACCCTGGAGGATCTGGAGGATGCCCTGATCCAGGCCGATTTCGGCCTCGAGACCGCGACGCGGATCTCGGACGCCGTCGGCAAGGGCCGCTATGAGAAGGGCATCTCGCCCGACGAGGTTCGGGCGATCCTGGCCACAGAGGTTGAGCGGGCGCTGGATCCCGTGGCGGTGCCGCTCGTCATCGACAGCACGAAGAAGCCGTTCGTGATCCTTACCGTCGGCGTGAACGGTGCCGGCAAGACCACGACTCTGGGCAAGCTCGCCTCGAAGCTGCGCGCGGAGGGTCGGACTGTGATGCTGGCGGCCGGCGACACGTTCCGCGCGGCAGCGGTGGAGCAGCTCAAGGTCTGGGGCGCACGCACCGGCACCCCGGTGGTCAGCGGCGGGGAGGGGGCCGACGCGGCCGGCCTCGCCTTCGACGCCCTGAAACAGGCGGGTGCCGTGGGGACCGACGTCCTGCTGATCGACACCGCCGGACGGCTCCAGAACAAGGCCGGGCTGATGGCGGAGCTGGAGAAGATCGTCCGCGTGCTGCGCAAGCAGGACCCGGAGGCACCGCACGCCACGATCCTCGTCCTCGACGCCACCGTCGGCCAGAACGCGATCTCGCAGGTGGAGCTGTTCTCCCAGGCGGCGCCGGTCTCGGGCCTGGTGATGACCAAGCTCGACGGCACGGCCCGCGGCGGCATCCTGGTGGCGCTCGCGGCCAAGTTCGGCCTGCCGGTGCACTTCATCGGCGTCGGCGAAGGCGTGGAGGATCTGGAGCCCTTCGCGGCCCGGGACTTCGCGCGGGCGATCGCCGGGCTGGAGAAGGATTAGGCCGTCGGGCGCAGCACGGCGGTCCGGGCGAAGTCGTCGCCCTTGAACAGGAGCGGCGCGTTCAACGACCGGGCCAGCGCGTAGGCGAAGCAATCGCCGAAGTTGAGGCCGGCTGGGTGCCGGCCCTTGCCGTAGCGCGCGAAAACGTCGGCGGCGATCTGGGCGAGGGTGTGGTCGACCGGTACGACTGTGATCGCTTCGCGGAGGAGCCAATCGTCGAGTTCGACACGGCCTATCACCCAGCGTGACATCTCGATGGCGCATTCGAGATACGTCGCCGAGGCCATCGCGCGATACCGGTGAGCGCGAATTGCGACGCTGAAGCTGACCGCATCCGACTCCTGGTTCAGGATCGCGATGAAGACGGAGCTATCGATGACGACGGTGCTCACACGGGCAGGCCGTTCTCGTCATAGGCCAGAATCTCTTCGATCGGCCGGGGGTCGACCAGCTGGCTTGCGTAGGTGCGCTCGTGCAGCAATCGTCCCGACGCAATGGCGGCGGCGCGGTCGCGCTGTCGATCCTCCTCCACCCGCGCCCGCTCCCGCCGGAGCAGCTCGAGCAACAGATCCGGCGCGGCGCGGTGGGTGGTGGCCGTGAGGTCGGCGAGGAGCGCCTCGACCTCGGCATTGTCGATCGTGATGGACATCGTAAGCCCCGCGTTCCACACAGCCCCGAAACCGCCAGCCCGGCCTCCAGCCTAACGCGAGGGCCGCATCCGAGCCAACTGACACGCATGCAGATCGAATCCGTTCCCCCCCGCCGCCATCTGCCGCCGCTCGTGAAGCTGGCGCTGGAGCTCGGGCCCCTCGTCATCTTCTTCCTGGGCAACGCCTATTCGGAACGCCTCGGCGTGGCGCCCGACCAGAAGCTGTTCGTGGCCACCGGGGTGTTCATCGCGGCGACCGTGGTGGCGCTGGCGGTTCACTTCGTGCTGGTGCGGCGCCTGCCGATCATGCCGCTCGTCTCCGGCGTGGTCGTGGTGGTGTTCGGCGGCCTGACGCTGGCCCTGCAGGACAAGACCTTCATCATGGTCAAGCCGACCATCGTGAACGCGCTGTTCGGCACCGTGCTGCTCGGCGGCCTCGCCTTCGGGCGCTCGCTCCTGTCGGTGGTGCTCGATTCGATGTTCAGCCTCACCGAGGAGGGCTGGCGCAAGCTCACCTTCCGCTGGGGTCTGTTCTTCTTCGTCCTGGCAGCCCTGAACGAGATCGTGTGGCGGACCCAGACCGAAGATTTCTGGGTCAATTTCAAGGTGTTCGGCATCATGCCGATCACCGTGCTGTTCGCCCTAGCCCAGACGCCGCTGCTCAGCCGCTACGAGCGCAAGGAGCCGCAGCCGGGCGAATAAGGGTCAGCGCGCCTCTGCGACCTTTCCGGCCGCCCGGATCCGCGTGAGCACGCTGGCGAAATTCTCCGGCGTCAAAATGCCGACGAGCTTGTCGCGGATCACCCCGTCCGGCCCGACCACGAAGGTCTCAGGGACCCCGTAGACGCCGAAATCGATCGCCGCACGCCCGTCGGCATCGGCCCCGACGGCGCTGAACGGCACCCCGTGCCGGGCCAGGAAGCGCTGGCCGGCGGCCGGGTTCGGCTCCTTGTAGTCGATGCCGACCAGCCGGATCCCGGGCTCCCGGGCGAGCCGCATCAGCATCGGGTGCTCGACCTGGCAGGGCGCGCACCATGAGGCGAACACGTTGATCACCGTGATCTGGCCCTTCAGGTCGGCGCTGGACAGGCCCGGCACCGGGGCGTCCCCGGCCTTAAGCCCGGGCACCGCCGGCAGGCTGAAGCTCGGCACCGGCTTGCCAATCATCGCGGAGGGCAGGGCGGCCGGGTCGGCGCCCGAGCGCAGCCGCAGGAACAGCACCGCGGCCAGCGCGGCAAACGCCAGCACGGGCACGACCAGCAGCAGCGACCGTCGGACGGGGGGCGGCCGGTCGGTGATGTCGTCGCCGGTCACCGCCGTTCCTCCCCGAAGCCCCTGAGGGCGCGCAGCTGCGCCCGCCGGTCGCGGATGGCGTTGCCGATCAGGCCCACCATGACGAGGGCCGTGAACGCGTAGGCGGCGACGATGAAGCCGCCGTGAGACCCGAGATCCATCGGAAACATCCTAGACCGGCTGCCCGACCGGCATCCCGGCGGGCTTCGGCGCGAGGCGCGGCTGGGTCCGGTCCAGCCGCTCGGCCTCGCGGATCGTCAGCGTCCGCACCCGGCGGCGCATGATCTCGGTGCGCATCGCGTAGAGGTGGAGCGTCGTGCCGCCGAGCGTCGCCGCGCCGATCATGATCAGCAGCGGGTAGAGCATCGACGGGTCGATGGTCGAGCCGCCCATGCGCAGGATCGAGGCCGGCTGGTGCAGGGTCGACCACCAGTTCACCGAGAACTTGATGATCGGCAGGTTCACCGCACCCACGAGCGTCAGGATCGCCACGGCGCGGGCCGCCCGGTTCGGCTCCTCGAGGGTGCGCCACAGGGCGATGATGCCGCAATAGATCAGCAGCAGGATCAGCATCGAGGTCAGGCGCGCGTCCCAGACCCAGTAGGTGCCCCACATCGGCTTGCCCCAGAGCGAGCCGGTGACCAGGCAGATCAGCGTGAAGGCCGCCCCGATCGGCGCGGCGGCGCGCTGGGCGACGTCGGCCAGGGGGTGGCGCCAGACCAGGGTGCCGATCGCCGACAGGCTCATGGCGCCGTAGAAGAACACCCCGAGCCAGGCCGCCGGGACATGGATGTACATGATCCGCACGGTCTCGCCCTGCTGGTAGTCCGGCGGCACGACGAAGAAGGTCAGGTAAAGTCCCAGGCCGACGAGGGCCGCCGACAGGGCGGCGAGCCACGGCACCAGGGCGCCGGACCAGCGCATGAAGTGGCTGGGGTTCGACAGGCGGGTCCAGAGGGAAGGCGTCATCGCGGCTCGGTCTCGGACAGCGTCCCGGCGGTCCGGTCTCGGTCGCGTCATCGCGCCCGAAAAACCGGCCTCCACCTTTTCCGGACGAGCTTTAGCGCAGGGTGCGGTGCAGCAACAATGCGGCCATTCTCCGCCGATACTGCATCGGCGTGCACCGCATATGCCGGCGAAAGGCGGTGCGGAACGCGGTCTCGGATTCGTAGCCGACGGCATACGCGATGGATGCGACGCGCGCATCCGAGCTGCGCAGCCGGTCGGCCGCGAGCTGCATCCGCCAGCCGGCCAGATAGGCCAGCGGCGGCTGCCCCACCACCGCCCTGAACCGTTCCGCGAACGTCGTGCGCGACATGCCGGCGCGGCCGGCCAGCGCCGCGAGCGTCCAGCGCCGCGCCGGCTCGGCATGCAGGGCCGTGAGCGCCCGCGTCAGCCGCGGATCGGCGATCGCCCCGAGCCAGCCGACCGGCCGGCCCGAAGCGAGCCAGAGCCGCAGCACCTGGAGCAGCATGATCTGCGCGAGATGGTCGGCCATCAGGGTGCCGCCGGGCGCGCTCAGGCGCAGCTCGGCCGCCAGCTGCTCCAGCGCCCAGCGCAGGATCGTGGCCTGGTTGGTGGCGTCCCGGACATGCACGATGGCCGGCAACGCGTCGAACAGGAGGCCGGCCGGAGCGCCCTCGAAGAAGAACCGCCCGCCGATCAGGAAGAAGGCGCCGCCGCCGTTGCAGGTCGCGACATTGTCAACCGCCTGATCGTAGATCGTGGCCGCGTCGATCGCCGGCAGCCCGGGATCGGTGGCGAGCCGGAACGGCCGCCCGCGGGTCAGCAGGAAACAGTCGCCGGCCGTGATCCGGACCGGCTCGGCCTCACCCTCCACCGACACCCAGCAGGCGCCGCGCATCACCGTGTTGAACTTGATCCCGTCATGGGCGGGGAAGCGGATCGCCCAGGCGCCGCCGGCATCGAGCCCGGCGCTGAGCACGCTCTGGGGCTTGAGCAGGGATAGCACGTCGGAAAGCGGATCCATGGCGACGACCGGACGCCCGCGTAGGATTCGCGGACGGCGCAGCATGGAGCGTCCGGCACCTCGGGTCGATCATCCCGGGGATACGGCGGCATCGCTTCGCCGCCGCGGAGCAGGACCATGATCGATCACCAGAAGCCCCTCGGATCGGGCTTCGGCCCCCGCAGCACCGCCGCCGACGTCCTGGTCGGACGCGACCTGACGGGGCGGCACGCCCTCGTCACCGGCGGCCATTCGGGCCTCGGCCTGGAGACCACCCGGGCGCTCGCGGGAGCGGGCGCGACGATCCTGGTCGGCGCCCGCGATCCGGACGCCGCTCGGATCGCGACCCAGGCGATCCCCGGAGTCACGGTCGGTGCCCTTGACCTGTCGGACCTCGCGAGCGTCCAGCGTTTCGCCGAGGGCGTCCTGGCCGCCGGCCGGCCGATCGACTGGCTGATCAACAATGCGGGCCTCATGGCCTGCCCGGAGAGAAGGGTCGGGCCCGGCTGGGAGGCGCAATTCGCGACCAACCATCTCGGTCATTTCGCCCTGACCAACCGCCTCCTGCCGCTGCTCCGGCCCGGTGCTCGGGTGATCGCGGTCTCCTCGGCCGGGCACCACCTCTCGCCGATCCGCTGGGACGATCCCCACTTCGCGTCTGGCTACGACAAGTGGCGCGCCTACGGCCAGGCGAAGACCGCCAACGCCCTGTTCGCGGTCCATCTCGACCGGCTCGGCCGGGACCGGGGCATCCGTGCCTTCTCGCTGCATCCGGGGAAAATCCTCACGCCGCTCCAGCGCCACCTGACCCGGGCCGAGATGATCGCGGAGGGCTGGCTCGACGCGTCCGGCGCGCTGGCCGACCCAACCTTCAAGACGCCGGCCCAGGGCGCCGCCACCCAGGTTTGGGCCGCGACCGCGCCGCTGCTCGACGGGCTGGGCGGCCTCTATTGCGAGGATTGCGACGTGGCCGTGCGGGCGGAAGCGGCCAGCGAGCCGTTCGTGGGTGTCAAGGCCTATGCCGTGGATCTCGGAGCGGCTGAGCGGCTCTGGGCGCTATCCGTTGACCTGACCGGGACCGGGCTTTTCGGACTGTCCGGTTGTCCCGCCTCCGGATCGCGTGAGGCGTGACGCCATCTGCCAGGGGGATTTCTATCTTCCTCCGGCAGCGCCTGGGCATAGCGAGGCGGGTATTCTGGTCCCTCAATGACTTAAGAGCGGCGCGCATGGTCAGCCGTCTGTCAGAGATCGGGCGTCGTGGGGGGCACCGGTTCCGGGAGGCGGCTTCGCGCGCCATCAAGGCCCTGGGTAGATGCAGGCGGGTCCGTCCGTGGGTCGGCGATGAGCTAGTCCCCTGGACAGGGCTGGCCGGGCCGAGGATGGGGGTGCGCGACGTTCGGCCCGCCCGAGGCCTATGTCTACGAGCACAGGCAGGGCTGCTGGCGCCTTGGGCCGTGTCCCTTGCCGAGCATCTGCGATAGCCGGCGCTATACCCGCCTTGCGCGAACCGCCGTTCGTCGCGAGGGGACGGCGACCGACTCCACGGCCGGGCCAGGTGGATCTGGGCGCGCCCGGTTTCGGAAGATCAGCTCGCACAACGAGTTTCAAAGGGTCTGCCCCCGACGCGATCGCTCAAGCTGCCCGCGCAAGATCTCTGAAGATCTCTGAAGCGGACCTCCGGAATCTGATTGCCACGCGGCGCCGGGCGGCGAACGCGACGCGGTCGGTCGGTCCCGGGCGCGCAGCTTTTCATGACGGCTCAGCCATGCGCCGCCCGGACAGCCACGAGGCCGGCCTCGCGGCTGTCCGGGCGCGGTTCGTGCGCGCACCTGTTGCGGCAGGATGCGCGTCGGAACGCCGGTGACCGCACGCGACCGAGCCGGGCACAGCCGCGATAGCCCACGCGCGGATGCCGAATATTTCATCTGAAGCGCGGTTCCGCGGACTTGTCATGGCGATGCAATCCCCGCGGCGGCAAATCGACGTGCCTCTGCGGCGTAGATCGGTGGAATAAAGTCCAGTGTCGCACACAATCGTAGTCGATACGGGATCGCCCGGAGGCGGTGATGCGACGGTCTAATTCTAAGATGGAATTGAATATGACTAAGACCTGGTCAAAAATCGGATATCGCGTCTGCATGTCTTCGATTGCTGCGATCTGCGCGCAATTCTGGCTGACGGATACCGTTTATGCCATGGACAGGCGTATAAAATCTCTGCAGGCCTATTCCATTACCTTGGGCCTGACTCGCGGCATTGCCTATTTCACGGATCAGAGAGACGGATTTCTGCTCGTCGTCACGACGGCCGCGGAGGGTGGGGCGGCCACGCGATTTGAGACTCTGCTCGGAACGCCCGAACAATCCGTCACGCTCTCGGCGCCCCGCGCTGCTGGCCAACCGGCGATGCATGTGACGTTCACCCGGTCGGCTGACGGTCTTCGGGTTTCCAATGACGAGCCGGACGTGGAGTCCGCCCTTTCACTTTCCGAGCCGGAGGGGGCAGCGACATCTGGCAATTATCTTGCTGCGCACAACAACCATTGAGAGTCAGGGACAAGACCTTTCGAGCTGTGCCCTACAGATGAGGGCACAGGCGAGCGTGGGGAAGGCGAGGTGGAGGCCGGCGCGCCGCGCGTAGCGGATGGTCAGCCGGCGGAAGCGGGCGACCACGGCGGCCGGTGCGTACCCCCGGCACCGCGTCGCGGGTAGCCGCCAGCATACGACTGTCGTTGCAGTTGGCCCCCGGTGAGGGTCAGGCCGAGCGGCGTACCCCTGGCGCCCACGACGAGGTGGCGCTTTGTGCCCGGCTTGCCCCAGTCCGTCGGGTTCGGCCCCGTTGCGGAACCCCATTTTTCGCCGGCAGGCTCACGCCGTCGAGAGCAGCGCGCGACCGATCGAGCGCGTCCGCATCTTGAAGTTGCTCCAGCATCGCGCGACGCAGGCCCGCCCAGAAGCCAGCTGCCTGCCACGCGCCCAGCCGCTGCCAACTCGTCTTGCCGCTGCAGCCGACATGGGAACGCGGCAGATGCTTCCACTGCATGCTGGTGCGCAGCACAGGGATGATCCCCGCCGGTGCCACCCGATCCGAGGCGCGTGGCCGGCCACCTTTCGGCTTCTCAGGCTCGGATGGCAGCAGCGGCTCAATCCTCGCCCAGCGGTCGTCGGGTACGAGAACGTCCATACCTGGCCAACCCGCTCACCGCGGTTTTGTCTCACGCTTTGAGCCCCGAAGCACATCCGAACGATCGCACCATCACCGCCCCCGCCTCAAGCCGATCGACCCTGCGACCGAACCGTCTCCGCGTGCCCGCGGCACGCCCGCACGCACTGACGCAGCCCCCCAATCGACAGGGCGAACGCGCCGCAACCCTTGCGCACGCCCCCGCGATCACGCATATACGGTGAAACAAAACAGGAACAAAGAGCGTCGCCGTAGAAAGCTGTGGATGACGCAGCTGTCTCACACCGGAACGAGCCCCGCATGCGAACCGCCGACAAGCAGATCGCCGACATCCTGGTGCGCTACGGGGAGCCCTTCGGGGGCAACGTCTGGCGCGTGCAGGGCACGGCTGTGATCTATCACAAGACCCTGGAGCGCATCGCCGCGCAGGCCGGGATCGTGTTCGACCCGCCGACCATCATCCGGGCCGAGCGTGACGAGGCCGTGCTGCTGGTGACCGGGCGCCTGCCCGGCGCCAAGGCCGGCGCGAAACAGACGCCCGACCGGATCGAGTGGTCGATGGGCGAGGCGCTGGTCAACGTGAATTACCGCGTCTCGGGCAAGCAGGCGGCCTACGTCTACGCCATGGCCGAGAAGCGCGGGAAGGACCGCGTCATCCTCAAGCTGATCGAGCTCCACGGCCTGGTCTACTCGGAGGAGGAGGCCGACGAGTTCCGCGCCCAGCTGCCCACCGTCCGGGCGGTGGACGAGGATTTTGAGGAGGCCCAGCCCTTCGACGAGGTCACTGAGGCTGAGGGCGACCTCAAGCGCCGGATCGACGAGGCCGAGACCATCAACGCGGTGACCGACCTGATGCTCGACGGCGCGACGCAGGCGATCCTGGCGGCGATGCCGCCCGGCACCCGCGACGAGGTGCGCGACTACGCCAAGGCGCGCCTCGTGTCCCTCGGCTGGCCGAAGCGCACCGGCCGCCGCAGCGCCGCCTGAACCCCCATACCATCCCCCAACCGCAGGAGACCGCCATGCATCGCGCGCCGAGCCGCCGTACCCTGAAGGCCCGCCGGGACCATCACCGGAACTGGAGCATCGAGACCCTGTCCTACAGCCCGACCCGGATCGTGCGCTTGGGCGAGGAGAAGGTCGCGATCCTGTTCCCGCCGGTGGAGCCGGGGGCCGAGTGGCAGCTCTACCCGCATCCCGACACGTTCCCGGGGCTCAATTTCGACGGGCTGCCCGAGCCCCTGCGCCCGGAATTTCTGGGGTTCTCGGATCTGCCCGCCGTCGAGCGGTTCCTCGGCATCGGCGACGTGGCGCCGACCGCTTTGGCGGCCTGATCAGGCCGGCGGCCAGGGGGCGCCCCGGTGGAGCGCCTCGGCCTCCGGGGCGAAGGTCCGGGGATCGTCACCGTGCAGCACCAGGGGCGGCCGCAGGCTCGTCGGGGCCCGGCTGCCCCGTGTCCCGGCGATCAGCACCCGGATCGCCGGGGCCTCGGCTCTGGCATGGACCGGGCGGATCGCGATCCCGCCGTAGCGGCCCTGGAGCACCTCCAGGCAGGCCGGGAGGGCATCTGCCCGGTGGATCAGCCCGAACCGCCCCCCCGGCCGCAGGATCGCCGTGCAGGCGCGGATCCAGAAATCCAGGCTGCCCTCGGGGAATGTGTGCGCCGTCGCCTTGCCGGGATGCGGGGACGGGCGGTGGCGGCCCGCGGTGAAGAACGGCGGGTTGGTCAGGACAAGGTCGAAGCTGTCGGGCTCCAGCCCGGCGGCGCGGCGCTCGGCCGCGGCGGCGAGCATGTCCGCCTCGATCACGGTCGCGTCGAGTCCGTTGAGGGCGGCGTTCGCCCGGGCGAGCCCGGCTAGGTCCGGATCGCGCTCCACCAGGGTCGGGCGGCTGCCGGGGTTGAGCGCGGCGCAGGCCAGGCCCACCGCGCCGGTGCCCGCGCCGACGTCGCAGAGCCGCTCCCCCACCGCCGGCGCCAGCCATCGGGCGAGCAGCACCGCGTCGGTCCCCGCCCGGTGCGCCCCCCGTTGCGGCTGGTGCAGGCGCAGGATCCCGCCCAGGAACGCGTCCGGCGCATCGCTCACGGGTCGCGCAACTCGTGGGCGAGCCCGGCATCCTTCAGCAACCGGCGGGCCTGGGGTGCCCAATCCCCCGGCACCATCAGCCGCTGGCCGAACGCCCCGATCGAGCCTTCCATCACGCTCATATGGGTATCGGCCACCAGGACCGGGATCTCGGCCGCCTCGAGCACCGCGCGGGCGAAGCCGATCAGAACCGGGTCATTCGCAGAAATCAGCACGATCATCGCAATTCTTCGGCGGGAGGCCGGGCTTCCGGCGCATTCGTCGCGTTCGCTGCGCAGGCTCCCCGCACCATATCCCAGCGGCGCCGATGTTGCGGCGCCGCGAGGCGCGTGCGAAGGGATCGCCCGCTCCCCGCGGGGGAACCGGACTGGAGGTCGCGGATCTTGGGTATGGCCCTCTCCATCGAGAATCCGAAGCCCGAGGCCGAGGCGGGGCTGAACGACCTCGTCGCGCTGGTGGCGGACGGCATGGCGCGGGTCAACACCACGATCCTGTCGCGGACCGGCTCTGACGTGGCGATGATCCCTGAGGTGGCTAACCACCTGATCGCGTCCGGCGGCAAGCGCCTGCGCCCGATCCTGACGCTGGCCTGCGCCAAGCTCTGTGGCTATGCCGGCGACGCCGACGGGGACGTGAAGCTCGCCGCCAGCGTCGAGTTCATGCACACCGCGACCCTGCTGCACGACGACGTGGTCGACGAGAGCGACATGCGCCGCGGCCGCGTCGCCGCCCGGATCAAGTGGGGCAACGAGGCCTCGGTGCTGGTCGGCGACTTTCTGCTCGGCCAGGCCTTCCGGATGATGGTCGAGGTCGGCTCCCTGCGGGCGCTCGACATCCTGTCCGCCGCCGCCACGGTGATCGCCGAGGGCGAGGTGATGCAACTCACCAACGCCAAGAACCTCGAGACCGACGAGGCCGCCTACCTGGCGGTGATCCGCGGCAAGACCGCCGAGCTGTTCGCCGCCGCCTGCGAGGTCGGGCCGGTTCTGGCAGGCCGGCCGAAGGCCGAGCAGGACGCCGCCCGCGCCTACGGGATGAATCTCGGCATCGCCTTCCAGCTCATCGACGACGTGCTCGATTACGGCGGTACCTCGGCCGCGCTCGGCAAGAATGTCGGCGACGATTTTCGCGAGGGCAAGATCACGCTGCCGATCGTCCTGGCCCACCGCCGGGCAAGCGAGGGCGAGCGCGGCTTCTGGCGGCGGACCCTCCAGCAGGGCGAGATCGGCGCGGACGACCTCGGCACCGCCCTCGACCTGCTCCAGCGCCACGGCGCCCTGGAGGAGACGGTGGCCCGCGCACACCATTACGGCGCTCAGGCCCGCGCCGCTCTGAACATCTTCCCGGACGGGCCCGTGAAGGCCGCGCTCGACGGCGCGGTGGAGTTCTGCGTCGCCCGCGCGCGCTGAGGCGGCGGCTCAGGCGGCGTCCTGCAGAGCCCTCGCGGGTCCGGTGGTGAAGCTGCGCCGCGATAGGCGGTGGGCGTCACGCCCAAGAGGCTGCGGAAATGGCTGCGCAGGGCCGGCGCGGAGCCGAACCGGACCAGCCGGGCGATCTCGTCCACCGAGCGGGTCGTCTCCTCGAGCATCGCCCGCGCCTCGGCCAGCCGCTCGGCAATGAGCCAAGTCCCCGGCGCCTGGCCGGTGGCGTCGCGCACGTGGCGGTGGAGGCTGCGCAGGCTGAGCCCGGCCTCGGCCGCCATGCGCTCGATTGTCCAAGTCTAGCCGAGCTTCTCACGCACGCGATCGAACAGGAGCCCCAGCTTGGCGCCGACCCGCCTCGGCACGGGCCGCTGGACGAACTGTGCCTGACCGCCGTCCCGATGAGCATGGACCACCATGCGGCGGGCGACCCGGTTGACGATCTGCGCTCCCGGCTTTCGCGGCGTGCCCGTTCAGATAGCCGTCGGCGGCCTCACGGCGCACGGGTGGACAACCACCAATCGCCGCCATCGTACCAGCAGCTCGCATCGGGCTTCTCGCCGAAGCGGATCGCGCGGACGGCCATCAGCGGCCCCCGGGCGAAGGCCTCCGACAACCCCTCCGTGTCAGCCTCCGGCAGGCCCTGCAGGGGAATGAAGACCGAGGGCGAGACGAACCGGGCCGGCCATGCGGCGGCACCGGCGACCTTGCAGATCAGCAGCATGCCGCCCCGTCCGTAGCGAGGCTGGAGCGGGAATAGCAGCCGCCCGTCCGGCCGTAGAACATCGAGCCAGACGCGCGCCGGGCGCGGTGCGCCGGCATTGACGTAGATCGCGTCGGCTTGCGGCAGCCCGTCCGACGCGCCGGAGCGCGCCTCGACCCGGGCCCAGGGCCAGGGCGCCAGGTTGCGCGCCGTCCGCTCGGCAAGATTGGGATCGATCTCGAAACCGTGGACCTGGCCCTCCGGTCGGACCAGATGGGCGAGCAGCGCCGTGTAATAGCCGCTGCCGGTGCCGACCTGGATCACGGTCTCACCAGGCTGGGGCGCTAGCGCGTCGAGGCACAGGGCGTGCAGGCTCGGTTGGCCGATATTGATGGAGCGGGCGGCGTCGAGAGCGACCAGCACATCCTGGTAGAGAAACGCCGGATCGTCGTCCGGGGTCGTCACGTAGGGCGACCCGCGGTCCCGCGACCGCCAGACATTGGCGGCCAGGATCGACCAGGGACCCGGCCCGGCGAACGGCTCGCGCGGGACCGCCGCGAAGGCCTCCTCGATACGCCTGTCGGCTGCCGCGCTCTGGCCCGCCACGAGGGACGCGTAGAAGCCGCGAAGTTTGACGCTGTGCGCGTCCGAACCGACTCGATCCGCCATCCGGTCACTCCATGCGGGAGGAAACCAGCGGTCCCGCAGCGCGTCAAGATGCCGCGGGTGTCAGCGCATCGGCTAGAGCTGGCGCCAAGCCGCGCAGCTCCTCCAGATGTGCCGCGGTCAGGGCCCGCAGCAACGCTTCGGCCCGGAGCGTCAGCGCGAGCTCGCTGCGCCGGCGATCCTGGATCGACCGCTCCTTGGTCAACAGGCCGCCTTCGACCATCCGGGCGACCAGCTCGGCCGCGCTGTGTGGCGCGATCAGGAGCTGCTCGGCCAGCAATCCGACCGTCGGCGGCGCGCGGCCGGCATGGCCGGCCAGGGCCAGGAGGGCCTGGTGCTGCTGGGGCGGGATACCGGCCCGGGCTGCGGCCGCCTCGCTGAAGGCCAGGAAGCGCCGCAGTCGATACCGGAACTCGGCCAGCGCGGCGTACTGCTCTTGAGAGAGCGACCCGGTCTCAGGATCGTCGGCGTCCATGGTTGTCTTCCGGCCGCTCCCGCGCGGCGCCCAGCGCAACCGCGTACCGATCCATAGGCGCTCGCCGTCCCCGTCGCACCGTCGCGCAGACGTGCGGTCATTTAATATATCGTATCACGATGTAATTAACCGCAGGCGGTTGGAGGATCGGATGGACGGCGGACCAGGGATCGAGCGTTCGAAAGAAAGGCCCCTGCGGCGGGCGCTCGGCGATTTCAGCGCGGATCGCCGCGTGCTCACCTTGGCCGGGCTGGCGGTGATCACCGGCACGGCGGCCTCCGGCACAGCCTGGATCCTGCTGACCCTGATCGGTCTCGTGACCAACGCCGTCTGGTACGGCCGGCTCGACACCGCACTCACCTCCCTGGCCGGCGCGACGCCCGGGCCGTGGATGATCGCGATCCCGGTGATCGGCGCGCTGATCGTCGGCGTGATGGCGCGCTACGGCTCGGAGAAGATCCGCGGCCACGGCATCCCGGAGGCCATGGAGGCGATCCTGATCGGCGGCAGCCGGATGTCACCGAAGGTGGCGGTGCTCAAGCCACTCTCCTCGGCGGTGGCGATCGGCACCGGCGGCCCGTTCGGCGCAGAGGGACCGATCATCGTCACGGGCGGCGCGGTGGGCTCGCTGTTCGCGCAGTTCTTCCATCTCAGCGCGGCCGAGCGGAAGACCCTGCTGGTGTCGGGCGCCGCCGCCGGCATGACGGCGATCTTCGGGACGCCGGTGGCGGCCGTGCTGCTCGCCGTCGAAGTGCTGCTGTTCGAGTGGCGGCCGCGCAGCCTCGTGCCGGTGACGGTCGGGGCGGTGACGGCGGCCTGCTGGCGCCCAGCCCTATTCGAGGCCGGCCCGCTCTTCCCCTTCGCCGACAACCCGGCCCTGCCGTGGTGGGGCCTGCCCGCCTGCGCCCTGCTCGGCGTCGCCTGCGGACTGATCTCGGGCGTGCTGACCCGCGCGCTCTACGCGCTGGAGGACGGGTTCGGCCAGCTGCCGATCCACTGGATGTGGTGGCCGGCCCTCGGCGCCCTCGTGGTCGGCCTCGGCGGCCTCGTGGAGCCCCGGGCGCTCGGCGTCGGCTACGACGTGATCCGCGATCTCCTCGCCGGGCATCTGGTGGCTGGCGCCGTGCTGACGATCCTGGTGGTGAAGGCGGTGATCTGGCTCGCGGCCCTGTCGTCGGGCACATCCGGAGGCGTGCTGGCGCCGCTGCTGATCCTGGGCGGCGCCATCGGCTGGCTGATCGGGCTCGTTCTGCCGGGCGCGCACGGCTTCTGGGCGCTGCTCGGCATGGCGGCGATGCTCGGCGGGACCCTGCCGGCGCCGCTCACAGGGGTGGTGTTCGCCGTCGAGGTGACCGGGGACGTCGCCGCCCTGGCGCCGCTGCTCGCCGCCACGATGGCGGCCTATGCGGTGACCGTGCTGCTGCTCAAGCGCTCGATCCTCACCGAGAAGATCGCCCGGCGGGGCCAGCACGTGACCCGGGAATACGGCATCGACCCCTACGACCTCGCCCGGGTCGAGGCGGTGATGACCCGCGCGGTCGAGACCCTCGACGGAGAGCTCTCGCTCGGCGAGGCCCTGGCGGCGATCAGTGCCGGCGAGCATCACGCCTATCCGGTGGTCGACAGCGCCGGGCGGCCGATGGGGCTGGTCACGCGCAACGATGCCCTGCGCTGGACGGTCGAGACGGGGGAGGGCGACGGGCCTGACGGCACCCTCGCCGAGCGCGTCTCGGATGCCGACCTTGCCGTCGTGCATCCGGGCGACGTGGTCTCGCACGCCCTCGACGTAATGCTCTCGGCCGGGCAGGGGCGCCTGCCCGTGACCGATCCGCAGAGCGGCGCGCTGATTGGGCTTCTCACCCGCAAGGACCTCTTGCAGGTGCGCGCCACGACGGTCCGGGCCGAGGCCGAGCGCCGGGCGTATTTCCGCCGCGGCCGGGTGCGCGCCGGTACGGCCGGGAGCTGACGGGAGCCGTCCTTCGCTCAGCGCAGGAAGGTCGGCGCCACCCACCAGCCCGGACGCGCGGCCCGCAGAGTGGCGGCCGCCCGCACGGCGGCGCGCCGATCGGTGAACAGCGCGAACACCGTCGCGCCCGAGCCCGACATCCGCGCCAGGCGGCATCCGCCCCGGTCGCGCAGGGCCGCCAGGGCCTCGCCGATCACCGGGGCGACCGTGAGCGCCGGCGCCTCCAGATCGTTCCGGGCCGGGGCGAGCGCCGCCACGAGGGCGTCGGCGCCGAGCCCCTCGGCGATCGCGGGATGCGGCGCGCCGTCGAGCCTCTGGCCGACTGCGAGGCCCAGAGCCTTGAAGACCGGGGCGGTCGGCACCGGCACGCCGGGATTGATCAGCACCGCCGGCATCGGCGCGAGACCGAGGGCCGGGCCGATCGCCTCACCGGCGCCGCGCATCATCCGCGCCCGCGGGTCGAGGCAGACCGGGACGTCGGCCCCGGTCTCGCGCGCGGCCGCGATGACGGCCGGGTGGTCGAGCGCCAGGCCGTTGAGGCACGCGAGCAGCCGTAGGCCGGCGGCGGCATCGGAGGAGCCCCCGCCGATCCCGGCCGCGACCGGCAGCCGCTTGACCAGATGGAACGCGCCCATCCGCAGCGACGGCACCTTCGCGGCGAGCGCGCGGGCGGCGCGCAGGACGAGGTTGTCCTGCGTCGGGCCGGCGGGACCGGCGGTCGGGCCGCTGACGGTGAGGCCGAGCGGTGCGTCGGGGTCGAGGGCCAGGCGGTCGGCACTGCCCGCGAAGGCCACCAGGCTCTCCAGTTCGTGATAGCCGTCGCCGGCGCGCCGCCCGAGGACGTGGAGCGTCAGGTTGACTTTGGCGGGGGCGCGGTCGGCGAGCAGGGACACGGTGTCTCGAACAGGGCGGCGTGATCGGGCTTGACGCTCTACAGGCTCGAGAGAGGGAACAACAGCTCAACTCCAATCGCCATGCGGTCGATACGGCAGGGCATCGCCGACTCGCACGGCGCTCAGATCCTCGGCCAGCTCCACCAGCCCGTCGCTGGCCGCCAGGCCGGACAGGGCGCCGCCGGGCGCCGGCACCGCCTCGGGTACGCCGTCCGCTCCGGCGCGAAGGCAGACGCGCAGATATTCCCGCCGGCCCGGACGCTTCTCCCGGTCGAAACCGCTGCGGATGGTCAGCGTCGGCGCCGCGTCGTGCGCGCCCGAGAGATGCAGGACCAGGGGGCGGAGCACGGCGAGGGCGGTGACGTAGGCGGCGGCCGGGTTGCCCGGGAGGCCGGCGAAGGGGGTTCCCGTCACCTGGCCCAGAGTTACCGGACGGCCGGGCTTGATCGCCAGCCGCCAGAAGGTCAGGGCGCCCGAGGCCTCGACGGCTGCGCGGACGTGATCCTCCTCGCCCACCGAGACGCCGCCGGTAGTGAGGATCAGGTCATGCGCGGCGGCGGCCGCTTCGAGGCGCTGGCGCAGGGGGCCGGGCGCGTCGCGCAGGATGCCGAGATCGACAGGTTCGGCGCCGAGCCGCCGCAGCAGGGCGGCCAGCATCGGCCGGTTGGCGTCGTGGATGCCGGCGGGCGGCAGCTCGTGGCCGGGCGGGGTCAGCTCGTCGCCCGTGGAGAAGAGCGCCACCTTGAGCGGCACCCGCAGGCGCAGCGCGGGCAGGCCGAGCGCGGCGGCGAGCGCGAGGTGGCGCGGCCCCAGCCGCGTCCTGGCCGGGATCGCGCGGCTGCCGCGGGCCACATCCTCCCCGGCGCGGCGGCGATTGGAGCCCGGGGCGAGGCCGGCCGGCAGGATCACGGCGTCGCCGTCGAGCCGGACATCCTCCTGCATCGCCACCGTATCGGTGCCCGGCGGCATCGGCGCCCCGGTGAAGATCCGCACCGCGAAGCCCGGCCCGGGATCGGCCGGCGCGTGGCCGGCCGGGACGCGGCCGCCGAGCGGCAGCCGGGTCTCGCCCGCCCGCGCAAGGTCGCCGGCCCGCACCGCGTAGCCGTCGACCGCGGCATTATCGAACGGGGGGAGATCGATCGGGGCGATCAGATCCTCCGCCAGCACACGCCCGTCGGCGCGCTCGACGGGGACCGACTCGATCCCCGACAGGATCGGCAGCCGCGCGCGCAGCAGCGCCACCGCCTCGGCGACCCGCATCGGCGCGGGCCCGGCATCGAAGCAGTCGCGGCTCAGGCGTCCCATCGGGACGCGATATCGGTCTTGGGTAGGGAGCAGGTCGGCACGGTTGCCTCGCGGGGCTGTAGCCTGCCGGCTTGCGGCATCGGGGCTGAGCGATCAAGTCCGGACCATGGCGGCGGCCCGCGCGATCTCCTACGGTCCCGGCCATCATGCCGCGCGTCGAACCGATTCCCAGCCAGCGCCACCTGTTCGAGGTGCCCGCGGATGTCGTCTACCTGGATGCGGCGGCGTGGTCGCCACTGCCGCGGGCCGTGCGGGCGGCGGGCGAGGCCGGGATCCTGGTGAAGAGCCAGCCCTGGACCTTTCCCCGGACGGCGATCCCGGCTCTCGCCGAGCGGACCCGCGCGGCGGCGGCGCGGCTGATCGGAGCGGGCATCGACGACGTGGCGATCGTCGGGTCCGTGAGCCACGCTATGGCGACGGCCGCCCGCAACCTCGCCCCTGCGCCGGGCGGCCGGCTGCTGCGGGTGGCCGACGAGTTCCCATCCCTGCGCTACGCCTTCGACCGGCTGGCGGAAGCTCATGATCTCGTCGTGGAGGAGGTCGCCCGGCCGGCGGACGGCGACTGGACGGCGGCCCTGCTGGAAGCCATCCGGCGCCCCGCGGCGAAGCCCCTCGCCGTCGCCACCCTGACGCCCCTGCACTGGACCGATGGCGGCTTGATCGATCTCGACCGGCTCGCTCCGGCGGTGCGCGACACCGGCGCCGCCCTGGTGATCGACGCCACTCAGGCCGTCGGGGCGATGCCGGTGGACGTCGCCCGCTGGCGGCCCGATTTCCTGGCCTTTCCAACCTACAAATGGGCGCTCGGCCCCTACGGCGTCGCCTTCCTGTACGCCGCGCCCGGCCGGCAGGACGGGGTGCCGATCGAGGAGCATACCGGGAACCGGTCGCCGGTGGCCGGAGCCCGACGCTACGATCGCGGCGAACTGAACGATCCCGTGGCGCTCTCCATGGCGGCGGCGGGCCTGGACCTGATCGCCGGGTGGGGCATGCCGGCCGTCGCGGCCAGGCTGCGCGACCTCACCGACCACCTGGCCGAAGGCGTCGCGGGGCTGGGCCTGGCCGTCGTGCCGGAGCCTCTGCGCGCGGGCCACATCCTCGGGGCACGGCTGCCCGGGGGCCTGCCCGGAAACCTGGTGGATCGTCTGCAGGAGGCAAACGTTTTCGTGAGCGAGCGGTCAGGGGCACTGCGCCTGAGCCCCCATGTCTGGGCCGACGCGGAGGATGTCGCCCGCTGCGTCAGCGCACTCGGACACGTTCTCGGCCGCGGCGCCGGAGACCGAACGGACGCGCAGGGTTGAGAGTTTCCGGGCCGTGCCCGGGCGAATGCGGATGCCGTCCCGGACCCCGCCCCTAGATGACCGGATCGAAGCGCGGCCGTCGTCACCGGAAGAAGGCCGCCCCACACCATCATGCCGAGACCGATGCCGCGACCCGGTGAGACCCTTTCCATGCCGGCCCGCCGCCTGAACCTGATCGCGACGGCGCGCGCCGGCCTCTCCGGACGGTTCGCCGTGATCCTCTCCGGCGAGCTGATCCAGAGCCTGTTCCACTTCGCGCTGAACATCCTGCTGGTGCGCGAACTCGGGGTGCACGATTACGGGCTGTTCGCGATCGTGTTCACGGTCGGCGCGGTCGGCATCACCTATATCCGCGCCCTGGTCGCGGTGCCGGCGACGCTCCACCTCGCCCGGAGCCTCGGCCGCCCGGCGGCTCTGGGCTACGACGTGATGTTCGGCTCCGGCGCAGCCCTGGTCTCCGTGCTGATGGCGGTCGTCACCTCCGTGGCGCTGATCCCGGTGATCGGCCTCGGCGCCCTGGCGGCCGGGGCGTTCGTGGGCCTGTACGGCTTCCGCAGCTATCTCCGGATCGTGCTGCTGGCGCGCGGGCGGCCGCGGATCGCGGGTCTGAGCGATCTCGTCTACGCCGTCTGCGGTGCCGCCTTCGTGTGGCGCGGGGTGAGCGGGGAGGGCGCGGCTCTGCTCGACCGGGCGTTCCTCGCGATCGCGCTGGCCCATGCCATCGCCATCGCGGTGGCCTACGGGGCCCTGCGGCAACGCCTGCGGATCTCGCTCCACGCCCGGGCGCGGGCGCGCTACCGGGCGATCTGGCGGACCCTGGCCTGGTCGCTCGCCGGCGTCACCAGCCTCACCGTGCAGGGCCAGGGCCTGACACTCCTGTTCGCCCTTTTGGCCGGTCCCGCCGCCTACGCGCCGATCGCCGCGACGCTGGTGCTCTACGCGCCGTTGCGCATCCCCACGAGCGCCTTGATGAACATGGTCCTGCCGGAGATCAGCGGCCTGCTGGCCGCCGGCCAGGTCCAGGCCGCCCGCCGGCTCGTGATGCGCCACGTCCTGCTGATCGGCTGTGCCTGCCTGGTCTACGGGCTGGTGATGGCCGCGACCCTGCCGCTGATCGAGCAGGTGCTGTTCAAGGGGCGTTTCGCCGCCCAGCCCATGGGTTGGATCGGGCTCGGCGTCTGGGCCGTCGTGACGACGTCGCTGCTCTACGCGATCCCGCGCGCCTATCTCGAAGCCTCCGCGGCGTTCCGGACGATCACGGCCGGGGCCGTGGCGAGCGCCGCGTTGGGCTTCGCCCTCATGGTGCCGCTCCTGCTGCTGATGCCGCCGGACACGGCCCTTCTCGGGCTTCTCGCCTCCGAGATCGCGACGCTGATCTGGTCGGTGGGGGCGTTTCGGGCGTCGTCGCGGGGCGGGCGCGGCGCGGGCGTTTCGGCGACGGGATCGCCCTAGCGGGGCTGCCTGCTGCCGTCGGAACGCTCAGCGCCCCGACGGCACGCTCTCCTCGCAACCAGCACGGGTTCGCGAGTCACGCCGCCGCTTCGGCCGCGTGGGTCGCCGCGTTGTCCGTCTTGCCGAAGCGCTGCTTCAGGACGTGCCCGGTGCGGTCGACCAGATGGGCCGCGGCGCCCTGCGGGGTGCGCCCGCCCATCATCGAGGCGAGGGTCAGGCTCTCGGTGCCGAAGCGGCCCTTGAAGCCCTCGTCGCCGCACAGGAAATCGACCGTGTGCAGCCCCTGGTCGATCGACCACATGATGTAGTCCATCATCAGCACCATGCCGGGCGATCCGCGCTCGAAGGCCGGGTCGTAGGTTGTGACGAAGGCCATCATCGTGCCGGCCTGGACGAAATTGATCGAGACGGCCACCAGCGCGCCGCCGCATTCGAGCACGAAGGCGTGCAGGAGTCCGGTCCCGGCCAGCACCTCCACCATGGCGGGCAGCGCCTGCGAGCCCTCGTCGTAGAAGGCCGTCGAGGGCAGGTTGTGGGTCGCGAGCCATGCGCGCTTGAAGTGGGTGAGCTTGTCCAGAACTGGCCCGAGCGGTTCCTCGGGTCCGAGCAGCCGAAAGGTCAGCGGGCCGTGCTCGCCCAGGGATTTCTGGCCGCGCCGGTAATTCTGGCGGGTCTTCTTCGATTGCGCGTCGAACCACGCCTGCCCGGTCGGCCAGGGGCCCCGCACCCGCCAGTTCGCCTCGTCGCGGTGGTTGAGGCGCAGCCTCGTGCTGCCCGAGATGGGGGTGAGCAGCGCCCGCGCGGCGGCGTCGGGCAGGAGGCGGTTAAGATAGGCGAGGTCGAAGCCGCCGGCCCGGCTGGCCTGCTGCCACATCCGCCGGACGAGACCGGCATTGGCCCGGTCCGCCATCAGGGCGTCGCCGAAATCGGAACAATCCTTCGCGGCCCATTCGAGCACGCGGAAGCCTTTCCGGCGCAGGGTGGCCAGAGGCAGCACGCCGACCAGGGTGTCGCCGCGCCAAGCCAGCACGATCGCCAGGGCCCGCCGGTCGCGGTCGGGGGCGCTGGCCCACCAGGCCGAGATCCAGGCGTGGCTCTGGAACACCAGGGCGCCGCTGCGGGCCCACAGGGCGGTCCAGGCCGGCCCGACGGCGGCCAGCCGCTCCGCGGTGCGGACGATCTCGAAACGTTCAGGGGACATGGTCAGGCGCCGGAGCGAGGCTGGGCGGGGATTCCACGCAGGCGGCGGACCTGCCGGGCGATCCGCCGGCCCATCTTCTTGAGAGGAAGCACGTAGAGACCCGAAAGGGATTGATAATCCGCGACATCGCGATCGACCAGGCCGAAGGTGAAATCCTCGTTCGGCTCCGGCACGTGGAGGGTGCCGAACAGGCGGTCCCAGAACGAGAACAGCAGCCCGAAATTCTTGTCGTAATGCTGCGGCGCCGTCGAGTGGTGGAGCTGGTGCCAGTGCGGACAGAGGATCACCGCGTTGAGCCGGCCGAACGAGATCTTGAAATGGGTGTGGCGCACGAAGTCCATCATCAGGATGTTGCGCATGATGTAGACGTTGATCCCGAACACCGTCAGCTCGACTGGGTTCAAGGCCAGCAGGCTCCAGATCCCGAAGCAGATCCCGGGGATCACCCCGTCCCAGGCCCGGTTCATCAGTTCGTCGAGGGGGTGGACCCGGTCCTTGGTGATGCCGACCATCACCTCGGCCGAGTGGTGGACCTTATGGAGCTCCCACAAGAACGGGTAGCGGTGCTGGGCCGTGTGGTAGAGGTAATAGGACAGGTCGTAGGCGAGCAGCATGGTGAGGGTGAACAGCACCACGGTCACCGGCCCGGGCTCGCCGAAGATCGGCTGGTCGATGCCGAACAGGGCGCCCAGCACCCGATTGGTCGCGTAGCCGACCGCCACCACGAACGTCACGCCCGCCGGGATCAGCAGGAACGGCATGATCGCCTTGCGGGTGACGTAGAACAGCAGGTCCGCCCGGGCGGAGGGGTGGGTCATCACTTCGTGCGGCAGCGCGAACTCGAAGAACTCGGCAAACGAGTAGCGTTCCGCGGTCCGCAGATACGCGATCAGCGCGCAGCCGAACGCCGTCGCGAACAGCAGGCCGGCGGCGACCAGGTTCTCGGCCGAGACCCGGTCGATGATCCGCGTGATGAACTGGACGACATCCATGACGAGGCGTTTCCCTCCGCCAGCCCGGCCTGCACGCCGACGGAAACCGCCGGATTCGCCTGAGACGCTCAACGCGCCGGAGCGCAGGTCGCGCCATGCCGACGCGGCGCTGCGCGAGCCTCGGCATCGTCGGCGACTTGCGCGGCGGCGATTATCGTCGCGCGGTGCTTACCGAATTTGACAGTGCCGGTGATTGTCCACCGAAGATCGACCGTGGACAAAGGTCGGTCCCCGTCCTGTATAGGCGGGGACCGAAGACACGCTGGTCAGGCCGCCGGGCGCGCGGTCCGTTCCGTGGCCACCGCCGTCTCGGGGCTCCGGGCGCGCCGCAGGGTCGCGCGCACCATGGCGTCGATCCCTTCGGCAGCCGAGGCCTCCGAGAACAGGGTCTCGTAGCGTTCCCGGGCCGCCCGGCCGAAGCCGCGCCAACTGGCTGGATCGGTGGCGATGCGGGCGAGAACCGTGGCGATCGGCTCCGGGCCGCCGGGCGGCACGATCCAGCCGGTCTTGCCGTCGGCCACCACCTCAGGAAGGCCGCCGATATCCGTGACCAGCGGCGGCACGCCGTAGGACATCGCCTCAATCGCCACCCGGCCGAGCGATTCCGGACGCTGCGAGGGCATCGTCACCACATCGGCCCAACGGTAGAGCGCGGACGGATCGTCCACGAAAGGCTGGAGGGTGACAAGCTGCGACAGGCCGGTCTCCGCGATCCGCGCGGCCAGCGCTTCCTCGCGTGCGGCGTCCTCGAAGGCGCTGCCGACGATCTTCAACTCGATCCGGCTGCGGACGGCCTCCGGCAGCGACGCCAGCGCCTCGACCAGCACGTCCTGACCCTTGATCCGGCTGATTCGGCCGAGCATCAGCATCCGCAGGGGCCGCGTGCCGTCGTAATCCCGCCCGTTCGGTTCCGCCGGTCCGGCGATGCCGTTATAGACCACGCGCGCCGTGGCCTCCGCGGGCAGGGCATAGGCACGCTCGGTGGCGCGCGAATTGAACACGACGTTCGCGCCGCTCCAGCGGATCAGCCCGCGCAGGACCTTCAGCACGGCGCCTTCCGGGATCTCGTGCACGTGCACGATGCTGCGCCCCGGCAGCAGGCGGGCGGCGAGCAGGTAATCGGCCACAACCGTGGTGTTGATGTAGACCAGATCGCTGTCGCGGATCCGCCGGAGCGCCCGGGCCACCGCGAAGGGCAGGGCCATCATCCCCAAAGTGGCAAGGCGGGCGAGGTTCTTGCGCCGCAGGATCCACAGCGGCTCGATCACGATCGCGTCGGCATAGGGCTCGAGCGCCGCCACGATCGGGCCGCGCCGGGGCAGGACGATTTCGATCCGCGCGGTCGGATGGGCGGCCCGGATGGTCCGCACCGTCTCGATGAAGCAGCGGTCCGATCCATAGAGCTCAAAGCCCTGATGCACGCAGGTGATGCGCGTGACCGGCGCGCTTCCCGCTTGGCGCCCGAACGCGAACGTGCCGGACGTCGCCGTCGCCCCCGCCTCGGTGGTGGTGTCGCGCCGCAGGGCGGGGGGCGCATCCGGTCGTAAAGCCGAGGGACGCGGTGCCACGCCGCCAACTGGGCTAGAAGAGAGAGCCAGTATCGAACGATCTACCATAAGATGAAAACTTATCGATCTATAACAACCGAGGGTTGTATCGCCTATTTAGGCGACCGTTATTCCTGTCGCTGTACAATATGAGCCGATAACAGGAAAGGAAGAGCCGTGCCCGTCGATGCGCCCACACTACTTATTCTTGGGACGCGCGGGATTCCGGCCGCCCATGGCGGCTTCGAGACTTTCGCGGAACGGCTCGCGCTGCATCTCGCCAGTCGCGGCTGGCGGGTCGGCGTCTATTGTCAGGCGGAGGTCGAGCGGGTCCGGGACCGGGTCTCGACCCGGACCTGGAACGGCATCACGCTGATCACCGTGGAGGTGGCCCAGCGCGGCCCGGCCGCGACGCTGGCCTTCGATGCGTTCTGCGTGAAGGACGCGGCGAGGCGGGGCGGCGTCTGCCTCGTCCTCGGCTATAACGGCGCGGCGTTCCTGCCCTACCTGCGGGCGCGCGGCGGCCGGATCCTGACCAACATGGATGGAATCGAGTGGCGCCGGCCGAAATGGCCGCTGCCAGTGCGGGTGTTCTTCTACGGGAGCGAGTGGATCGCGGCCTGGTCGTCGCAGCGGCTCGTCGCCGACCATCCGGCCATCGCCGACCATTTGGCCCGCCGCCGCCCGCGACGCGCCATCGCGACGATTCCCTACGGGGGCGATCCGCCGCCGGCGGATCTGCGGCCTCCGCCCCTAGGGCTCGAGCCGGGGCGCTACCTGATGTCGATCGCCCGCATCGAACCCGACAACAACATCCTGACCCTGGTCGAGGCGTTCTCACGCAAGCCCAGGGGTATGCGGCTGGTGGTGCTCGGCACCCTGAAGGTCGGCAACGCCTATCACCGCGCCGTCGAGGACGCCGCCGGGCTCGAGGTGCTGATGCCGGGGGCGATCTACGAGCCGGAGATGGTCCAGAGCCTGCGCGTCCACGCGCGCGCCTATCTCCACGGCCACACGGTCGGCGGCACCAACCCGTCGCTGGTGGAAGCGCTATGGGCCGGCAACGCGGTGATCGCGCACGACAACCTGTTCAATCGCGGCACGGCGGGCGACGGCCAGTTCTACTTCACCGACGGCGACAGCTGCGCCGCCGCCATCGAGCGGGTCCTCACCGACGATGGGGCGGTCGCGGCCGCCCGGGCCGCGGCGCGTGCCCAGGCCGAACGGTTTCGCTGGGACGACGTCCTGGCCGCCTATGAGGACGAGCTGCGCCGGGTCGGCGGCTACCCGCGGCTGCCGGCTCCGGAATCCCGTGTCAGGGTCCATGCAAGCCCGCAACGCGCCACGGCCGGGACGGAGGGATGAGGGCGAGCCGGCGGTCCGTGCTGGCCGGTGGGCTCGCCGTCGCCGGTACGGGCGCGCTCCCGGTCGTGGCCGCCCCGGAGCCGCTTCGGCTCCGCCGCGGCATCGCCCTGTGGCCGTGGTTCTCGCTCACCACCGAGTTTCCGGCGCCGCGGACCGATTATGCCTGGCCGCCGTTCCAAGCTGACCGTCCCGTGCCGAGCCGGGACGACCTGCGCCGGCTGGCGGAACTCGGCTTCGACTTCGCCCGGCTTCCGCTCGATCCGGGGCCGTTCGTGGCGCTCACCGGCGCGCGACGGGCCGAGCTTCTCGGCACCCTGTCGGATGCGATCGACGCGGTGCTGGCAACCGGGATGCGTGTCCTGCTCAACGTCCAGGCGAACGCCGCCACCCACCATTACACGCCCGGCGCCTTCTACGGCTCCGAGCAAGCGCCGCTCTACCCCGCCTATCGCGGCCTGATCGCCGAACTGGCCCGGCTCTGCGCCCGGAAGGGTCCCGACCGGGTGGCGCTGGAGCCGGTCAACGAGCCGCCGCAGGCCTGCGGGGCTGGCGCCTGGAATCGGGTCCAAACCGGGCTGCTCACCGCTGCCCGCAATGCCGCGCCGGACCTGACCCTGGTCGCGACCGGGGCCTGCGGAAGCCTCGTCTCCGGGCTCACGACCCTCGACCCGGCGACCCTTACCCGGTTCGCGCCGCTGCTCTACACCTTCCACTTCTACGAGCCGTACCTGTTCTCCCACCAGGGGGCGACCTGGCTCACCGAGGAGCCGTTCTACCGTTGGCTGAAGGCGGTGCCCTGGCCGGGCGCGGCGGCACGATTGCCCGAGACCCTCGCGGCAATCCAAGCCCGCATGGCGGCGGACCGTGCCGTCCCGCAGGCCGAGAAGGACCGGGATTTCGCGGTGATCGAGGCGAAGCTGCGCGAATACGGCGCGGCCGAGCCTGGCCCGGCCTATCTGGCGCAGGCGATGGCTCCGGTCTCGACCTGGGCCGACCTCTACGGGATCCCGGCCCGGCATGTGCTGATGGGGGAGTTCGGAGCGCTGCGCACCGATTCCCGGTACACGGCATCCAGGCCCGCGGACCGCGCGGCCTATCTCGGCGACGTGCGGCGCGTGGCCGAACGGGCGGGCTTCGCCTGGTCGTTCTGGAACCTGTTCGACGGGCTCGGCCTGATGGACGATGGCCACGCCATCGACCCGGCATTGGTGGCCGCGCTCGGTCTCGGCCGGGGCCGTTAGGCAGATTCGCCCGAGGCGAACCCGGGGGAGGGCCCGCGGACGCGTCAGCCTCGCTCTCGTGCCATACCCGGCGGAAACAGCACGATCAGCATCATCGCGAACTTCGCGAGCATCGTGGTCTTCCCGGCCAGACCCTCGAAGGTGTTGATCAGGATCACGAAGGCGAGGATCGGCAGCCAAACCCCGCGGCGGCACTGGCGGGCGATCTCGCCGAGATAGAGGCCTACCGCCACCACCAGCAGCGTCGTCACCAGAATACCGTGGTAGAGCACGTCGGAGACGATCGAGTTCTCGATACCCCATTCCAGGCCGTAGATCCGCCGCAGGGTGCTCACCTGCAGGAGGTCTGGGGCCAGCAGCAATTGCCGGAACGGGATCGCGTCGAAGATCGCCAGCATGTCGACCCGGGCCTGGGCGCTGCCGCCGTCGGAGACGAACCGGCTCAGCAGCGTGTCGAAGAAGCCAACCGCGGCCAGGACGGCGACCATCACCGGCAGCGCCGTCAGCACGAAGCAGGCGCAGGCCGCCCCGATCAGGGGAATCCGGTTGCTCCGCAGGGTCCGGTTGAGGGCAAGGAGCCCGACGAGGCCGCCGAGCGCCAGGGTGGTCACGGTGGCCGAGCGGCCGCCGAAGGTCACCAGGGCGACGAGCTGCACGGCGATCATTCCCGCCCGGAGCGCCGGGCTCAGCCGGCCGCCGCCCTTGGCGAGCGCCAAAATGTAGCAGGCGGTGAGCGTCGCATTGACCAGCGGATGGCCCTGAAGCGCGGCCGAGCGCGTATCGGTCTCGAACGCCATGCCGTCGAACCGGAACGGGAAAAAGCGCTGACCGCTGGCGAACTCGAACAGGCCGAGCATCGCGTTGGCGAGCATCATCAGGTGGAAGACGGTCTCGATCCGCCTGAGGGTCGCGGCATCGCGATCCATCAGCAGGATCGGGATCAGGCCGGCCAGCACGAAGGTATCGATCGAACCGGCCAGTCCCGTGCCGCCGCGGGCGGCGATCAGCACCAAGAGCAGCACGCCGCAGGTCGCGAGCAGCACGCAGGCCGGGCGGCGATTGAGCGCCTGCGCCACCGGGATTACCGGGTTGCCGGCGCGCAGCATTGTCCAGCCGACGAGCGCGACCGCCATGTAGGTCGCCGGATGGATTTTTGACGGTGCCGAGCCGCTGATCCCGTCGTAATTGAGACCGAGCGCCCAGAGCAGGCCGCCCGACACGCCGACCAGCACGAGGGTCAGCAGCACGAAGGCCAGCGATTCCGCGCGGGCCAAGCCAGCGCCGGGCCGCGACCGCGCGGCCAGTCGGTGCGCGAAGCCAGCGGGCCGCGCCGTGCTCACGCGCTGCGCCGGTTGAGCAGCAGGGAACCTGAGACCGGCCGGCCCAGGACCTCGGAGGTGTCCACGAGATCGATCAGGTCGCGCTGGCGGGTGGCGCCGTTGCAGACGACCAGCAGCAGCCGGTCCGCCGCCGCAGCGATCGGGCCGAGCCGCAGGTTCTCCGACAGGACGCCGCCATCAATGAGGACCAGCTCGAACCGGCCTTTCACGCCGGCCAGGAAGCGCTCGATATTGGTCGGCACCAGCGCGTCGCGGATCGGCTTCTGCGTGTCGCCGAGCCCGATCCGCCGCGCGCCGGTCTTCGGATCGATCTGCGTCACCGCGTTGAGGCTCTGCTCGCCGCGCAACACGTCGAGCAGGCCGGCCGAGCCGCCGCCGTCGGCGCGCAGATCCGCATCGACCAGAAGAACCCGGTCACCGCGCGCCACCGCCACCGAGGCCAGCAGCGCGATCACGGCCCGACGCTCCGCCGCCTCGGCCTCGCCGGAGGTCACCAGCAGCGCCAGCGACCGGCCGCGTGTTCCCTCCGCGGTGGCAAGGTGGTCGAGGGTGAAGCTCGCGGCCGCGGTGCTGGCCCCACCCGGCTGCACGCCCGGGATCACCGCGACGACGGGGGCGTTCGACAGCCGCTCGAGCTGGCGCGGCGACAGCACCGTCGGCTCCAGATATTCCCGGGTGAGCGCGATGCCGGCGCCGAGGCCGAGGCCGCCGGCGAGGGCGGCGGCGACCAGGATCAGGCGCGGCGGCCAGCTCGCATCCTGCGGCGGACGGGCCGAGGTGATGATCCGGGCGTTCGAGCTGTCGATGCCGGATTGCTCCTTGATCTCGCGGGTACGGACCAGGAACGTGTTGTAGACGGTGCGGGCCGCCTCGACCTCCCGCTCCAGCTCGCGCAGCTGGACGGAGGATTGCGAGGTCACCGCAGATTGCCGCTGCAGCTTTTCCAGATCGGCGGCGAGCGAGCGCTCGTTGGCCTGGGCGCGCTGGTACTCGGTCTCGGCCGCGCCGGCGATGCGGTTCAGCTCGGCATCGATCAGACGGCGGACGTCTTGCATCTGCGTGCGCACGGCGGCGATGTAGGGATGGCGCTCGCCGAGATTGGTGCGCAGGTCCGCTTCCTTGGCGGCGAGCTCGGCATACTGGCCGCGCAGCCGGTCCACCGCCGAGGACTGGATGGCCTCCGGCATCGCGCCGGAGCCTATCGCCTGGCCGCGTGCGTCCTTGATCCCCTGCAGGCGCGCTTTCGCTTCGGCGGTGCGGGCCCGGGCGGCGACCAGGCGGGCGTTCGAATCGGTGAGCTGCTGCTCGTTCACCAGCCGGCCGCTCGACGCGATCAGGCCGTTCTTGGCCTTGTAATCCTCAAGCTTCTTGTCGGCGGCGTTGACGGTGTTGCGCAACTCGTCGAGGCGGCCGCGCAGGTCGCCCGCGGCGCGCTTGGCGGCGTCGGAACGGGCCTCGGTCTGGTCGGAGAGGTACGCGTTGGCGATGGCGTTGACGATCCGGGCCGAGAGGTCCGGATCCGTCGTGGTGACGACGACGTCGATCACGAACACCTTGTCGGCGCGCTTCACCGCGAGCTTGCGCCGCAACTGGTCGAGGGCCCGGCCGCGGGCATCCACCGGGCGCTCCGCCTTCGGGCCCAGCGCCATCTCCCGCAGCGAGGCGACGGTGCGCGAGATCAGCCCCGCCTGCGCGACCCCGAATCCCGGCTCGCCCTCGAGCCCCGCTTGCGCCACCGCCCGGCCCAGCACCGCGTCCGACTCGATCACCTTCACCTGGCTCTCGACCTGGGCGATGCCGCCATCCGGCGAGAGGGCGGCGGGATTGACGTCGTTGAGCACCACCTGCCGGTCGCGCGGGTCGATCAGGATCTGCGCGGTCGCCGTGTAGAGGGACGGGGTGATCAGCGCATAGGCCAGGACCAGCAGGCCGAGCACCAGGGCGGTGCCCAGCACGGTGCGCTTGCGCCGCCACAGGATCCGCCACAGGTCGCCGAACTCGGCGGTGGTGTCGGGCCGGGTCGGACCCGTCCGCTCCGGTTGTGCCGGATGGACCGGTGCGAGCCAGGTCGCGACGGCAATGTTACGGTCGATCTGTGCCACGATCGGTCACCATCGTCTCGAACTCGGTCGGTCCCTCGCGGGCCCCATCTCCTACTGCAAGAGTCGCGCAGACTGCTGACAATCCCTCAAGACTGCCGAGGGTCGTCGGCGCAACCACCAATTACTCGGCGTCTGGTAAACGCCGTCAACCAAAGTCCGCTGCCTATAGGGTTATCGTTCCCGTTACCGTTTGGGAATTAGATCGGATCTGCGGCCGTTATCCGGCGGATCATCGACGGGGCGAAGGCGCTCATCATGCATGTGAGAGTTCGTCTCGACGGGGCCGAGCCGCGCCGCTGGCAGATCGCCCTGCTGCAGCGGCTCGCCGGCACGCCCGGCATCCGGACCGTGAGCGTCGACGCAGCCGTCGTGCCGGACGGGTGGCCCGACACGATCGAGCTGCTGTTCCGGCTCGAGGCGCTGATCCACCGCCTGCCGCGCCTCGGCTCCGAGCGCCTGCCGCCGACCGCCCTCGACCCGTGGCGGCGGACCGACGCGAAGCCGGACGTGATCCTCGACCTGTGCGGCGATCTCCCGACCGGCCCGGCAACCTGGCAGCTCGCCTATGACGGACGGCGCGGCGACGGCGCCCTGCTGGCGAGCCTGCTCGCCGGGGCGGTCCCCCGGCTGACCCTCGTCGCGGCGGGGACCATCGTGGCCGAGGGCCGGCTCGGCACCGACCGGCCGGGCATCCTGCTCGCCGGCGTCGACGACGCGCTCGCCCGGACGGTGACGCTGATCGCGGCCGCCCTCGGACGCCGCGCCGCCGGGCGCAGCGAACCGCCCTCGGTCGCGCCCCTGCCGCCCTCCGAGCCGGCGCGGACCTTGTCGGGCGGCGAGCTCGGGACCCGGGCCGTGCGGATGATCGCGGGCGCTGCCGTCCACCGCCTGTACCATCTCTGCTACCGTGCCCCGCACTGGCGCTGCGGCTGGCGGCGCCTCGACGGGCCGGACCTGATCGACCTCGGGCGCCATCCCGAGGCCGGCTGGACCGACCTGCCGGATGACGGCCACCGCTTCTACGCCGACCCGTTCCCGCTGGCCTTCGGCGGAAGCACGCACGTCTTCGTCGAGGAATTCCCGCACGCCACCGGCAAGGCGATCATCTCTGCGGTCCGCTTCGGCCCGGACGGCCCCGAGGGCACGCCCGTCCCGGTGCTGGAGGAGCCCCATCACCTGTCCTACCCGTTCGTGTTCGAGCGCGACGGCGAGGCCTGGATGGTGCCGGAAAGCTCCGCCTCCGGCACGGTCGATCTCTACCGCGCCACCCGCTACCCCGGCGGCTGGGTGAAGGAGGCGACGCTGCTCTCGGGCGTGGTCGCCAGCGACGCGACGCTCCTCGAACAGGGCGGCCGCTGGTGGATCTTCGCCACCCTGCGCGATGCCGTCCCTGAGGCGCCCGCCGGGTCCGGATCCTACCACGACGCGCTCTGCCTCTGGTCGGCCCCCGATTTCCGGGGCCCCTATACGCCGCATCCAGCCAATCCAGTGCTGATCGATCCCGCCACCGCGCGGCCCGCAGGGCGCATCGTCGAGCGCGGCGGACACCTGATTCGTCCGGTCCAGAATTGCGCGACGGGCTATGGCCGCGCCCTCGGGCTGGCGCGGATCGACCGCCTCGACCCGGAGGGTTTTTCGCAGACCCTCATCGGTCGCATCGAGCCCGGCCCGACCTGGCCCGGGTCTCGGCTCCATACCGTGAACACGGGCGGCGGCATCGAGTGCATCGACGGCTCGGCGCGGGCCCCGCGGATCCGGTTGCCCGGCCGCGTCTGACCGTGCGGGCGGACGCCGACTCCGCGCCGGCTGCTAAGGTACAGCCTGAGGCGAGGGCAGCTTTAGCCGCCAAATCGGTATCCGGCCCTCGACGGCTACCCGTTTTGGTGGATAACGCAACTTATACCTGATTCAATTCGCCAGAACTAATTGCATAGATTGTATTTTGGCTTGAGCGTCTCTGCTATTGAGGGCTCCCGACCGATCGGAGTGGCGATTTCATGAGTGTGAGCGCGACGATCCAGCCCGACACGCACGGGCGCAGCGCCCTGAATGCCCGGCTCGTGCGGATCGCCGCGGTCGCGGGCATTCCGGTGGAAGCGTTCTTCTCCGAGCCGACCTCGGTGGCGCATGCCGGTCTGATCGAGCTGATCCGGCTGTGGGACGCCGCTCCGACGGAAACCGTGCGGGCCGAGATCCTGGCCGGCACCCGCGCCGTCGTCGCCGGGGCGGCCGACCGGACGCGCTGACGGCGTCCGTCGGATGCAGGCCACCGGGCCGGTCCCGGCCTCGATATTTCGGTCTGCCAGGCCCTGGCAGGAACCCCACGAGATCGCTACATTGCGAAGGCGGGGCTGCAGAGTTCGTCAGGAGCACTTTCCCCGGGGCCTTATCGACTCCCTCGGGAGCTGTCCCTGGCCTCGTCCCTGGACTTGGCCAACACGGCGCCCACCTACTCTGTAGGTTTCCCGGGATCGATCCTCCAACGGCTCACGTGGCTCCGCACTCTCCTTCTCCTGAAGCCGATCCCGCCAAGACGGATGCGGCGCTCAAAGCCCATCTGCGCGGCGCGGCCCTTGCCGCCCGGGACGCGCTGGACCCCGCCGCCCGGCATGCCGGGTCCGCCCGGATCGTGCAGGCGCTCCTCGTGCTGCCGGAGCTGGCCGAGGCGCGGCTGGTCGGCGCCTTCTGGCCGATCCGCAGCGAAGTCGATCCGCGCCCGGCCGCCGAGGGCCTGCTCGCCCGGGGCCAGAGGGTCGCGCTGCCGCACGTCACCCCCGAAGGCCTGATCTTCCGCGAATGGCGGGCCGGGGATGCGTTGGTCGCCGGCCGCTTCGGCCTCAGCGAGCCCGACCCGTCCCTGCCGCCCGTGGAGCCGGACGCCCTGATCGTGCCGCTCGCCGCCTTCGACGGGACCGGCCAGCGCATCGGCTACGGCCGCGGCTACTATGATGGCGCGATCACGCGCTTGTCCCGCACCCGGCCCGTCCTGACCGTCGGGGTCGGATTCTCCGTGCAACGGGTTGATCGCGTGCCGGCCGAGCCGCATGACCGACCGCTCCAGTTCGTGATCACCGAAGCGGGCGTGATCCGGTTCGACAGGAAGTCCTGATCCATGCGGCTGCTTTTTCTCGGCGACGTGATCGGTCGCCCGGGCCGTAGCGTCGTCTGCGAGCGTCTGCCCAAGCTGCGCGAGCGCTGGCGTCTCGACTGCGTCGTCGTGAACGGCGAGAATTCAGCCGGCGGCTTCGGCATCTCGGAGACGATCTGCGACGAGCTGATCCAGGCCGGTGCCGATGCTGTGACCCTCGGCAATCACAGTTTCGACCAGCGCGAGGCGCTGGTCTTCATCGCCCGCCAGCCGCGCCTGGTACGGCCGGCGAATTACCCGCCCGGCACGCCCGGCCGCGGCGCCACCGTGGTGGAGACGCAGGGCGGCGCCCGGGTGCTCGTGGTCAACGTGATGGGGCGGGTCTTCCTCGACGCTATGGACGACCCGTTCACCGCGGTGGAGCGCGAACTCTCGGCCTGTCCCCTCGGGGCCGCCGCCGACGCGGTGGTGGTCGACGTGCACGCGGAAGCAACCAGCGAGAAGCAGGCCTTCGGTCATTACCTCGACGGCCGCGCGAGCCTCGTGGTCGGGACCCACACCCACACGCCCACGGCCGACCACCGGATCCTGCCCGGGGGCACCGCCTACATGTCGGATGCCGGCATGTGCGGCGACTACGATTCGGTCATCGGCATGCAGAAGGACGAGCCGATTCGCCGGATGATCCAGAAGACGCCGGGCTCCCGCTGGGAGGTGGCCGGGGGCGAGGCCACGCTGTGCGGCGTCGCCGTGGAAACCCAGGCGGACGGCCTCGCCACCCGGGTCGCGGCGGTTCGCCTCGGTCCGAATCTCGAAGAGAGCTGGCCCCGGTTCTGGGAGTAGAGGCGCATCGAGGGGAGCGTGCGCAGGTTGCCGCGTGTCCCCGTCTGGCACAGGTCCGGAACTTCGGCAGTCCGCATCCGTAGATTGCAAAGACCCCCGAACCCAGGGACCTCGCAAAGGGACCGCGCCATGCCGCAGATGTTCGACTGGATCTTCTTCGCCATCATGCTCCCGTTCCCGGCCTTCCTGGTCTGGGATTGGTACCAGCACCGCTAGCTCGCGCAGTCCGAGGCCCTTCGGCGCCGCGCCTCGGTGGCGTGGTACGCCGAATAGGTGGCTTGCGCGGGGCGTGAGCCGGCGCGGGTCGGACGATCGGAGCCATCACCCCTTCCGGGGGCTCGATCGCCGCACAAGCGTGACCGTGGAGAGACTTGATCGCGTGCGGGGCTACCCCCACAGTGGCCGCGACGGATCCCGCCCGCCGGCGGCTTCATGGTGAGATCAGGCTAGAGCGACCGATGGCCGCCCGCGACAACAACGAAAATAAAATACAGCCGCTGGCACGGCCCGGGATTTATCTCGGGCGGATGGTGATCTTCCTGATCCTGGTGGGCTTCCTCGCCTTCATCCTGTTCAAGCAGATCACGCCCGCCTTCCTGGCCAATCCGGGACTGAACGGGCTGATCCTCGGCGTGCTTCTGATCGCGGTGCTGATCGCCTTCGGGCAGGTTTTTCGGCTGTACCGCGAGGTCCGCTACGTCAACGCGGTGGCGAGCGGCGGCCAGGCCAAGAAGCCGCCGGCCCTCCTGGCGCCCATGGTGCCGATGATCGCCGCCCGGACGACCGGGACCCTCCTGCCGGGAACCTCGGGCTATCTCGACACGATCGCGGCGCGCCTCGACGAGGATCGCGAGATCCTGCGCTACATCGCGGGCATCCTGATCTTGCTCGGCCTGCTCGGCACGTTCTGGGGCCTGATCGACACCCTCTCCGCGGTGGGCGGGGTGATCAAGGGCATGCGCGGCGGCGGCGATGCCGGGGTGATGTTCGACGAGCTGAAATCGGGCTTAGCGGTACCGCTCTCGGGAATCGGCCTCGCTTTCTCGGCCTCGCTGTTCGGCCTCGCCTCATCGCTGATCACCGGCTTCCTGGAGCTGCAGGCCAGCCAAGCTCATGCCCGTTTCCACAACGAATTGCAGGATTGGCTGCTGTCGGGCGCGGTGGCGGCCGAGACAGATGGCGCCGCCGCGATCCGGCCGGCCGCCGGCACCCAGGATCTCAAGGAGGCGATCGAGCGGTTGACCGCGATCGTCTCGGAGGGCGGGGGCGGCCGGGCCGCGACGCTTGCCATGACCAACCTCGCCGAGGGCATCCAGGGCCTCGTCCAGCATATGCGGGCCGAACAGCAGATGATTCGCGACTGGGTCGAGGCTCAGGCGAGCCGTGAGCGCGAGCTGAAGCAGGTGCTCGACCGGCTGGGCCGGGAGCGGGTGTAGTGGCCTCGACCGCGGCCCGCTCCCGACGCTCCGTCAATGTCTGGCCGGGCTATGTCGACGCCCTGGCGACGCTGCTGCTGGCGGTGGTCTTCCTGCTCACGGTCTTCGTGGTCGGGCAGTTCTTCCTGTCGCAGGAGCTGACCGGGCGGGACGCGACTTTGGTCAAGCTCAACCGCCAGATCGCCGACCTCACCGATCTCCTGGCCCTCGAGCGCTCGAACCGCCGCAGCCAGGAAGACGAGGTCCGCAGCCTCCGCACCACCCTGGCCGGCGTCGAGGCCGAGCGCGACCAGGCGAAGTCCCAGGCCGAGGCTGCGACCATCAGCCAGGGGGCCGCGGGCGCCCTCGACAAGCAACTGGAGGCCGAGCGCGGCGCGACCAAGCGGGCCCTGTCTCAGGTCGATCTGCTGAACGAGCAGATCAGCGCCATGCGCCGGCAGCTCGCCGCCCTCGAGGATGCGCTTGCCGCCTCCGAGACCCGGGACCGGGAATCCCAGGTGCGCATCGCCGAGCTCGGCAGCCGGCTGAACGTCGCCCTGGCCCAGAAGGTCCAGGAACTGGCCCGTTACCGCTCGGATTTCTTCGGGCGCCTGCGCCAGATCCTCGGCAACCGCCCCGACATCCGGGTGGTCGGCGACCGCTTCGTGCTGCAATCCGAGGTGCTGTTTCCCGGCGGCTCGGCGACGCTCAAGTCCGAGGCCGGCCCCGAACTCGACCGGATCGCCGGGGCCATCGCCGACCTCGCCCGGCAAATCCCGGCGGACCTGCCCTGGGTCCTGCGGGTCGACGGCCACACCGATGCTCGGCCGATCAACACGTCGCAATTCCCTTCGAACTGGGCGCTCTCGGCGGCCCGGGCCATTGCGGTGGTGCAGTACCTCGCCGGCAAGGGCATCCCGCCCCAGCATCTCCTGGCCGGCGCCTTCGGCGAGTTCCAGCCTCTCGACGGCGGCACGACCGAGGAGGCCTACGTTAAGAACCGCCGGATCGAGATGAAGCTCACGGAGCGGTAGGATCAGCGGCCCGACGCTTTCCATCGGCCGCCCTGGTAACCGGTGAGGTCAGGCCCCGGGCGGGGAACGACCCTTGCCGGATCCGTAATTAAGGATCCGCGCCCCAGTCTTGAATCGCCAACTCCGCGTTCAGGATAGTCGTGCAGTCATCGTGACTCGCCCGATATTTAATACAGGCTCGCAGAACTATTGTTTATTTGATCGACGATCGCGAATAATGATCGGTTGAATTTGACCGAAAGTCAGATCATTTAACGGCAGATTAGCCATTTTGACGCATCGTGGCGGCGAGGCGGGGATAATTCCACCGATGTCCAAGCTGACCCTTTCCAGATGCGCGTCTCTCGTCGCGATCTTCGCTGTGCTCGGCGCCCTGCTCGCCGCCGGGCCCGGCTGGGGGCGGCCATCACCGTCCGCAACAGCCACGTTCGAGCCGAGCGTCCTTGCCGGCCCGATCGCTCTGGCCCTGGCGATGATCGGCGGTTGGGTGCTTGCGCGGTTCTGGTCTGCCGCCGCCTCTGACGTTGGGTTGATCGACCTGCATGGCCTGCGCTTGGACGAATCCGGGGCGGTGATCGCATTCCGGCAGGATGGGGAGGCCGACGCGGTCGCGGAGGCGGTACGGATCTTTCAGGATGGGCTGGTCACACTGAGTGTTCAGCCGGCCCAGCCGACATCCGCTGACACGATCGAGTCGCTCGCCGAGATGACCGCGCAGGCGAGCGTGGTCGCGCTGAGAGCCACCCTCGCGGCCGCCCAGGCAGGTGGGGGTTTCGCGGTGGCTGCCGCCCGGGCGAGGGAACTGTCCGAGGAGGCCGCGGCGGTATCGGAGGCGATCACGGTCCAGGCGCCGCGGGTCGCGGGTGCGCCCGATCAGGACTGGTCCGGTATCGAGGGTATCGCGGACCCGATCCGGGCGCTCAGCGCGGCCTCGGCCTCGCCGGCGGCCATGGCGGCGCGGCCGGAGTCGCCCCGGCCCGAACCGTCGTCCGGCCGGACCTACCGCCTCGGCAGCAGCATTCGCGCCGCCTAAGCCATCGGGAGCCGGGACCGTATCAGGCTCCGCGACCGGCCAGCGTGTCCTTGTAGGCGAAGATCCCGGGCGTGCCGCCGGTCATCAAGAACAGCACCGACGACCCAGCCGGGTAGAGCCCGGCCCGGACGTCGTGCAGCAGGCCCGCGAAGGCCTTGCCGCTATAAACCGGATCGAGGAGCTTGCCCTCGGTTCGCGCCATCAGCCGGACGGCCTCCAGCATGCCGGCGGTCGGGATCCCGTAGCCAGAACCGCGATGGCCGCCGTCGAGGTTGATGTCCTCCGGCGATACGCGCTGCTCCGTTCCGATCAGCGCAAGGGTCGCGTTGGCCTTCTCCAGAACCTCTGCCCGGGCGCGCACCTCCTCGGCGAGCACCGCGAAGGATTTTGCCAGACGCGGGTCGCGGCCCATCGCGGAGAGCCCCGCGACCAACCCGGCATGGGTGCCGGCGCTGCCGTTGGCGGTGACGATCTGCGCGAAGGTCACGCCCAGGTCTTCCGCCTGGGCCAGGATCTCGGCGGCGCAGTTTGCGTAGCCGAGGCAGCCGGTCGGGCTCGAGCCGCCGGAGGGGAAGGTGTAGACCGTCCGGCCCTGCGCCCGCAGCGCGTCCGCCCGCGCCTCGGCGGCCTCGAGGGAATCGGCCTCGCCCGGCAATTCGTGGACCGTGGCGCCGAACAGATCGTCGAGGAGGCGGTTGCCGTTGCCGGTGTAGTCGGGATCCTGGCGCGGCACGCTGCGGGTCAGGAACAACTCGCAGGCGAGACCGGCCCGGGCGGTCGCTGCCGCCGTGAGCCGCGCATGGTTCGACTGGATGGCGCCCACGGTGATGGCCGTGTCGGCCCCGGCGGCTTTTGCGGCGCCGAGCAGGTATTCGAGCTTGCGCAGCTTGTTGCCGCCAAGGCCGATCCCGGCCACGTCGTCGCGCTTCACGAAGATTCGGACGCCATTGAGCGCGTCGCCGAGATGGGCCGTGAGCCCGTCGAGCGGTTCGATCGGGGTCGGAAGCGCCAGCAGCGGCAGGCGCGGGAAGCGGGCGAGATCGAGCGTCGGCATGGCGGTCTGTCTACACCACGCCGCGATTTCTGTCCCGGGCTTGGCTTACTCGGCCGCCGGAAGACGCTCGCCCCGGATGCGGGGCTCCTTGCCCCGGGCGGTCTCGTCGAGCGCGTCGGTGAACTGCAGGCTCGCGAGCTGCGCGTAGAGCGCGCCCTGGGCCAGCAGGCTCTCGTGGGTGCCGGTCTCGACGATGCGGCCGTCGTCGAGGACAAGGATGCGGTCGGCCGCGCGGATCGTGGCGAGCCGATGGGCGATCACCAGGGTGGTGCGCCCGCGCATCAGCGTGTCCAGGGCGGCCTGGACGGCGCTCTCGGATTCCGCGTCCAGCGCGGAGGTTGCCTCGTCGAGGAGCAGGATCGGGGCGTCCTTGAGGATCGCCCGGGCGATGGCGATGCGCTGGCGCTGACCGCCGGAGAGGGTGACGCCGCGCTCGCCGACCTGGGTGTCGTAGCCCTGCGGCAGGGCGGTGACGAAGCCGTGCGCGTTGGCGAGTTCGGCGGCGCGCCGCACCTCGGCCTCGCCGGCCTCCGGGCGTCCGTAGCGGATGTTCTCGGACACGGTCCCGGAGAACACCACCGGGTCCTGCGGCACCAGGGCGATGCGGGCGCGCAGGGCCTCCGGGTCGACCTGGGCGATGTCGGTACCGTCGACCAGAACGCGGCCGCCCTGCGGATCGTAGAAGCGCAGGAGCAGCTGCAGCACCGTCGACTTGCCGGCGCCGGACGGGCCCACGATGGCGATGCGCTCGCCCGGAGCGGCCGCGAAGCTCAGCCCGTCGAGGGCGGCGTGGCCGGGGCGGGTCGGATAGGCGAAGCGCACGGCCTCGAAGGTCACGGCGCCGCGCGCCGGCTCGGGGAGCCGCAACGCCGGGACGGGCGTGCGGATCGCCGGCTCGGCTGCCAGGATCTCGGTGAGCCGCTCGGCCGCGCCCGCCGACATCGCGAGGTCGCCGTAGACCTCGGAGAGCTGGCCGAGCGCGCCCGCGCCGAACACCGCGTAAAGCACGAATTGCGAGAGCTCGCCGCCGGTCATGGTGTGGTTGAGGACGCCCTGCGCGCCGTACCACATCACCCCGACCACCGAGGCGGAGATCAGGAAGATCGCCACGCCGGTCAGCAGCGCGCGGGCCCGGATCGAATCGCGGGCGGCGGCATAGGCCTCCTCGGAGGCGGCGCCGAACTTCGCGGCCGTCGTGCCCGAGCGCCCGAAGGCCTGCATGGTCCGCACCGCCCCGACCGCCTCGGCGGCGTAGGCGGAGGCGTCGGCCAGCCGGTCCTGCGCGGCTCGGGAGCGGCGCCGCACGCCGCGGCCCGAGACGATCAGCGGAAACACGATGACGGGAATCGCCGCCAGCACCATCACGGAGAGCCGCGGGCTGGTGATCACCATCATGGCGGTCGCGCCGACGAACAGGAACAGGTTGCGCAGCAGGATCGAGACCGAGACGCCGAAGGCCGACTTGATCTGCGTCGCGTCTGCGGTGAGCCGCGAGACGATCTCGCCGGATTGCGAGCGGTCGAAGAAGGCGGGATCGAGGATCGTCAGCCGGGCGAAGACTGCGCTGCGCAGGTCCGCGACCACGCGCTCGCCGAGGGTGACCACGGTATAGACCCGGGCCGCACTCGACAGCGCGAAAGCCGCCACGACCCCGAGCAGGGCCAGGAAATAGGCATCGATGACGTTGGCGCCGTCGGCCGTGAAGCCGTGGTCGATCACCCGCCGCATGGCGATCGGCACCACCAGGGTCGAGGCCGAGGCGCAGATCAGGGCGAGGATTCCGGCGGCAATCCGCCCGCGGTAGCGCAGGGCGAAGGGCAGGAGCGGCCGGAGCGCGCTCAGCGGTGCCTTGGGCCGGCTGGAAGCGGCCGCTTTCGTCTTACGGGCCATCACGCCTCACGCGTCTCTTCCCACCCGGTCCACGGCGCTTGTTCCGGGAGAGAGCCTGCGATATACGCCGCCCCTCATCCGATTGCGCGTGTTCAATGGCCGCGGGCCGCCACCACGGTCGGCTTGGACGTGCCGTTGCCACGAACCTACGGTTCGGTGCAACCGCTGACACCTTCCGCATTCCGGGCCGGGCGGCGCCTCCTGCGCTCCCCGCCGGCGTGCCAGAACAGGAACGACAGGTCATGGCGAAGGACGCGGCCGCAAAGGCCAAGGGGACCGAGCACCCCGACTACCACTTCATCAAGGTCGTGATGACGGACGGCACCGAGTACCGGACCCGTTCGACCTACGGCAAGGAGGGCGACACCCTCAACCTCGACATCGATCCGCTCACCCACCCGGCCTGGACCGGCGGCGAGCAGAAGATGCTCGATCGCGCCGGGCGCGTCTCGCGCTTCAACTCGCGGTTCGGCAATCTCGGCAAGCGCTGATCCACGACGGATCAGGCGGACCCGAATCAAAACGGGCGGTCCCTGGCGGGGCCGCCCGTTTCTGTTTGCGAGCTTGTCACGCCGCCCCGCCTGGGGCGGTTTTTTCCCGCGAAATCCTATCGCAAATTTTCCGGCCGGGCGGGGGGTTTGGTCCATATGATCACCCGTCGAAGAAAATAGTCTTTCGATAAGACGGGCTGCGATGGTTCTCGCTGGGTTGGCGTGCGCGAGGGTCCTCTTTCCCGGCCAAGCCGCGCCGTCGTAATGTCCGCTTCCGTCGATGATCGGACCGCGCAACGATCATCGGCCGTCCCGATCGCCTATCGATCCGGTCGCGGTCGTTCTTCCCGGGTGATCGTCGGACGGTCTTCGAAGCGTCCGCCGAGAGACCCAAAACCATCTCAGGCGCTCGAAAGCTGCGAGCGCCGTTTTCGGGGTCGCCTTTCATGAAACGCTGGCTGTCGTCCGCCCTCGCCATCCTGCTCACCTTTGCCACCCCGGCCTTCGCGGCCGAGAAGATCAAGGTCGGCATCATGAGCGATTCCGAGGATGTCTGGGCGAAGGTGAAGGCGATCGCCGCCAAGGATGGGCTCGACCTCGACCTCGTCGTGTTCTCCGACTACCTCGTGCCGAACGCCGCCCTCGATGCCGGGGACATCCAGGCCAACGCCTTCCAGCACAAGCCTTTCCTGGAGAACCAGATCAAGGCCAAGGGCTACAAGATCGTGCCGGTCGCCGACACGATCGTCTCGCCGATCGGCCTCTATTCCCGAAAGGTGAAGGCGGTCGGCGACCTGAAGACCGGCGCCGCGATCGGCATCCCGAACGACCCGTCCAATGGCGGTCGCGCCCTGCTGCTGCTGCAGGCCCAGAAGCTGATCACGCTGAAGGACGCCGTCGGCATCCTGCCCACGGTGCTCGACATCACCGCCAATCCGAAGACGCTGCAGTTCCGCGAGATCGACGCGGCCCAGCTGGCGCGCAGCCTCGACGATCTGGACGCCGCGGTGATCAACACGAACTACGCCGTCGAAGCCGGCCTGAAGCCGGGCAAGGACTCGATCGCGATCGAGTCGTCGGTCAACAATCCCTACAACAACTTCATCGCTGTGCGGGAGACGGACAAGAACGCCCCCTGGGTGCCCAAGCTCGTCCACGCCTACCAGAACGACACGATCCGGGCCTACATCATGCAGAACCGGCCGGGCGAATTGCCGGCCTTCTGAGCCCTGCGCCCGCGGTCGGACCCTCCGTCCGGCCGCGCGGCCGCTCTCAGCCCTCGCCCAGGCGGAACGCCATGCGCAGCAGCCCCTGCTGGGCCGCCACCGGACTCTCGACCGGCACCGGCGTCGGGCGGTCGTCCGCGATCAGCGAGTCCAGGTGGAGGATGCGGGCGTGCAGGCGCCGCGCCCGCATGATCAGCTGCTGCAGGCGCACTGGCAGCAGGTTGAAATCCGACTGTTTCGGCGGCTCGGCCTTGCCGAGCTTGACCCGGTGCTTCTCCTGCAGCGCCTCCGCCGGGGTCATCTCGCCCTCGGCGACCGCGCGCTGGACCAGCAGCCACGACGCGATCTGCATGAGCAGCGTGGTCAACCGCATGCTCTCTGCGGCGTAGCTCAGCGTCGCGTCCCGGGAGACGAGGCGCGACTCGTCCCGGCCCTCGCCGTCGAGATAGGCCGCCGTCTCCTCCACGAGCAGCATGCCGTCGCGGAACAGCGTCTTGAACGCCACGGAATTGACGTAGGTCTTGCCGAAATCGACCCAGTCCCGATCGTCCCGGAACGTGACATCGAAGCCGTTCATGTGCCTCTCCTGTGCCGCCGACGGGCCTAGCCGTCCCGGACCGGGACATTCCGGCCATGGCTCCCAGACGACGCAGCAATCCTAGCGCCGAACCGCGGCCGCATCAGGGTTAGATCTTTTTTAACCTTAACGACCGGGCCGATGGTTAAGATATGGCGCCCGTCGTCGCGTGCAAGCATTCGAAAGGAGACCTCGACACCGCCGAATACGCGGTGCCTCCGGCCGATCTTGGAACCGCTTGCGCGCGGGGTCTGCCCGCCCTCAACTGCTGGGCGAGGGCGGGCCAGATCAAGCCGCGTGGACTGTCCGGAACCACGCACAGCGTGTCGGCGGTTCCGGCGCGATCGATGTCGGCTAGTGGTGATGCTGGTGGCCGCCGCCCGGTGCGCTCGCGCCGATCGGCGCCACCGAGAACTTGACCGGCACAGTGCCGGCGCGCTGGAACGTCAGCGTCCCGGACACGGTATCGCCGGCCTTGGGGGCGCCGGTCAGGCCCTCGAACATCAGGTGATAGCCACCGGGCTTCAGCTCGACCGTCTCGCCGGGTTTGATCGTCAGGCCGCCAGAAACCGGGGCCATCTTCATCACGCCGCCCTCCATCGACATGGAGTGGATCTCGCCGGAGGTCGCGAACGGCACCGAGGCGCCCGTGAGCGTGTCGGGGGCCGAGCCGGTGTTGACAATCCGCACGTAGCCGCCCGCGACCTTGGCACCGTTCGGCGTGGCGCGCAGCCAGGGCGTGTCGATCGTGAGATCGCCGGCCTTGACCGCCGCCTCCGGGGCCGCCTGCGCCGTGCTGGCGAACAGGCCGAGGCCCAGGAGGGCCGTGCAAAGGATCTTCATGGGCATGCTTCCGTCCTGACTCGTCTTGCAAATCGGTCCGCCCGCGACCGCGGCGGCGACCTGAGGCGTGGGCCGTGGGCTCCCGGCGCGGCCAGCCCGGACCGCGCGACGGTGGCATCTCTGCCACACCGTCCTGCCGGTGACAGTTGTCGCCGCGCCGCAGCCAGTCGTCAGGTGCGTTGGCGCACGCCGATGCCACAATCCGGCCCCTTCGATAGGGAGTCTTAAGGCCATCCCGACACCGTGGCGACCGGGTAGACCCGCTCTCGCCATGAACTGACGAACTCCGGACAAGAGCCAGCGACTGATGCGCACCAAGGCAACAAACCGGTTCACCGCCATCCTGGGCGTCGCCGCGCTCGGCACGCTCGGGCTCGGCGCCGCTGAGGCCCGAGACCAGGGCAACTACGCCCAGGCCGAGTGGGCGCAGGATTACGCCTCGCCTGCCGGCATGCAGGTGCAGCGCGAGACCGTGCCGATTCTGTCGCCCCAGACCGTGGCGGCCACCGAGCAGATGGTCGAGCGCTATCGGGAGATCGTCAACCGCGGCGGCTGGCGTCCGGTCTCCGGCGCCGAGCGCCTGCGCGTCGGCGCGAAGGGTCCGGCGGTGGCCGCGGTGCGCCAGCGCCTGATCGTCACCGGCGACCTCGATCCGGCCGCCGGCGGCTCGGGCGTGTACGATTCTTACGTCGCGGCTGGCGTGAAGCGCTTCCAGGCCCGTCACGGCCTCAGCCAGACCGGCGCGATGAGCCTCGCCACCCAGCAGGCGATGAACGTGCCCGCCGACGTGCGGCTGCACCAGCTCGAGACCAACGTCGTCCGCCTGCGCTCCTATTCGGGCGATCTCGGCCGGCGCTTCGTGATCATGAACATCCCGGCCGCCCTGGTGGAGACCGTGGAGAACGGCCAGGTCGTCACGCTGCACGCCGCCGGCGTCGGCAAGATCGACCGCCAGTCGCCGATCATGAACACCAAGGCGACGCAGATCAACTTCAACCCGACCTGGACGGTCCCGGCTTCCATCGTGAAGAAGGACCTGATCCCGAAGATGCAGAAGGATCCGAACTACCTCACCGACAACAAGATCCACATCCTGTCGGGCAATGGCGAGGTCTCGCCGCGCTCGATCAACTGGAACTCGGATGAGGGCACGCGTTACACCTACCGGCAGGAATCGGGTGCCGACTTCAACTCGATGGGCATCGTCCGCATCAACATCCCGAACCCCTACGGCGTGTTCATGCACGACACGAACACCAAGGGCGTGTTCGGCGACGATTTCCGCTTCATCTCGTCGGGCTGCGTGCGCGTGCAGAACGTGCGCGAGTACATCACGTGGCTCCTGAAGGAGACCCCCGGCTGGGGCCGTGAGCAGGTCGAGCAGGCGATCGAGAGCGGCAAGCGCGTCGACGCCAACATCGCCCAGCCCGTGCCGGTCTACTGGACCTACATCACCGCCTGGGCGACCCCGGATGGCCTCGTGCAGTTCCGCGACGACATCTACAAGCGCGACGGCGTGAACGTGCCCTCGACCATCGGGGCGCCGACCCCGGTCGCCAGCGCCGAGCCGCTGCCCCAGACCTTCGAGCCCGGCGACGAGGAGTAAGCGCTCCGCGCCTCCGCCCCACGGCTTCATTCGAGGCCCGCATCCCGCCCGGGGTGCGGGCCTCGTGCGTTTCGGGTCCTGCGCTGTCATCGGGCGGTCAAACGCCTCTGCTTGGCCTTTGCCGCCGAGCAGGAGCCCCCGATGTCGCGCGATTCCAATCCCGCACCCGCACGCCTCAGCCGCCGGGAGACCGTGGCCGGCGCCGCCGCCCTCGGGCTCATGGCCGGCCGCGCCGGGGCACAGGAATCCGGGGAGGCTACCGGCATCGTCTATGCCGTCCCGGCGCCCGGCGCCGATCGTGCGCCGCTGCCGGGCGTGCTGGTCTCGAACGGCCGCGAGGTCGTGCGCACGGACGAGCAGGGGCGCTATCGCCTGCCGATGCCCGGGGACGGCGCGGTCTTCGTGATCAAGCCGCCGGGCTACGCCCAGCCGCGCGATGCCGACAACGTGCCCCGGCACTCCTACATCCACCAGCCCAACGGCACGCCGGCGAGCCTCGGCCTGCGCTACCGGGGCCTCGCACCCACCGGCCCGCTTCCGGCCTCGATCGACTTCACCTTGACCCGGGTCGACGAGCCCGCGGATTTCGACGTGATCCTGTTCACCGATCCGCAGCCGGAGAGCCGGTTCGAGCTCGACCATGTGCGCGACACCGCGGTCGCCCGGGCGATGACGATCCCGGCGGCGTTCGGCCTCACCACCGGGGACGTGCTGTTCGACGACCTCTCGCTCTACGGCCGCTCCAACCGCATCGTCGGGCGGATCGGGCTGCCCTGGTACAGCCTGCCCGGCAATCACGACCTCAACATGCAGGCCCCGGACGCGCGCTACAGCCGCGAGACCTGGAAGCGCGTGTTCGGCGCGCCGAGCTACGCGTTCCGGCACGGGCGGGTGCTGTTTGTCATGCTCGACAACGTGGAGTGGATGGGACCACCGGTGCCGGTCGGGGCCAACACCTACCGGGGCCATATCGGCGAGCGGACGCTCGCCTTCCTGAAGAACCTCTTGGCCGAGATCCCGCCGGACGACCTGATCGTGCTGGCGACCCACATCCCGCTGCTCACCGATACCGGCGACGACCCGCGCAGCGCGACGATCGACCGGGCGGCGCTGCTCGACGTGCTGGCCGGCCGCAAAGTGCTCAGCCTCGCCGGCCACACCCACACCACCGAGCATCACTACCCGGCGGACGGGCACCACCACCACGTGATGACGGCGGTGTCGGGTTCGTGGTGGAGCGGGCCGGATACCCGGACCGGCATCCCCTCGGCCGACAGCCGCGACGGCACGCCGAACGGCTTCCACGTGCTCTCGATCCGGGGCACAGATTACACGACCCGCTTCGTCCCCGCTCAGGGCGAGCCGGACGCGACGATGCGCATCGCCTTCGAGAGCGAATTGCGTCCCGCCGCCCCGGAGATCGTCCGGGCGAGCCATCCGATGCAGGGCCTGCGCCCGCCGGTCCCGCAGGAGGCGCTGGCCTCGACCAACCTCGTGGTCAACGTGTTCGACGGCGGCCCGCGCACGAACCTGACCGTCGGGATCGGCGACCGGGCGCCGGAGCCGATGGTCCGCACCCGGCGGCTCGACCCGTTCGTGACCGAGCTCTACGCGCGATACCCCGAGACCAAGAAGAGCTGGGTCCAGGCGACGCCCTCGACCCATATCTGGACTGCACGCCTGCCGGACGACCTCCCGCCCGGCGCCCACCGGGTCACCGTGGCGGGGACGGACGAGTATGGCCGTCCGATCCGCGCCTGCGCCGTCCTCGAGGTGACCGGCGACGGCGCGCGCGGCTGACAGATCACGTCGGTGCGGCCCGGACGGGCGACCGCGAAGTCTGCATCGCGTTCGAGACGGCTTCGATCGCCATCCCGATCGCGGCGATCAGGGCGGTGGTGACGAGCGCGGCCTGCCACAGGCCCTGGACCGGATGGCCGAACAGGGTCTGGCAGGTGAACAGGGCCAGGTTCGAGGCGACCAGGTAGATCAGGACATGCCGCCCCGGGCTCGTCAGGAAGCGGGGGAGGGCGACGCGCCGGACGATCGCCATGCTGGCCGCCCGATAGAGCAGGAGGAACAGGGCCGACCCCACGACCCACAGGGTCGAGGGCGGGAAGCGGGCGGGCGGACGCTCGGCCGTCATCGCCACGGCGAGAAACCCGTAGGTTGCCAGGGCGGCAAGGCACAGCGCGAGGCGGCCGAACGGTTCCGGCTTCCCGGCATAGAAGGCTCCGAGAAACAGCCACATCGCGTAGGGCGCGAGCGGGAAATACGTGTTGTTCGGCGCGCTGAAGAGGATCCTCAGCCAGGGCAGATCGAAGGTCTCGATCTGGACGCATCCGGACAGGGCCGAAAGGGCCAGGCCCAGGGCCAGGATCGCTGGCTGCTCAGCGAGCAAGCCGAGCCATCGCCCGATCCCGATCATCGCGAGGCTCAGGACGAAGAACGAGGCCAGGAACTCGCTGTGGCCGGGCAGGTCGGTCAGCGTCACCACGCCCAGGATCCGCGTGCCGGACCAGCCTGTTCGCTCGATCAGCAACAGATGCGCGATGCCGGACAGGTAGAAGGCCAGCAGGATTTTCGCGGGGCCCTTGAGTCGGGCCCAAACCGTCCCGGCCCGATCCCTGCGGCGGGACAGGGCCGTTCCCCAACCGAACGCGAACAGGAAACCCGAGAAGCTGATGAGGTTGATGACGTTCGACAGGCCTCCCGCCAGCACGTCGCCGGGCGCCTGAACGATCTGGACGACGTGGGCGAAGATCATGCCCATCACGAGAAGCGTCTTGAACACATCCAGATCGCGGCACCGATCCCGGCGTTCATTCCTGATGGACAAGCGAGCCCCTCGGACAGCGGCGGAAGCGGTGATGCGCTGCTGTGAGCGTCGCCGTCCCGTCTAAAGTCGCCGTCCCGTGTAAAGATGACGTGTCCGAACGGAGCGGCCTGCTTCCTGCCGGTGTACGATCCATAAACGGTCGCGAAACTTGGTCTTTGGCGCCCCCCTCGCCGGCAGGCTTGCCCCGATGGGGGCCGCCCCGGACCGGGCGGAGCCGATCCGGGGCGGATGCGCGGAGCGGATGTTAGGCGGCGAGCTGCCGGGTGCCGTGGCCGCCCTCCTGCACCTCCTCGACGATCTTGGCGCAGAAGGCGTCGAGATCACCCGGGTTGCGGCTGGTGATGATGCCCTGATCGGTCACCACGGCCTCGTCGTGCCAGCGGCCGCCGGCATTGATCACGTCGGTGCGGATCGAGGCGAACGACGTCAGGTCGCGGCCCTTGGCCGCGCCGGCCTCGATCAGCAGCCACGGCGCGTGGCAGATCGCGGCGACGACCTTGCCGGAGGTCAGGAAGCTCCTGATCACCTCCAAGGCCTTCGGCTCGAGCCGGAGCTTGTCCGGGTTGATCTGGCCGCCCGGCAGGACCAGCGCATCGTATTCGGCGGAGTCGACGCGCTCGAGATCGATGTCGACCGCGACCTCCTTGCCCCAGTCGGTCTTGTCCCAGCCGCGGATCGTGCCCTTGCTCTCGCGCGATTGCGGCGCGGCCACCGACACGGTGGCGCCGGCCTCCGCGAGCTGGGTGTGCGGGACGGTGAGTTCGCTCTCCTCGAAGCCGTCAGTGGCGAGGATCAGGATCTTGGCGTGGCGAATATCGGGCATGGCGGGCCTCCTTGATGGGGGGTCTGCCCGGTCAACGGAGGTGCCTGGGCGCTGTTCCGCGCCGGACCGGATCTGGGCTTCGCCTGCGGAACCCCCGGAGGGGCAGCCCGTTGATCCGGCATCCCGAACACCAGCAGGAGACGCGCCATGGCCAATCCCGGCGTTCCCGATCCTACGCCCGGCGATCTGCCGCCGCCGCCACCCTTGCCCGAAGACGAGCCCGATATCGGACCGACCGGACCGCGCACGCCCTATCCTGTGAACGATCCCGGCGTCGGCGAGCCGGGTGGCCCGGGGTCCGAGCCCGACGTCTTTCCAGGATCGCCAACCGATCCCGGCACGCGGATGTGATCCGCTGGGTTCAGTGACCGCCGTGCGAGGTGCGTACGTCGCGCGGCGCGCTGAGGATTTCCGAGAGGCTCGTCACCACGTGGCGGGCCTCTTCGTCCGTCAGGCGCAGCTGGAACGGCGGCAGCGCGCCGGCCTGGAGCGCGACGACGGCCTGGCCCTCCTCGTCGGTGCCGATCTCGATCGCCGAGGATGTGACGTCGAGCATCGCGACCTCCTCGTCGCCCAGGCCCTCGGTCAGGTCGGGCTCGTCGGTGTCGTCGATCGCCGTGAGGAGCTGCCCGACGGCCCGCACCAGGGCGCGGGCGGCGCGGGCATCCATCACCACCGCCGTCGCCTGATCGTCCTTCTGGAAGGAGAGCTGGATGTTCGCACCGTCCAGCGAGACCGAAATGCCTGCCATGTATCGTCCGGGAGCCACGCGCCTTAACTGTCTGTCCGCGTTCCGTATATGCAACGAGAACGCCGGAAATCACAGGGGGCGTCGCGCCGCTACGGTTGGCCCGCCGGGCCTGCGACCGAGAGGCCGCGCCCGAAACGCCTTGTTGCCGCCGCAGCCAGCGCCTAAATAGAGCCTCGGGGGGCTTTCCCATCGAGACCGGCGCTTTCCAACGCCCGGCGTCTCGCGCCCTGCCACACTGGCCAACCCAGCAAGACCGTGGTGCATCGCGCGGCTTTTTCGCCGTGCGCATGGCCTATGGACGAACGAGGTACCCTACGTGAATACCGGCACTGTGAAGTGGTATAACGAGACCAAGGGCTACGGCTTCATTCAGCCCGATGACGGCGGCAAGGACGTTTTCGTTCACATCTCCGCCGTAGAGCGGGCTGGCATGCGTAACTTGGTCGAGGGCCAGCGGCTCTCGTACGAGATCCTGACGGACAAGCGCAGCGGCAAGGACGCCGCCGGCAACCTTCAGGCCGCCTGAACCCGCGAACGGGATTGAACCGGCCGCACCAGGCGGCTCCCCCTTCCGACGCTTCCATCCGGGCGCGATCGCCCGGGCCGCGGGGGCGTCGGAGGCAACCAGCAGAAACGACGCCGGGCGCGCACAGACGTCCGGTCCAGAAAAGAAAAGACACACGCGATAATGATGTTCGAATACACGCGGCGCCGCGGCGTCCGCTCCCCCGTCACCGATGCGTCGACCTTCCGGGTCGGTCGGCTGGCGCGGGCCAATTCCGCGAACGAGGCCGGGACCGATCTCAGCAACCTGATCGATCGGTCCTACAACTACCATTCCCCCCGGGAACTGCGCTGGCATCTCGCCGAGCGCTTCGGGCTCGCACCCAACGCCGTGGTCATCCGCGAGGCGGTGGCGGCCTGAGGGCCGGTCCGGCCCGATCGAGTCCCCCCACGTTCAGAGCGTCTGGAGCCGCGTTCGATCGATGATCGAGCGCGGCTTTTGCGTGGGCGCGAGCCGACGCGCATCGCCCGCTCGCGCCTGCCTCGACCGTGCGTAGCCCTATCGATCCCAGGCCGCCAGAACCAAGTCCCGCAGGGCGACCGGTGTCGCCAGCAATTCGCCATGGACCGGGTCGGGCCGGTTGTAGGTGGTCGCCTGACCCTTGAGGTCGCAGACCACGCCGCCGGCCTCCCGTAGGATCAGGTCGGCCGCCGCGATATCCCAGTCGCGGGCGTTGCCGGAGATCAGTCCGACGTCGACCGAGCCTTCCGCCACCCGGGCGAGCCGCAGGGCCAGCGACGGGATGCGGTCGATCCGCTCGAAATCGACATCGGCGCCGGCGCCCCGGGACAGGCGGTCGAGCATCGGCTTCGGCCCGGTGATCCGCGCACCGGGCAGCGTCTCCTTGGCATCGACGCGGATCGGGTCGCCGTTCCGCGTCGCGCCGTGTCCCAGTACTGCCTCGTAATCGGCGTTGCCGACGGGGGCGTGGACGAAGCCGATCCGCGGCTGGCCACCGGCCAGCAGTGCGACCGCGATCGACCAGTCGGGATGGCCCGACAGGAACGCCCGGGTGCCGTCGATCGGGTCGACGATCCAGACCAGGTCGTGGCCGATGCGCGACGGGTCGTCCGCGGTCTCCTCGGACAGCCAGGCCGCCTCCGGCACCAGCGCGCTCAGGCGGATCTTCAGGAATGTGTCGACCGCCACGTCGGCCTCCGTCACCGGAGACCCGCCGGCCTTCGACCAGATCCGCGCAGAGGTCTGGCCGCCCAGCCTGAAGAACGGGCGGGCGATATCAGCGGCCTCGCGCATGACCGCGCGCAGGTCCGGCATCAGGGCGGATACGGCCGCGTCGGAGAGGGGCTCGGGCATCGCGCTCCGCAGGGAATGCGTCAGGCCCGGATCGGGCCACGTCGGGGCCTCCGCCCGGCAGGTCGGAGGTACTGAGCCGGCTCGGCAGGAGGTTCTGGGTACCGGAGGGCCGTGCCGCCCGGTGGCCTCCGTTGTAGGGCGCCAGCCCCACGGCCACAAGGATCCGCACTCCGCCACCGGGATCGATCGAGACTGATCGATCTTCGCAAGGAGTTGTTGAGCATTCAAGGAAGCATTGAGCATTCCTCAAATGACATCCCCGTCCAGAATCGCTTAACGACGGTGCTTAAGCTGTGCGGAGGAGTTCGGGTGCGATTTTGCTTGGCATAACGGACGGCCTGACACGGGTCGCCACTTGCCCCAGGGACTCGGACAGATGAACACTTCCTCGTTCACGGACGAACGTCGCGAAGGATCTTTCATGGATGCCCAAGGGGCCGCTTCCGCTTTCGCCCCGTCGCCCCTGCCGGTGATCGGCCGGATCTCCGGCGCCCGCAAGGCCGCCGGGATCGCCCTGGCCTACGCCACCGAGGACGCGGAGATCTGCGGCGCCGACCGGTTCAGCCTGATCCTGGTCGATGCCGAGGGCGAGGAGCTGCACCGCCTCGGCTGCTTCGACGAGGACGACGTAGTCGCCATCTGGCGGGACATCGCCGCCCGGGCCGGGCTGGTCCGAATGATCGTCCGGGAGGACGGCGTGCTGGTGCCGGTGTCCGAGCAGATCGGCCGGCTGATCCTCGGGCGCGTGCGCATCCGCCGTCGGCATGCCGGGCTCGGTGCCCGCCGCCCGCGCTTCCTGGCCCGTCGCAAGACCGGCCGGCTGCCGGCCCGTCCGCAGATTTTCCGCGGCGAGAACGAGATCATCGCCCGCACCTGATCGCGCTGCCGGATCTCAGGAGAGGCTGCGCAGCAGCGCGTCCCCCGAGAGCCCGACGAACAGGATCAGGCCGGCATCCCGGTTCGAGCGGAACAGGGTCAGCGCACCGCGCCCGTCGCGCTCCCGCAACGACAGGACCTGCCAGCCGAGATGTGCGGCGAAGGCCGCGACCCCGAGAAACCCCACGAGTCCCGCGCCTGCGCCCCAGGCGGCCAGCGCGACGAACAGCGCGGCGAGCGCGTAGCACAGGCCCACGGCGCCCCGGACGTACCGGCCGAACAGGCGGGCCGAGGAGTGGATGCCGGCGATCTCGTCATCCTCGATGTCCTGGACCGCGTAGATCGTGTCGTAGCCGACGACCCAGCAGATCGTGCCCGCGTAGAGCAGCAGCGCCGGGGCATCGAGACGGGCGAACAGGGCCGCCCAGCCCATCAGCGCCCCCCACGCGAAGGCCAGGCCCAGCACCGCCTGCGGCATCGGCATCACCCGCTTCATGAACGGGTAGATTGCGACCGGCAGCAGCGAGCACAGCCCGACGAGCACCGCCTGCTCGTTGAACTGCAGCAAGACCGCCAAGCCGACGAGCAACTGGGCCAGCAGGAACAGCGCCGCGTGGCGCGGCCGGACCTGCCCCGAGGGGAGGGGACGCTGGCGCGTGCGCTCGACCTGGGCGTCGAGGTCGCGGTCGGCGATGTCGTTGTAGGTCGAGCCCGCGCCGCGCATCGCCACCGCGCCGATCAGGAACAGCAGGCAGTGCCAGGGGTCGGGGAAGGACAGGTCGGCCTTGATGGCCGCCAGGGCGGACGACCACCAACACGGCAGGAGCAGGAGCCACCAGCCGATCGGCCGGTCGATGCGCGCCAGGCGCAGATAGGGCCGCCAGGGCCGCGGCGCCGCGCGCTCGACCCAATGCCCGCTCACCGCGTCGGCCGGACGCCCGTCCTCTGCCGCCGTCCCGCTCATCGGTCGGATCTCCGGTCGTCCCACGCGCAATCCCGCTCCGTCACGGAGCTAGCAGATTCACACATCAGGGTCGGCAGCAAGCGCCCGAGCGCTGCGTCCTGTCTCTCGCACGGGTTACGGACCATGCCGGTTCGAGCGCCCCCGCTGTTGCGGGGCTCAACGTGCCTCCCCGCGGGAGAGGGCTGGGGTGCGGGATCCGGTTTGTCCGGAGAGGTCGCATCCCTCACCCTGTCCCTCTCTCGCACGGGAGAGGGGACCTGCGCATCGTCCGGAGATCTATGAGTCCGGTCGCGCAGGGATGGGAGGGAAGCCGCGTGTCATCGCTCGACAGGACGTTCTGTCGAGCGTGAGGCAATCCGAAGCGCGCTGCGTGCGGACTTGGTGCGGGACAGGCCCGGCCTCGGGCTTTTACAGGGCGCCCTGCGGCAGCTTGAAGCTGCCGGTCAGGCCCGGGCCGCCGAGCAGGCCGCTGCTGGCGCCGTTCTGGGCCTGGGCGCGGGCCTGTGCCTCCATCTTGGTCGCCTGGGCCGCGACGCCGCAGATCTTGGTGCGGATGCCGCTGACCTTGAGGTGGTCGGCCTTGAAGCCCTCAGCGAAGGAATCCGGGATCGAGCACCATTCCTTGTTGGCGGCGATCCACTTCATGCCTTCGGCACCGTTGGACTGGAGCTTGCCGAACAGCGCGCAGGCTTCCTGCGGCGTCATCTTCTTCTTGCTGTTCGACGCGGCGTTGGCGCGGGAGACCAGCGCCTTGCGCTCGGCGAGCGTCTTCTGGATCGTTCCGCATTCCGGCGCCGCGCCCTGCGCGAAGGCCGCCGTGCCGAACAGCAGGCCGCCGACGAGCGCCGCCGCCCCCAGACTCAAGCTCCCGTATGCCATCCTGCGACTCCCTCAGACGCCTGCCGGAACCCGCGCACCGCCGGCCCCACTCCGTTCACCTGGGTTCGCCATAGGAATGTGGCGTCAATCGAGCGGCAAACCGGCGAGGCCATGCTGGTGTGGGGGAAGCGCCAAAAACCGGCCTTCGTTACCTTTTCGCAACAGGTTTGGGGGTTGCCGGGCGCCTCGGCCCGCGTTGACAGCTCCGCTGGCGCGCGCGACCACCCGGTCATGCCGGCCTACGACTTCACCGCCCCGCGTCTCCATGTCGAATCGGACCTCGCCGCCGGCGTGGTCCTGCCGCTCGACCGGGCCCAGGCGAATTACCTGCTCAACGTCCTGCGCCGGGGGCCCGACGATCCGGTTCTGGTGTTCAACGGGCGGGACGGGGAATGGCGCGCGCACCTCGTGCAGACCGGCCGGAAGGACGCGGATCTCCACGTTTCTGAGCGCACCCGCGTCCAGACGCCGCGCGCCGACCTGCACTACCTGTTCGCGCCCCTGAAGAGCGCGCGGCTCGATTACCTGGCCCAGAAGGCGGTCGAGATGGGCGCCGGGACGATCCGCCCGGTCATCACCCGCTATACGCAGGGCGAGCGGATCAACATGGACCGCCTGCGCGCCAACGCCGTCGAGGCCGCCGAGCAATGCGGCATCCTGGCGATCCCCGATTGTCCGGAGCCGGAGAAGCTCGGCCCGGCGCTCGCCGGTCTCGCGCCCGAGCGGCTGCTCGTGTTCTGCGACGAGGACGCCCCCGTCAGCGATCCGGTACGGGCCCTGCGGGAGGCCGCCGATCCCGTGCAGCCGCCGTCCCTCGCCGTCCTGGTCGGGCCGGAGGGCGGCTTCTCGGAAGACGAGCGGGCGGCGATCCGGGCGCGGCCGAACACGGTCGCGCTGTCGCTCGGGCCGCGCATCCTGCGGGCTGACACGGCGGCGGTCGCGGTGCTGACCCTGGTCCAGGCGGTGCTCGGCGACGCGCGCTGACGCAAAGGCCGGCCGGAGCGTGTGTGCCGGCGCACATGAGAGCGGCGGGCCACGGGATTGTTCCGTCGAAGCGGGGTGAACAGGGGCCCCGGTCCACGGCGCCGCGTTGTCGGTTCCCGAAGCCTCGATTATGTCCCGAACCGGACGCCGCCCGCGCCGTGCTCTCGAAGCCGGCGCGAGCGTCCGTCCGGTCTCCGCTCGCGGGACGGGGTTGAGCCGGACGGACTCGCCGGAGCATTCCGGTGCGCTCCCGTCCCGGGCGTATGGTTCACAGGCACGGGCAGGCAGCGCATGGCGCGCGACAGCAACGACACCACGCCGCTCACCACGCGCGCCGAACTGATCGAGTGGTTCGCCGCCGGCGAGAAGCCGCGCGCGCGATTCGCCATCGGCACGGAGCACGAGAAGATCCCGTTCTATCGGGAGAGCCGCGAGCCGGTGCCCTATGACGGTGAACGCGGCATCCGCGCGCTGCTGGAAGGGCTGGCCCGGGAGACGGGCTGGGAGCCGATCCTCGATCTCGGCAACATCATCGGTCTCTCCGCAGAGGAAGGTGGGGCGATCTCGATCGAGCCGGGCGGGCAGTTCGAGCTCTCCGGGGCGGCGCTGCCGGATGTGCACGCCACCGCTTCCGAGCTCGCTGCCCATCTGGCGGCGACCAAGCGCGCGGCCGATCCGCTCGATATCGGCTTCCTGACGCTCGGCATGAGCCCGCGCTGGCGCCGGGACGAGACGCCGGTCATGCCCAAGAGCCGCTACAAGATCATGGCCGGCTACATGCCGAAGGTCGGCTCCCTCGGCCTCGACATGATGCTGCGCACCGCCACCGTGCAGGTCAATCTCGACTTCGCCTCCGAGCCCGACATGGTGCGCAAGATGCGCGCCTCCCTGGCGCTCCAGCCGGTGGCGACCGCCCTGTTCGCCAATTCGCCCTTCACCGACGGGCGGCCTAACGGCTTCCTCTCCCGCCGCTCCGAGATCTGGCGCGACACCGATCCGCACCGCACCGGCATGCTGCCCTTCGCGTTCGAATCCGGGTTCGGCTACGAGGCCTATGTCGACTGGCTGCTCGACATGCCGATGTATTTCGTCAAGCGCGGCGACATCTACCACGACGTCTCGGGCGCCTCGTTCCGCGACCTGATGGCCGGCAAGCTGGCGCAGCTCCCGGGCGAGTACGCCACGGTCGCCGACTGGGCCAATCACGCCTCCACGGCCTTCCCGGAGGTGCGGCTCAAGCGCTTCCTGGAGATGCGCGGCGCCGATGTTGGCGATCCCGGCATGATCGCGGCCCAGGCGGCGTTCTGGGCCGGGCTGCTCTACGACGAGGCGGCGCTGGACGCCGCCCTGGATCTCGTGAAGGGCTGGAGCCCGGCCAACCGCGAGGCCGCCCGGGCCACCGCGCCGCGCCTCGGCCTCGCCGCCCCGGTGGCCAACACCACGCTCGGCGCCGTCGCCGCCGAGGCGCTCGCCATCGCCCGCGCCGGCCTGCGCGCCCGCGACCGCCGCGACGCCGAGGGCCGCGACGAGACGGTCTACCTTCAGCCGCTCGAGGCGATCGTCACGGCTGGGCGCACCCGGGCGGACGATCTGCTCGCCGATTACGAGGGCCGCTGGAGCGCCTGCGTGCGTCCAGCCTTCACGGAATGCGTGTTCTGAACCGCCGATCCTGAGCGTCGTGCGGCCGCACACCGGCGCCTGGAACGAAGTGCGATACCTGGATGTTCACACGCCGATCGTTCAGCGCGTGGAGGAGGTGTCCATGTCCCGCATCACCACATCCGTCGTCGCCGGCGCCTCGGCCTTGGCCATGATCGCCGGTTCGTTCACCGCAGCCGAGGCCGCCCCGTTGCCGGCGCAGACCGCCGTGCAGGTCGGCGGCCCGAGCACCCAGATCGACACGGTCGGCTGGCGGCGCGGCTATTACGGCGGCTACGGCTACCGCCGCGGCTATGGCGGCCGGGTCGCCGGTGCAGTTGCGGCCGGTGCCGCCCTCGGCATCATCGGCGGTGCCCTGGCAGCCAGCGCCACGCCCCGCTACGGCTATTACGGCGGCTACGGCTATCCGGCCTATGGCTACGCCCCGGTCGGCGGTTACGCCTATCCGGCTTACGGCTACGCCCCGGCCTACGGCTATTACGATTACGGCTGGTAAGCCCTGATCCAATCGGTTTGAAGGCGCCCGGTCTCCGCGAGGCCGGGCGCTTTTGTTTGCCGGCTCGCGCACGCGACCCACCGCACGTTAAACGTGCGCCGCAAGCTTCGAACAAGGCCCGCAAGGCTTATCGGGTTTCGGCCATGAGATCGGATCCCTCCGAGGCCGAATCCCTTGTCGAGGAGTCCGTGCCATGCCCCGCTTCACCGCCGCTCTCGCGGCCGGCCTGGTCTCCGCCGTGACCGCCGGCGGCGCCTGCTCCGCTGCCGATCTGGGCCCGTACCGAGCCCCGCACGCCGCTCCGGTCGGGCGCTCGGCCGTGGTCGCCGACGCGCGGGTCGTCCGGCCGGAATACAGCTATTACGGCGAGTACGGCTATCCGGAGCCGTTCGGCTACGGCTACGCCTACGCGCCGACCCCGGGCCGCAACATGGAATACGGCTATTACGGCCCGACCTATTATGTTTTTGCGCCGGACACCTATCGCGGTCCGATCTTCGGCTATCACGAGTGGTAGGGAAGCTGGCCCTGGAGCCATACCTTTGCTGGATGATGCGGCGGAGAGCGTCGAGCTCGACCTCACGGGGCTGAAATGCCCGCTGCCGGTGCTGCGCACGCGCAAGGCCCTGCGCGCCCTGGGGGCCGGGCGCGTCCTCATGGTGACCTGCACCGATCCGATGGCGATGATCGACATCCCGAACATGGTGCGGGAGGAGGGCGCCGCGCTCGATTCGGCCGAGCGGGACGGGGATCGCCTGCGCTTCCGCATGAGGGCCTCCGCGAAGCCGCCGCATTCCTGAGCGATCCGTCGCGGTCCCTAGATTGAGGCGGAGACGGCATGGCACCACGGATCGGGGGCGTGCGCCTCGTGCACGAGGGGTGGGCCCGGTACCTCGTGGCCGAGGTGATGCAGGACGACGGCACGCGCATCACCCGCGAAATGGAAGATCACGGCCGGGCCGTCGCGGTTCTGCCCTATGATCCGGTCCGGCGGGTCGCGACGCTGGTCTCGCAGTTCCGGGCGCCGGTGCTCTATTCGGGCGGCCCGCCGAGCCATGTCGAGGTGCCGGCAGGCCTTCTCGACGACGGCGCCCCGGAGGACGAGGTCCGGCGCGAGGCTGTCGAGGAGACGGGGCTGCGGCTCGGCGACCTCGACCTCGTGGCGAGCGCCTGGACGATGCCGGGCATCTCGACCGAGCGGATGGACCTGTTACTGGCAGCCTACGGCGAATCCGATCGTACGGGCGCGGGCGGTGGCCTGGCCGCCGAGGGCGAGGCGGTCGCCGTCCACGAGATCCCGCTGTCGGAACTCGTCGCCATGAGCCGTCGCGGCGCGCTCACCGACATGAAGTCGCTGCTGCTGCTGTACGCGCTGCAATTGCGGCGGCCGGAGCTGTTTGCGTAGGACGCCTGCGACGCCTTGACGTGACGGAATGCGCCTCACACCGTCATTGCGAGCGTGGACGGGCTCAGACCGGCGCGACGGGCGCCGCCCCGGCCCTCAATCACGCCGCCCCGAAGCCCGGTCCCGCGCGGCGATGCCGATGAAGCGCCAGGATTCGATGAAGTAGCGGCGGAACAGCCGCCGCGGCGCGCAGAGGAAGCGGAAGACCCATTCGAGCCCCAGCCGCTGCATCAGCCACGGGGCGCGGGGCACGTAGCCCGCCGCGACCGAGAGCGCTTCGCCCACGCAGAACACCACCGGGTTGCCGAGCGCGCGGCCCTGGCGATCGACCCAGATCTCCGATTTCGGCGCGCCGACGCCCATCACCAGCAGGGTCGTGCCGTGGGTGCGAATCCGCTCGGCGAGGGCCCGTCCATAGGATGCGTCGTCCTCGAAGCCGAAGGGCGGGACCGCGCTCGCCACGGCGCCGTCCGGGAGGCCGGCGGCCTGGAGGCGCGTGGTCAGGGTGTCGGCGGCATCCTGCCGGGCCGCGACGAAGAACACCCGGCGGGCGAAAGGCGGCGGGTCGGCCAGCACGCAGGCCAGGAGGTCGTGGCCGGTGATCCGCTCGGCCGGCCGTCCGCTCGCCGCCCGGGCGAGCCAGACCAGCGGCATGCCGTCCAGGGTTCGGGCGGCGGCACGGGCGTAGGCGTCGCGGAAATCCGCATCCTCGGCGAGCTGGACGATGTGGTCGACATTGGCGGTCACGATCGTCCGGGGGCCGAGCGCGTGATGCGCCGCGACAGCCGCGACGATCGCCGGAGCCGAGCCGGTGTGGAAGCTGTAGCCGAACAGCGTGACGGTCGTGGACGGGTCCGTCGCCCCGCGACCGGGCGATGCGGAACGGTCCGGCACGGCCCGGTCTTGCCATGCCGCCTCTGGATCTGCCGGGCCCGGGGCCTCGACATCACGCATCGGCGGCCCGGAAGCTCGTTCCGGGCCGGGCGGCCGCGCGGCGGAACCGGCGGCGGTCGCTGTCGGCGCCGAGCGCCAACGCGATGGCGCCGCCGAGCAGCAGGCCGAGCACCAGAGCCACCGGCAGCACGATCTTCGGCGAGGGCGGGAAGGTCCGCTGCCGGGCCGGGGTCGCCTCCGAGATGATCCGGACGTTGGTGGTGTTGAGCCGCTCCTGCTCGCTCGCCTCGCGGGCGCGCTTCAGATAAGCCTCGTAGACCCCACGGCGGGCCTCCAGGGTCCGCTCCAGCTCGCGCAGTCCGACATAGGCGCGGTCGCTGCTCACCGTCTCATTCTTGACCCGGTCGAGATTGGCCCGGATCGCCGCCTCGCTGGCGGCGGCCCGGTCGTAATCCTTCTGGGTCGTGTCGATGATCCGCTCCTTCTCGCGCTGGATCAGGCGCTGGAGGTCGCGCTGCTGCGCGTATTGCTCCGCCATGGCCGGGTGGCGCTCGCCGAGCCGTGTGGCGAGCTCGGCGGTGTTGCGCGAGAGCGTGGCGTATTGCTGCCGCAGCGCCTGCATCTCCAGGGATTGCAGCATCTCGGGCAGGGCGGTGCTCGGATCCGAGGTGCGCATCTTGCGGGCCTGGTCCAGGCGCGACTTCGCCTCGGCGGTCTTGATCGAGGCGGTGACGAGCTGCTGGTTCAGGTCGCCGAGCTGCTGATCGGTGAGCAGGCGGCCGCTCGAAGCCACGAGCTTGTGGGCCTCGCGGTAGCGCACCACCTCGCCCTCGGCCTGCTCGACGTCGCGCTTGAGGCTGCCGAGCCGTCCGGTGAGGGCGTCGAAGGCACGCCGGGCGGTCTCGGTGCGGGCCGCTGCCTCCTCGGCGAAGTAGGCCGCGCCGATCGCGTTGGCGATCCGAGCGGCCTTCTCGGGATCGCGCGATTGGACCGAGACGTCGATCACGAAGGTCCGCTCGGCCCGGCGCACGCTGAGCTTGGTCTGGAGCGTGTCGAGGGCGATGTTGACCGGGTCGCGGCTCGCCGCCGGCGGCACCATGCCGAGCGCGCCCTTGATCCAGGCGAGCGTCGGGTTGTTGCCGTCCGGCATAACGAACTCGTCATCCTGGTCGAGATGCAGCGTGGCGATGACCCGGCGCAGGACGTTGTCGGACTGGATCACCCGGACCTGGCTCTCGGCGATCGACACGCCGCTATCGGCCTGGGGCTGGCGCGCGTTGACGTCGTTCTCGACGACCCGGAGATCGCTGGGATCGACCAGTACCTGGATGGACGAGGTGTAGCGCGGCGGGATCAGGCCGAGCAGCGCCACTGCGGCCGCCACCATGAACAGGGCGCCGAGCACGATGAAGCCGCTGCCCAGCCACAGGCGGCGCAGGATCACGCGCGCCTCCGTGCGCGGCTCGGCGGGTTGCGGCAGCACCATGCGGACGGGCTGCTCACCGCTCATGCGTGTCGAGAAGTCGAACATGCGCCTCGCTCCTGACCGACCGTGAGGCGGTCGGTGCCGCCCTGAACCGCCATCCGGCTCCCGTCCCCTTTCCGGTCACCCGCGTGCCGTTCCGGGACGAGACCTCGACCGAGGCGATGTCGTCCCGCCACTGCAGCAATCAGCATACCGAACCAGTACTCTCGCCTTGAAGCGCAACCTGCAGCAGGCTTCGTGTAGATATCGCATACCCAACTAGAACGCTCTGTCACGTTTTTGTGGCGCCAACAGGCCTGTAATTGTTGGGGACTACGTAAACGGATTCACGCGACGATCACGGCGTCCGATGCCGCGTAGGCCGCCGGATCCCCGGCCAGGAACGCCTGGAAACGCGCCCGATCCTCGGCCGCGGCGGCATTCCAGCGCGTCACGTTCCCGCGGCTCGCGGCCGCCGCCCGGGCCAGCCCGCCCCCGATGATCCAGTCCATCAGCGCCGACGCGGCCGCCTCGGGCACCTCCGGTCGGATCATCAGACCGGAGGCGCCCAGCACCTCGCGGAACACCGGCGCATCCGGTGCCGCCACGGGCAGGCCGCCATGCTGGACCTCGAGGAGCGGCAGGCCGAGCCCTTCCGCCTTCGAGGTCGAGAGCAGGAGGTGGCAGGAGCTGGCGAGATCCCGCAGTGCCGCGTCGGCCAGGTAGCCGTGGCGGTGCAGGAAGGGCGGCGGGTCGTCCAGGAGGGCGTGACGGCCCCAGCCGACCCGCCCGACCAGGTGGAGCTCCGCCGGCACCCCCGCGCGGTTAAGTGCCCCGACCAGGGCCAGGGAGGCCGGATAATTCTTGCGCGGCTCGATCGTGCCGATCGCCAGCATCCGGATCGGCGCGCCCGGGACGTAGGCAGCTGGCCCCGGCAAGTCACCGAGATTGAAGGCGTCGCGCACGGACGGGCGCAGCAGGGCGACCCGGGCCTCCGGCGCGCAGACGGCCCGGGTCGCCCTGCCGGTGGTGCGGCTGTTGACGAACAGGTTCGGGCACCAGCGCAGGGCGCGGGCGAAGCTCGGGCTCATGTAGAGCCGGCTTTTCAGGCTCAGATCCTCCGGCCGGTCGAGCAGGAAGGTATCGTGGACGTAGAGGAGGCAGCGCGCCGCCGCGACCGCACAGAGCGGCCCCGGCGGAAAGCCCGGGAACAGGAACAGCGCGTCCCGGTCGGCGAGCGCGCGCAGTGGCAGGCCGAGCTGCTGCTGGCCGATCATCCCCGGCAGCGAGCCGCTGGAGACGGCCCGCACCTCGTGGGGTGCCAGCCGGTCCGGGGCGAACAGGTCCAGGGTGATCCGCTCGATCCCGGTGACGTGCGTGCGCAGATGGGTCTGGTCGAGATAGATCCGCTTGGGCCCCGGCTTCACGGGACGCTCCGCCGCAGGGTGCCGGCGAGGTAGAGGCAGCGGCGCACGAACAGGGGCATGCGTCGGCCGAGCACCATCTGCTTGGCGCGCCGCAGCCGGCGTACCAGCGGCCGCGAAGGCGCCGGCACGGTGCCGGTCGCGCTCTTCTGGCGCTCGGCCGCGAACGGGAAATGGCCGAGCATCGCCGGGGCGAAGGCCAGCCGCGCGGCGCCGGGCAGCAGCTTCCGCGCCCGGACGATCGCGTCGAGCGACAGCGCGGCGGCGGCGGGGCTGTGGCGGCTCTCCAGGGCGATCCGGGCGAAGGCGCCGAGCCGCGCCCGGGCCCCGGCATCGTCCACCAGCTCGGCCAGGGCCCGGGCCAGGGCGCCGGGCTTCACCGGAACGAGCCGGCCGGACACGCCGTCGATCACCGCGGAGGTCAGCCCGGAGGTGCGGTAGGCCAGCGTCGGTACGCCGCACAGACCCGCCTCGATCGGGGTCTGTCCGAGGGTCTCGTGGCGGCTCGCAGTGACGTGGAGGTCGCAGGCGCCGTACCATGTGGCCAGGCTGTCCTCGTCGGCGATCAGCCCCGGGGCGAACAGGTTCGGCAGGCCGAGCCGGGCCGGATCATCGAGCCGACCGATCGCGACGACGCCGACCCCCGGCCGGGCCACCGCCTGGAGCGCGGCGCGCAGATCCGAGAAACCCTTGTCGGGCCCGTCGACGATCACGGCCGAGATCAGGATCAGCACGTCCCCCGCCGGCAGGCCGAGCCGACGGCGCAGGGCGGCGCGGTCGCCGGGCCGGAAGGTCGCGGTCGGAAAGGCCAGCTGGATCCGCTCGGCCACCGCGCCGGGCGGCGCGAGGTCCCGGGCCCGGGCCAGGGTCCAGTCGGAATTGGCGAGCAGCCACGGCCCGGCCGGTTCGGCCAGCACCGCGCGCTTGCGGGCGTGCATGCCGGCGATCCGCCCGGGGGCGAGCTGCGGGTACTCGTCCGGTCCGGGACATTCGGCGTCGCAGCCGGTGGCAGCGCGGGTACAGTCGCGCGGATGGCAGCAGCGGCCGGTGAGTGGGAACAGGTCGTGCAGCACCAGAGCCGTCGGGCTGCTGCGGGCCAGCCGCCCGGCCACGTCGAGGCTGCGGGTGGCGCCGTGCAGGTTGCCGACCAGCACGAGGTCGGGCGCGGCGGCCGCGATCGCCGCCTCGGCCTGCGGGAACCGGTCCGTCCATTCGGCGGCCTCCGGCCGGTCGCTCAGCGCGACGCCGGTCACGCGATGGCCGGCGAGCGCCAGCGCCTCGGCGAGCCGCCTCTGGGCGACGCCGGCGCCGCCCTGGGTGCCGGTGCCGGTCAGCGAGACGATCGCCAGGCTGCCGGATCGCGCGGCCGGCGCCTCGTTCACGCGCTGGAGCAGCACCGGACGGCCGATGCGCGAGCGAGCGGCGGGGGGAAGGGCCGACCAGGCGGCCGAGGCGTGCAGATCACCGTCGGCGTCGAGCACGGCGTGGCGGTGGAGCGCCGCGCGCATCCACAGAACCGCGCCGCCGGGGAACGGCACCCCGTCCGAAACCTCCATCCCGGGGATGTCGAGTTCCAGGATTGTGTCGGCGAACAGGACCCGCAGGCCCGCGACCGCCGCCGCGCCGGTCAGGGCGGCCTCCAGGGCCAGGGCGGTCAGCGCTCCAGGCGCGAGAAGATCGCCCGGGCGGAGCCACAGCAGGGCGTCGCAGCCGGGCTCGGCCAGGATCGCTTCGATATGGGCACGTCCGAACCCGGGCGGCACGAGGTCGTGCCGGAGCTCCGCGTAATCCTGGCACAGGATCGAGGCCGCGGTCGCGGTCGCATCGATGCCGGGAGCCGCCAGGGTGACGACGCGGATCCGCGGCCAGGGCCGTCCGTCGGGCAGGGCGGCCGGCCGCCCCGGTCCGGCGGCGGCGGGGGCGAACGGCCAGCCGGCGACGCCGTGGGCGGGCGGTGAGGAAGCGGCGTCGGTCAAGGGCGGTTCGCGCGTCGGGCGGGGCGCGCAGTCTGGCCGCGAAGGGTGAAGATTGCCTCTCGGACCGCGCGCGCCATCAGCCGTCCACACGGATCCGGGCGGGGCCAGCCTCCATGCGGCCGATCCGGGCCGCGGCTGCGTAACCGGCCGCCCGGATGCGCGCCAGGATCGCCTCCGCCTGGGGCTCGTCGCAGGTCACCAGCAGGCCGCCGGAGGTCTGCGGGTCGGTGAGCAGGTGGCGGCGCCAATCGGGATAGCCCGCGGGCAGGTCGACCTCGGCGCCGAACGCGTTCCAGTTGCGGTGCGAGGCCCCAGTGACGAAGCCTGTCTGCGCCAGAGCTTCGGCCCGGGGCAGGAACGGCAAAGCGCCGGCCTTGAGCGCGAAGGTCAGGCCGGCGCCGCGGGCGATCTCGAGCCCGTGGCCCAGGATGCCGAAGCCGGTCACGTCGGTCATCGCATGGACCGCCGGCTCGGCGGCGAGTTCGATCCCGACCGTGTTGAGCCGGGTGGTGGTGGCGACGAAGTCGCGATAGTCGGCCGCCTCCAGCGCCTCGCGCTTGATCGCCGCGGAATAGACTCCGACGCCGAGCGGCTTCGTGAGGATCACCGCGTCGCCGGCCCGCGCGTCGGCGTTGCGCCGCACCGCCTCCCGGCGGCAGGTGCCGATCACCGCGAGCCCGTAGATCGGCTCCGGCGTGTCGATCGAATGGCCGCCGGCCACCGGGATCCCCGCCTCGGCGCATGTCTCGGCGCCGCCGCGCAGGATCCGGGCGACCACGTCGGGTTCGATCTTGCCTACCGGCATGCCCAGGATCGCCAGAGCAAAGATCGGCCGTCCGCCCATGGCGTAGACATCCGAGATCGCGTTGGTCGCGGCGATCCGCCCGAACTCGACCGGGTCGTCCACCATCGGGGTGAAGAAGTCGGTGGTGGCGATCACGCAGGTGCCGTCGTCGAGGGCCCAGACCGCGGCGTCGTCGGAAGTCTCGTTGCCGACGAGCAGCCGCTCGAACGGGCCGGCGGCCGGCTGCTCGGCCAGCAGCCGGCGTAGGATCGCCGGATCGAGCTTGCAGCCGCAGCCGCCGCCATGGGCGAGACTGGTCAGACGGGGGGACTCGGTCATGCGGAACTCCGGGCCAAGGCCGCCGAGGCGGTGTTCACCGGCATCGTCCCAGGCTGACGGCCGGCCTTCGGCGGACGATGCTGCGCCCGTCAGTAACGCGTGGTGATGGCATTCAGCCAGTCCGGTGAGGCGGCGACCGCCGCGGCCTCGACCCGCTTGTCGGTGCCGGTGAGGATGAGGAGCCCCAGCGCCACCATCACTACCCCCAGGGCCGCCTTCACGCCCTTGCCGGCCGCCGCGAGGCCGCCGCGCCAGCGCATCAGCGCCTCGCGGGAGACGAAGCCGAGCACCATCAGCGGGGCCGCGGCCCCGATCCCGAACGCCAGCATAGTCAGGGCGACGCTGCCGAGATGCTCGCCCCGGGCGGCCAGAAGCGAGGCGGCCCCGAGCGTCGGCCCGACGCAGGGGCTCCAGGCCGCGCCGAGCAACAGGCCGACGCCGAACTGGCCGGACAGGCCCCCGAACCCGAACCCGCCGAACCGGTCCTCGGCCCAGGCCCCCACCGGCCCGGCGGCGGTGGCGACCTGCGCCTGGAGCCGCGGCAGCATCAGCACCAGGCCGAGGACGATCAGCAGCACGGCTCCGGCGCCGCGGAACACGTCGCCGTCGAGCCCGATCGAGAAGCCGATCGTCGCCACGAACAGCCCGATGGCCGTGAAGGACAGGGCCAGGCCGAGAGCCAGCGCCACCGGCCCGAGCCGATGCTCCGACGCCGCGGTCCCGAGCACGATCGGCACCAGCGGCAGGACGCAGGGCGACAGAACCGACAGGAGCCCCGCCAGGAACGCGAACCCGACCGTCCCCAGCATCGCCCGTTCCTCCGCCGTCTTCGTATTGGTCCGCAGGCTTCGCGCCGGGAAGTGATGGCGTCAACCGGCGCATCGCCGGTCGGGGGCGGGATCGATCATCGCTGTCCGGCACACACGGCTGTCGGCCGGATCGCCATGCGCCGGGCCGTCGCGGCGTCCAAGATCCTCAGTCGATCGGCGCCGTCGGCCCGCCGATCAGACGGTCATATTCGGCCTCCGCGAGCCCGAGCAGGAGCTGCGCATCGATCGACCGCATGTGCCCGGCGGCCTGCACGAAGTGGGTGTAGGGGGTGCGGTCGTCCCCGAGCAGGATCGGGCTGGCGCCGACCAGACCTTCGCGGCCGATCAGCCCGATTTCGACCCGGCCGCTTGCACCATCGTTCGTCACCGAGATGATGCCCGATTCCACCAAGTAGACCGTGTCGATCCGCGTGTGGGGGGCGATCAACATCTGCCGCAGCAGCATGTCTTCCGGGCGCAGCGTAGGCTGCAGGACCGCGGAATCTTCGGGATCGTGGGTTGAAAGAAGGCGGTTGTGCAGGTCAGCCTGACGAAGATGGACTACGGGTACTCATGCAGAGCGGGCGAGAGCGCAAGCGGACCCGCGATCATCAACGCCCCGGATGTGGCGAACGCTATGCCTGCGCTAGTGTTTGGTCCGTAACATCGCAATGTAAAATTCTTCTGCGCAGATGATCCGGTCTGAGAAGGCTGTAGAAATGTAAATTTCTTACATTTCTTGCTTCAAGGTCGGCATAACAACAGGCCGATGTTGCATCAAACCAGCCCCCGTTTGCGCGCAAGTGGAGGCAGGAGCTGGACCCAACCGGCGCTGTGACAACCCCGCCGCCTCATCGCCAGGGTAGCGAGCGATCGCGCGGCTGGCTGGACAATACCCGCGCCGCCGCCGCTACGCTTCGGCACATCACGAAGCGCGGTGTGGTGCGGTAGACCCTCTGTGCCGCCAGCGCGCCGGCTTCTTGGTCGTCGATCCCGCGTCAGCGCTGTGACCGCGTCGGCATCCGGGTCTCCGGCTCTAGCTGACGGATAGGCGGACGGGCGGGACATTCGACGGAGCGGATCGGTGGCCACCTTCTTCACGGGCGATACCCATTTCGGCGACCAAAGGGCGCTACGCTTCGACCACCGGCCGTACCCGGACCTCGACGCCCACGATGCCGGCTTGATCGCCGCCTGGAACGCCGCGGTGGCCCCGGGCGACACCGTTTGGCACCTCGGGGACTTCGCGCTCGGCCCGAGCGGCGCACGGATCCGCGAGATCCTGGACGGGCTCAATGGCGAGAAGCACCTGATCGTCGGCAACAATGACGGCCCCGACACGCTCGGGGCTCCGGGCTGGGCCTCCGTGCGGCATTACGCGGAATGCCTGGTCGAGGACCGGATGGTGGTGCTGTGCCACTATGCGTTCCGGACCTGGAACGGGATGGGCCGGGGCGCGCTCAACCTGCACGGGCACAGCCACGGCAAGCTCAAGCCGATGCCGAAGCAGTACGATGTCGGGGTCGACCCGATGGGGCCGGCCCCGGTCGGCCTCTCGGCCATCCTCACCTCGCGCCTACGTCGGAAGGCGTAGTTCAGTCGGAACCTTCACAGCAGCTTCACCGTTTCAGCGGACAGAGAGGGGATGGATACGCGCCGTCCCGAGAAACCCGGCAGCCTCGTCGTTCGGGGCCACCACAGAAAACAAGTCGTGAGTATTCCCGTGAGCGCCCGTTCGGACTCTTCCCGCTACGGCTTCTCCCTGACGACCGGCCTCGCCAAGACGGCCCTGGCCGGTGCCCTGTCGCTCCTCGCTCTGACCTCGTCGGCGCTGGCCCTGCCGGCGTGCCTCGAGGCCCAGCGCAAGGTCGATGAGGCCAACGCCCTGCGCTTCCAGGCGCGCCAGGAGGCGCGGCTGGGTAACCATGACCGCGTCTGCGACACGCTGGACGAGGTCGGCGACCGCTACGACGACGCCCGCGACGCTTTCGAGCGCTGCGGCGAGGGCGTGGTGGCCATCGACCTGCGCAGCGAGCTGCGCGGCCTCCGCATCGCCAAGAAAATCAACCGCTGCGACTGACCGGGTGCATCCGCGCACCTCGTACGTTCAGGCCCCGCAGCATCATCCCGACATAGCGACGCACGTCGCCGACAAGGTTATGCGCCGATGACCACCGCCCTGCTGTCGTCCGATCTCCAGGCCCCCACCACCGATCGCACCGGCCCGTCCTTCGCGGCCGCCCTCTGCGGCTTCATCAGCACCACAGTCGCCACGACGATGCTGCTCGTGCTGATCGGGACGCTCTGACATCAGGGCGCGACCGACCAGAACCGCTGGCGGTTGAACAGCATATCCCGGCTTCCGACGGTGGGCGCCTCGGGTGGCTTGACGCAATCCGGCTCGCGCGGCTTGGTCACCGCCGCGAGCGCCGCCACTACCGGAGCCGGTCGCAGCCCGAGACGCGCCTGAACCTCCGGCTGCCGGGCTGCCGCGATGGTCAGTACGGCGGCAATCAGGCCGCCGGCAACGGTTCCAAGCAAGAAGTTCAGCATCTCTGACGCGATCCGGTGGCCGGCATTCCGCGACCACAAACCCTGGTCTCTGTCCAACCCGGCGGCATCATGGCGGACGGATGCTCACGCGGCCTTAACACTTGATCTGCGACAGCTACACGCAAGCCTGCCCACCCGGCAGGTCCGATGCGATAGGGCTGGACCGCCTATGAACTACGCCGCCAACGCCTATGCCCGGACGTCCCGGTCCGCATTGACGCCGCGCGAAGCCGAATCGGCGGTCCTGCTGAAGGCGGCCCAGCAGCTGATCGGCGCCAGCCACGGGCTCGCGGCCGGCGACACCAAACGCCTTAACGAGGCCCTGTCGTTCAACCAGCGCGTCTGGACCATTCTGGCAAGCGAGGCGACCGCCGACGAGAACCCGCTGCCGGCCGATATCAAGCGGGGCATCGGCAACCTCGGCGTATTCGTGCTGCGCAGCTGCGTCGACACGATGATCGAGCCGACGCCGGAGAAGATCGCCAACCTCGTGCAGATCAACAACGAGATCGCCGCCGGCCTCCAGGGCAATCCGGGCTGAGACCCGGACGGCGCAGTCAGCCAGCCGCGTTGGATTCCGGCGGCTCGGCCGGCATCGCCTCAGCCAGCATCCCGGCTTCCCATTCCACGAGCTTCCGGCCGAGCTTAATCGCCGGATAGAACGTGCCGGCCTCGACGGCCTCGGCGATCGCGGCGATCTGCGGCGCCGCCGCCGGCATTAACCGGATCAGCTCCCCGGCCTGGCGGAAGAACAGGTCGATCCCCGCCGCCGGGTCGTCGGCCAGGTAGATCACAGTCAGGGTGAGGTGGATCTGCTTGCAGGCCGTGTCGGCCTCGCTCTCCGTGATGATCTCGCTCTCGCGCAGGAACTTGCACTGCGTCTCGATCAGGAAGGTCGAGCGCCGGTCGCCGTTGCGAATCAGCGCGCCGTTGATGATCAGCCGCTCGAGCGGCTTGAGTTCCAGGCGCAGGGGCATCGCGTGTTCCTTTCTAGAAGACGCGGCGATGTGATTCCGAAAGCGTTAACGTTTGGACAATGGCCGCCGAGCTTCGCGGATCGGCCGGTGACCGGGACAGGATTGCGGCGGCGGTGCGAATCGTCGACTCTTCGAAGAGATGGCGCCGAGCTGACGATTCTGCACCGTCTCAGCCTTCGGAGAATTGCCGATGTCCTCAACCTCGACGCGCGCCATCTACCCAACTCTTCGCGGGAAACGCGTGCTGGTGACGGGCGGCGCCTCCGGGATCGGTGAAGGATTGGTCGAAGCTTTCGTCGCCCAGGGTGCCCGGGTCGTGTTCTGCGACATCGCCGACGAGCCGGCGGAAGTCCTGGTCGCGCGCCTGTCCCCCGGTGCGGCGCACCCGCCGCTCTACCGCCGCTGCGATCTCACCGATGTCGACGCCGTCCGCGCCCTGGTGGCGGAGGCCGAATCCGCGCTCGGCGGGCTCGACGTCCTGGTCAACAATGCCGGCAACGACGATCGCCACAAGCTCGAGGACGTCACGCCCGAATATTGGGACGACCGGATGGCGGTGAATCTGCGTCACCTGTTCTTCGCCGCGCAGGCCGCCGTCCCGGCGATGCGCCGGGCCGGCGGCGGCGTGATCCTGAACTTCGGCTCGATCAGCTGGCATCTCGGCTTGAAGGAGCTGGCCGTCTACCAGACCGCCAAGGCGGCGATCGAGGGGATGACCCGGGCGCTCGCCCGCGACCTCGGCCGAGACCGCATCCGGGTCTGCGCGGTCGTGCCCGGCAACGTCCAGACGCCCCGTCAGGAGCGCTGGTATACCCCGGAGGGCGAGGCCGAGATCGTTGCCTCGCAGTGCCTGGACGGGCGGATCCAGCCTTCCGATGTCGCCGCCCTGGTGCTGTTCCTCGCCTCCGATGACGCCCGCATGTGCACGGGGCACAATTACTTCATCGATGCGGGCTGGCGGTAACAGGAGAGCTGAACTCACGGTCCATCGGCGCCGCGGACCCTGGGGAGGAGGCGGCCGTCGATGGCCGCCAGGCCACCACCGATCAGGGCCATGCCGAGATAGTGCCGCGGTTCGAGGCGCTCGCCCAGGACCAGGGCGCCCAGCAGGATTGCCGAGACCGGGATCAGGAAGGTGACGAGCGAGAGGTTCGTCGCCCCCGCCCGCGCCAGGATCCGGAAATACAGCACGTAGGCGAGTGCGGTGGACAACGTGGCGATGCCGAAGACTGCGCCCCAGACGGACGCGCCGGGCATCGGCAGGGTCCAGGGCTGATCGATCGTCAGCGCCGCCGGCAACAGCACCAAGGCCGAGGCGGTGACCTGTCCGGTGGCCACCGCGAGGGGTGGAACGCCCATCCGCTTGAAGCACCGCCCGAAGACGCTGGCGCCGGCATAGGACAGGGCCGCACCCAACACGGCGAGCTGGGCTAGGAACCCCGCGCTGGATCCCGCAACGGCGGCGGGGCCGACCATCACGGCGACGCCACCCAAACCCACCAGCACGCCGGCAAGCCGGTTGCCGGTCATCCGCTCGTCGGGCGTGAGAAGGTGGGCGACGAGGACCGTGAAGAGCGGCGTCGTGGCGTTGAGGATGGCGGCGAGGCCGGACGCGATATGGGTCTGGCCCCAGACGATGAGGCTGAAGGGCAGGACATTGTTCAGCAGGCCCATGCCGAGGAACGCGGCCCAGATGTCGCGCGTGCCCGGCAGACGTGTCCCGGTCAGCGGACGGATAAGGTTCAGGATCAGAGCGGCGAGCCCGACCCGCAGAACGACCAGAGTGAGGGGCGGCAGCCCGGCAAGCGCGACGCCGGTGAAGAAGAACGAGCCACCCCAGAGGACGGACAGGCCAAGCAGCATCGCCCATTCGTGCGCGGACATGGCATGATTGTCGGCGGGCGGCATGGCGGATCTCCAACAGGTCGATCCGAGCCTATGAAGCTGCGGCCAAGGCGGCCAACCCGTTTCTTGCTCTCGAAGCCGGAGTTGCCGACAAAAGGTCAATGTCCGAAGTCATTCGATGTATAAAATCTCAACTTTATGGGTGATAGTCAGCAACTTAAAATCTATACTAAGTATTATTTACCTGGCAGCGTCCTAAAACGGGCAATGTTAGATCGACGGCAGAGCGGATATCTTTCAAATGCTAGGGCGGTCTGCAGCGCTCCCTGCCGGGGCCGGCAGCCCCACCAGCCGGAAGCAATGCTCCACGATCCTGGGCTCGATCACAGCCAGCCGCCCCTTCTGTGAGGCGTCCAACCCGACCCCGTGAAGGGCGTTGAACAGGAAAACCGCCGTGAAGCGGGCATTCGCGATCGTCCAGGCCTGTTCTTGGCCGCCATCAGCAAGCAGCCGGGTCAGATCGTCGATCAGGATGTTGTCGGCCAGACCGTCCAGGGAGGGCGGCGGCACGTCGTGGAAAACGATCTCGTGGAGGCGTGCGGAGGCGGCGTATCCTACGCCGCAAGCCGTCGCCCAAGCCGCCAACTTCCCGCTCCAGTCTCCGTCAGCGCGCCGTTCGACCGCAGCTTTGATGGTGTCGAGCAGGGTGGCGACAAAGCGCAGACGGAGCCCGCCGACCACATCCTCCTTCGAGGAGAAGTGAAGGTAGAAACTGCCCTTCGCGACCCCCGCCCCGGCGGTGATCTGTTCGATCGTGGTCGATGCCACGCCCTGATCGAGGAACAGGCGCTCGGCGGCGTTCATCAGATCTTCGCGCCGCTCGTGAGGCGGCTTGGTCCTGGGCTTGGTCGGCACGGTGCGATCCCTTGACGGGCGGGTGATCCGCCCTGCGTGAACCGGGATCGACGCGATGGAAAGAGGCCCGCGGCCGGCTCAAGTCTGCCGGCAGCAACGAAGCTTGGAAGCTGTCAACAAGAATTTGACTGACCACCAGTCATTTGATGGAGTGGCGCTGTCGATTCGAGAGGGTGCGGCTCGGCCGGCATCCCGCAATCGCGCCAGGGAACTCCCATGAACCGTGTCATCGAGCGTTGCCGCGCAGTCCGGCTGCTCACCTATCCCGGCGGGATGATCCAACCCCACGATCTCACGATCACGGAAACGGGTTTGCCGAGCCCCGGTCCAAACGACCTGATCGTCCGCAATCGCTGGTTTCGCGTCTCCATCTCGACCCGGCTCATGGCGAGCCCGGATGCACAAGCGGTCGAGGGTATTCCGTTCCCGGCGCTCAGGCCCGGGGATGCCCTGGCGGATGGTGCGATCGGCGAGGTCGTGGCCTGCCCGCCCGGGAGCGGATTCGAGGTCGGCGCCTTCGTTTATCATCCCCTGGGCTGGCGGGATTACGCGGTTGTCGATGCCGGCCGCTGCGTTGCGGTCGGCCGAGGGCCGATCGAGCCCGCCGCCTATCTCGGCCATGGCTGGACCGCCTACGCGGCCCTGACGCGGGGCATCCAGCTTCGCCCGGGCGACACCGTCTTCGTGTCGAGCGGGGCCGGCGCGATCGGGTCAATGGCCGGGCAGATCGCCCGCAAGCTCGGCGCAGCGCGGGTGATCGGAAGCACCAGCACCGTCGACAAGGCCGATTGGATGAAGGCCGATCTCGGCTACGACGCGGTGATCCTGCGCAACCAGGGCCCGATCGCCGATCAGCTGAAGGCGGCCGCGCCGGCTGGCGTGGATGTGTTCGTGGACATGGTCGGCGGCGAGCACTTGGCCGCCGCCGCGGGTGCGGCGCGCGAGGGCGCGCGGTTCGTCTTGCTCGGCGCATTGACCGCTGAGCTGAACGTGGCGGGCGCCAGCATCGCCGCGCCGGTCGAGCTCGACTCGTTCCAGCTGATCCTCAGGGACATGACCCTACGCGGCTACAGCGCGGACCGGGACAGCGCAGAGGGATTTCCGGAATGGATCGCCTGGCAGCGGGAGGCCGGGCTCCGTTTCGCCTGCTCGAAGGTGCAAGGGCTGGAGCGTGCACCCCAGGCCTTGCACGATGCCTGCGAAGGAAGGCTCAGGGGGCTCGTCATGGTCGAGCTGTGACGCACCATCCTGCGAAGGTCGCAGCCCGCATGTGGCGATGACCGAACGGCCCGGCGTCAACCTTTGCTGGATTCGTAACGCGCCTTGTTCTCGGCGTTCGGCGGATAGAGCCCCGGGAGAGCGGCACCCTTGCCGACCTCCTCCATGATCCAGCCCTCGAAGCGCTCTTGCTCAGGGGCAAGCTCCAGCACGGTCTCAAGCAGGGCCGCCGGAATCAACACCGCTCCGTCCTCGTCCACCACGATCACGTCATCGGGAAAGACCGCGACGCCGCCGCAGGCGATCGGCTGCTGCCAGGCTACGAAGGTCAGGCCGGCCACGGAAGGCGGCGCCGCCGCACCCTGGCACCAGACCGGTAGGCCGGTGCCCAGTACGCCGGCAACGTCACGCACCACGCCGTCCGTAACCAGAGCGGCCACGCCCTTCTTGGCCATGCGGGCGCACAGGATGTCGCCGAAGATCCCGGCATCGGTGACGCCCATCGCGTCCACGACGGCGATGCACCCGGCCGGCATCGCCTCGATCGCCGCGCGGGTGGAGGTCGGGGACGACCACGATTCGGGCGTGGCGAGATCCTCGCGGGCCGGAACGAAGCGCAGGGTGAAGGCGCGGCCCACGATTCGGGGCTGTCCGGGCCTCAGGGGCCGGGTCCCGCGCAGCCAGACATTGCGCAGACCCTTCTTCAGCATGATCGTCGTGATCGTGGCGGTGGTGACCTTCGAGAGAACTTCGACGATCTGGGCGTCACTCGACATCCGCGTATCCTTCCCGACTGAGGCCGCCAACGCCGCCCCTTGCCGGAGAGCTGTACCCGATCATGATCCGATCGGGTACAGCTCTAAGTTACTGTTCCGCGGTGTTCTTTCCGCAGAGGGACCGAGGCGCGAAAGCCTACGCCCGGGCCACGTCTGTCTTGAACGGTGCCTGGCTCAGTCGCACGATTCTTTCTTCACGGTCTTGGAATCGCCCATCTCGTTTTCCTTGCGCACCGTCTTGCTGACGCAGCCGTCGCCATGATCGTGGACGGTAACGGACTTCGACTCGGAGGCCGGCCGATCGACCACCACGGCGGGGCGGTCGCGCTCGATGACGGTGGTCTGGGCTTGGGCGGCGGCGCCGAGGCTGAGCAGGGCAGCGGCGGCGAGGAGGGTGTGACGCATCGGGGAACTCCGGTTCCGATTTCGGTCCCGAGTAACGGCGGCCCCAGCTTGAGCGTTCCGCAATTTCTGGTGGTTAGATCGTCTGCTGAAAAGCGGGCCGAACCCGTAGAGGAACGCGGCTCGGCCCACGCGCCGTTCGGCTTGAAACGCGGCCGGAGCGACACCGCAAGAGACGCCGGAAAACCGCGGCTTTCAAGATCGGCGGACTACGTGCCGGGATCTCCGGGCCTCAGCCGCCGGTCATCGGCGGGAAGAACGCGATCTCGCCGGCACCCGCGATGGCTGCATCCGGCTTGGCATGGGTCCGGTCGATGGCCGCGCGGACTACGCCCGGATCTTCGAACGCGTAGGCGTATTCCTCGCCGCGCTCGCGCAGCCAGGCAACCAGATCGGTGACCGTGGCGACCTCCGGCGGCGGCACCAACTCCTCCTCGGCGCGACCGATCCGCTCGCGGACCCAGGCGAAATAGACGAGCTTCATCGCGTCACCCTGCCGGAAAGGAACCGTCAACCTCGCCCATAGGTCATCACCCTGGTCGGAACGCGGAAGTCGCGTCTCCGGATGATGACCTAGCGCGGGTCGTCGATCACGTGCTTGATCCCAGCCCTCATGTAGTCCCAGCCGGTCCAGATCGTGAGGGCGGCGGCGAGCCACAGCAGTGCGAGGCCGATCGCCTCGGTGCCGGGCAGGACCCGCTCGCCCGCAGGGCCGGCCACCAGGAAGCCGAGCGCCACAAGCTGGACGGTCGTCTTCCACTTGGCGATCTTGCTGACCGGCACGCCGACCTTCAGCTCGGCGAGGTACTCGCGCAGGCCCGAAACCAACACCTCCCGGCACAGGATCACGATCGCGGCCCAGACCGACGAGCCGACGATGGTGTGGTCGGCGGCGAGCATCAGCAGGCAGGCCGAGACCAACAGCTTGTCGGCGATCGGGTCGAGCATCCGGCCGAGCGCGGAACTCTGGTGGTAGGTCCGCGCGACATACCCATCGAGATAGTCGGTGATCGCGGCCGCCACGAAAACGCCCAGCGCGGTCCAGCGCGCGGTGTGCGAGTCGGGCCAGAACAGCAATGCGACCATCACCGGCACCGCGACGAGGCGCCCGTAGGTCAGGCAATTCGCGAGCGTCCAGGCCGGCGACCGTCGTCGGGGAAGGACGGCGTTCATCGACGGGGTGAAATCAGAGCTTGGCCCGGGCGTCAACGTCTCGACCGCGGGCGCGGCCGGGACGGCGGGATTCTCAGGCGCCGGCATGGAAGAAATCGTAGACGGCGCGCGCGGTCGCGGCGTTCACCCCGGGCGTCTTGGCCAGATCCTCGAAGGCGGCCTGCTCGATCGCCTTCACGGTCCCGAAATGGTGCAGCAGCGCGCGCTTGCGGCTGGGGCCGATGCCGGCGATCTCGTCCAGGGGATTCTTGATCATCTCACGCTTGCGCTTGGCCCTGTGGCTGCCGATGGCGAAGCGGTGGGCTTCGTCGCGCAGCCGCTGCACGAAGTAGAGCGTCGGGTCCCGCGGCGGAAGCTTGAACGGCGGCCGCCCTGGTACGAAAAACGTCTCGCGCCCAGCATCCCGGTCGCGGCCCTTGGCGATGCCGACCAACGGGACGTCCGACACGCCGATCTCATCGAGCGCCGTGCGGGCGGCGTCGAGCTGCCCCTTGCCGCCGTCGATCAGCACCAGGTCCGGCCAGGCCGGAAACGCCTCGCCATCCTCGGCAGGCGCCGGCACCGGCTGCGCGTCCACGCCCTCGGCCGCCGCGACGGCGGCCTCCCGCTCGGTGCGGGGCGCCTCCTTGACGAGGCGCTTGAAGCGCCGCTGCAGGACCTCGCGCATCATGCCGTAATCGTCCCCCGGCGTCAGTTCCTCCGACTTGATGTTGAAGGTACGGTAATGCGTCTTCATGAACCCGGTCGGGCCGGCGACGATCATCCCGCCCACCGCGTTCGTGCCCATGATGTGCGAGTTGTCGTAGACCTCGATCCGCCGCGGCGTCCGGTCCATGCCGAAGGCCTGCCCCAGGGCCGTCAGCAGCTTGCCCTGCGAGGCGGTGTCGGCGAGTCGCCGCGCCAGCGCCTCCTTGGCGTTGCGCTGGGCGTAGTCGACGAGGTTCTTCCGCTCGCTCCGGCTCGGCCGGTGGATCTCGACGCGGTAATCGACCCGGCTCGACAGGGCGGCGGCGACGAGTTCGGCATCCTCGATCGGGTGGCTGGTCAGCACCGTGCGCGGCGCGGGCTTGTCGTCGTAGAACTGGCTGATGAACGAGCCCAGCACCTCCTCGGCCGTCATCGAACGGTCGGCCTTCGGGAAGTAGGCGCGGTTGCCCCAGTTCTGAAAGTTGCGGAAGAAGAACACCTCGATGCAGAACTGCCCGGCCTGCTCGTCGAGGGCGAACACGTCGGCCTCTTCGACGCCCTGCGTGTTGACGCCCTGCACCCCCTGGATCGCCGAGAGCGCCGCGATCCGGTCGCGGTAGCGGGCGGCGCGCTCGAACTCCAGCGCCTCGGACGCCTCCTGCATCTCGGCGCGCATCCGGTCCTTCACGGCGTTGGACTTGCCGGCCAGGAAGGCGCGCGCCGCATCCGCCATCGCGGCGTAATCCTCGGTCCCGATCTCCCCGGTGCAGGGGCCGGAACAGCGCTTGATCTGGAACAGCAGGCAGGGCCGGCTGCGGTTCTCGTAATAGCTGTCGGTGCAGGTGCGCAGCAGGAAGGCTCGCTGCAGGGCGTTGACCGTGCGGTTGACCGCCCAGACGCTGGCGAAGGGGCCGTAATAATTGCCCTTCCGCCGCCGCGCGCCGCGGTGCTTGACGATCTGCGGCGCTGGCCCGTCGGCCGTGACCAGGATGTACGGGAAGGATTTGTCGTCCCGCATCAGCACGTTGAAGCGGGGCTTGAGCTGCTTGATTAGATTGGCTTCGAGGAGCAGCGCCTCGGTCTCGGTGGCGGTGGTGACGAACTCCATCGCCGCCGTCTGGGAGATCATCCGGGCGATGCGGTTCGAATGCGCCTGGCCGCGGGCGTAGGAGCCGACGCGGGCCTTCAGGTTCTTGGCCTTGCCGACGTACAGCACGTCGCCGCGATGATCGAACATCCGGTAGACGCCAGGCGAGTTCGGCAGCGTGGACCAGAACCGACGGATCACCTCGGTGCCGGCCTGGACCGCGCCCGGGTCGAAATCGAAATCGATCTCCGGCGAATCCTCGGCGGACAGCGGGGCCTCGGACTCGCCGGCGCTCTCCTCGCGCTCGGCGTCGCGGCCGTCGTCGAAAGTGTCAGGGGGCAGGTCTGAGAGGGCTCTGCGGTTCATACCGCAGATCTAAGCGTTCCTGCCCCCGAGTGGGACCGGGTTGGCCGACAAAATTACGGCGCCGAACCCAGCTGTCCGGATCAGTCGAACAGCGAGTCGATGTCGTTCTGGTCGACGTGCCCCGGATCGTCCTCGAGCTTCGGCCCGTTCAGCAGGCTGCTCTCGTCGTCCAAAGCGGCCGGGACCGGCATGATGGTGATGAGATCGCGGAAGCTGTCCAGCTGCGTCCAGGCGGCGATCAGCCGATCGAGGTGCTCCTCGATAAACTTCATCACGCCGACGATCTTGTTGATCCGCTGGCCGGTCAGATCCTGGAAGTTGCAGGCCTCGTAAGCCGAGATCACCCGCTCCTGGATGATGTCGACGTGCTGCTTCATGCCGGGCGGCAGGTTTGCCGTGTACAGCATGCCGGCATTCGACTCGATTTCCTCGACTGCATTCAGCAGCTGCGTCGTGGCGCGCTCGGTTGATTCGACCACCGCGTCGAGCTCGTCCGCCGCCCGGCGCATGCCCTTGCCGCTGTTCTCGGAGCGGTGAAGCGTCGCCAGCTCGGACTTGGTCCGGGTGATCGCTTCCTTCATCAGGTCGAGTTCGGAGCGCATCGCCAGCGCATCGTGCAGCTCGCGTCGGCACGTCTCGATCGTCTCGTCCGCGCTCATCTGCGTGATGCGGCGCAGATCCATGATCGCGCTCAGGATCTCGTCCAGCCGCTCATTCGAGGCCTCCGGAGCCGGTGCGGCGGGTAAGACCCCGGGAAGCCCGAGGCTGTCTTCGATACGATAGCGCTTTTGGGTCATCGTCGGGGCGTGAGCCTTCAGGATCCGTGGTGGCAACTCTCTACCACAATCGGTTAGCGGACTGTGACTGCCAACGTCATCCGGCGACGATTTCTATGCCCCGGCGACATTTGACCTATCGGTGGTTGTGGCACGCAGCGTTTTACTAACGATTCACGCTGATCGCGCGCATCCGGGGAGGGCGGAGATGGCGAGGCGTGATTCACCATGTTGATTCACCGGAACGCCCGGTCGCGGGTGGATCGTCCCCGAATCGGGGCCACTGCCCCACGGGAGCGTTCGCCGATGCGTGGTTCGGTCCGTCTGGGTCTGTGTGCGGTGGTGGCCACGGGGTGGCTGTGCGCCTCCGCGTCGGCGCAGCAGGCGCGTTATGCCGAAGGCGGCGGCTATGGCGGCGGCCTCATCGAATATCTCGTGACCGGTCAAGCCGGGGGCCGGGGGCGCAGCTGGCCGCAACGCTCCGCCGCGCCGCAGCGGGTCGCGGCATATTCCGGCGAGCTCCTGCCGGCCGAGCCGGAGCCCCTGCAGGCCCTCCCACCGCAGCAGGCCTACGGTGTCCCCCAGGCGGATTCGAGCCGCATCGCCCGGGAGGTCGGGCCGGAATACCGGCGCCAGGAGGTCGCCTTCGCGGGGCCTCAGCGGCCCGGGACGATCGTGATCGATACGGCGGCCAAGCACCTCTATCTCGTTCAGCCAGGGCAGCGGGCACTGCGCTACGGGATCGGCGTCGGTCGTCCGGGCTTCGCCTGGAGCGGCCTCAAGACCGTCAGCCGCAAGGCCGAATGGCCCGACTGGACGCCGCCGGCCGAGATGCTCGCCCGCCGTCCCGACCTGCCGCGGCACATGGCCGGTGGTCCCGAGAATCCGCTCGGCGCCCGCGCGCTCTATCTCGGCTCCTCGCTCTACCGCATCCACGGCACGAACGAGCCGGGGACGATCGGCCAGTCGGTCTCGTCGGGCTGCATCCGGATGATGAACGAGGATGTGGTGGATCTCTACGACCGCGTCCCGGTGGGGACCCGCGTCGAGGTGCTCTGACGCCCGTCTCTCCGGTTTCCCCCGTCATCCTTCGGAGAGGGACCTGCCGGGATGCGCCGGCGCGAGCCTCACTTTCGAGCCGCGATGGCGCGATGACACCGGAGAAGGCCGCCGAGCGTCTTCGCCCCCGCGGCAGGCCCTCGCGGACGATGAGCGTCACGGGCTGTCCATCGACCGGTCGTCCCTGGGTGAGATGAGCTGTCCTATCGGCACCCGTTCTGCAGGGTCGTTGCTTTGGATTTGCCGGCGCGATCGCCTTGCTCCGAGCCTTGTGTCACGTCTAAATGAATGATCAGAGGCGTAATATTGAATTAGTTTGATTATAAACTGGCGAAGTCAAGACGGATCGGGGTCCGAGCGTCACCGTAGGGCGGGTCAGTGCCGTGCCTCTCGCAGGGGCGCGTGATGCTGCAGGTGGTGAGCCCCTCCGCCGTCGGGAGCGTTCGGGTGCGGCTGGCCAGGTCGTGGTCCGGCATGCGCCCGCTGGCGCCGTTCTTCTGTCTGTACATGACCTTCGGCGCCACCCTCGGCTTCCTGTCCGGCGGGGCGCCGCTGATCCTGCGGGTCCGGGGCCTGGAGCTGGCCGAGGTCGGACTGCTGCAGCTCATCAATCTGCCGGTGGGCCTCACCTTCCTGTGGGCGGCCGTCCTCGACCGGGTCCGCCTGCCGTTCCTCGATCACCGCGTCGGGTGGATCGTGGCCGCGCAGGGCGCGACGGTGCTGCTCCTGAGCGTCCTCAGCTTCGGCGAGCATTGGCCGCTGCCGGTGCTGCTCCTGCTGGCGGTCGCGGCCTGCGCCTGCGTCGCCACCATGGACATCGCGCTGGAAGCGCTGGTGGTCGAGACCGTACCGGCGGAGCGGCGGGCCTTCGTCGCCTCGGCCAAGCTCTGCGGCGCGTCCCTCGGCGGCATTCTCGGCGTCGGGATCCTGGTCGGGTCCTACGATCTCCTCGGATGGCGCCTCGCGGTGCTGGCCTGCGCGGCCCTGGATGCGCTGTGCCTCCTGCCGATCCTCGGCTACCCGGAGGCGCGTCTCCATGGAGTCGGCGGCGTACCCGAGCGGTGGTGGGGCTCGTTCGCGCGTCTGCGCGTCCTCGCGGCGCGGATCCTGGTGCTGGGCGCGTATTTCGCCGCGGCCTACCTGCTGTCCGGGCCCAACACGCTGGCCCTCCTCGACCTCGGCGTGCCGCTCGCGCAGGTTGGCTTTCTCACCGGCACCGTTCTGCCGGCCATCAACCTCGTCATGGCGCTCGTCGCGGGCGGCCTCGCCGCACGCTTCGGCACGGTGCGGCTGATCGCCTTCGGGGCGTTCGGCGTCCTGGTCTCCGGCGGCCTGATGGCGTCCGCCTGCGCGGCCGGCGCGGTGGAGCTGGCGATCGCGGCGACGATCCTGAATTTCCTCTGCGGTGGGATCCTGGGTGTTCCGGTGTTCAACATGATCTACCGCTGGGCGCAGGGGCCGCGGCCGGCCACGGATTACGCGCTGCTGTTCGGCGCGGCCTTCTTTGCCGCGATGCCCCTGCGGGTCGCCGCCCCGGCTCTGGCCGAATGGGCTGGCTGGCCGTCCTATTTCGGCGCGACGCTGCCGCTCTACGCGGCGGCGGTGGCCTGGCTGCTGGTGACGGTCGATCGGACCCTTCGGGCCGACGGGGCGGGGACGCGATGATTGACGAGATCGCCGCGCGCGTTCCCGCGTCGCTGGAGACGTACCGTCACGGTGTCGCCGTCGGGCCCGGCGGTGCGACCGCGCTACCGGTGGCCGCGCTGCGCGATCCCCGAGTGTTCGAGACGACCCTCTCGACCTTCGGAGCGGGATACGGTGCGGTCGACCGGCGCGTTCTCGTCTCGTACTGGAGCCAGTTCTATCTGGCCGCCCTTGCCACGCCGGCCTTGACCGCCCTGGCCTGTCTCGGGCGTCCCCTGCCGCTCGCGTTCGACACGACGCGCCTCGAACTCGATGACGCCGGCCGACCGGCCCGCCTCCTGGTCCCGGCAGAAACGCCGGATTGCCGGTCCGGCTGCGCGTCCGGCCTGACGGGCTTGGTCGAGGGCCATCTGCGCCCCTTCGTCGACATGTGCCACGCAAGGTGCGGGATCGCCCCCCGGGTCCTGTGGGGGAACGCCGCGGTGATCCTCGACTACGTCGCCGGGGAGTTGGGCTGCGCGGGCGAGCCGACCTGCCCGGCGGCCGCGACACGGCTCGGATGGCGCGGCGACCTCGCCTGCGGTAGGAACCCCCTCGCACAGGCCCTGTGCGCGGACGCGTCGGGCTGCCGCCGGCGGCGCGTCTGTTGCCTGCGTCACCGCCTTCCGGGCGTCCCGTCCTGTGGGGCGCTCTGCCCCCTCGAACGCGCTACCGAGCGCTGACCCGCGGATCATGCTGAAGGCCTTCCTTGCCTATTACAGGCCGCATCGGGCGCTGTTCCTGACGGATTTCGGCTGCGCGGTCCTCTCCGGCCTGCTGGAGCTCGGCTTTCCCATCGCGGTGAAGATCTTCGTCGACCGGCTGCTGCCGCAGCAGGATTGGAGCCTGATCCTGCTGGCGGCCTGCGGCCTCGCGCTGATCTACGTGGCCAATGCCGGCCTGATGGTGGTGGTGACCTATTGGGGCCACGTGCTGGGCATCAACATCGAGACGACGATGCGGGCCCGGGCCTTCGACCACCTGCAGAAGCTCTCGTTCCGGTTCTACGACGGCCAGAAGACCGGCCACCTCGTCGCCCGGGTGACGAAAGATCTCGAGGAGATCGGCGAGGTCGCCCATCACGGGCCCGAGGATCTGTTCATCGCCGTGATGACGCTGGTCGGCGCCTTCGGGCTGATGGTCTGGGTCCATCCGACGCTCGCGCTGATCACCGGCGCGATCCTGCCGGTCATCGCCTTCGTGAGCCTGCGCTACGGCGGGCGGATGACCCGGAACTGGCAGACGCAATACGGCCGGGTCGGCGCCTTCAACGCCCGCATCGAGGAGAATGTCGGCGGGATTCGGGTCGTGCAGGCCTTCGCCAACGAGCAGCACGAGCGCGCCTTGTTCGCCCGCGACAACGCCCGCTACCGCGACACCAAGCTCGAAGCCTACCGCCTCATGGCGGCCAGCCTGTCGATCAACTATCTCGGCCTGCGCTTGGTCCAGATCGCCGTGCTGCTCGGCGGTGCGGCCTTCGTGGTCCGCGGCGATCTCACGGCCGGCGGCTTCGTCGGCTTCCTCCTGCTGGTCGGCGTGTTCTACCGCCCGCTGGAGAAGATCGGCGCGGTGATTGAGACCTACCCCAAGGGGGTGGCGGGCTTCCGGCGCTACCAGGAACTGCTCGCCACCGAGCCCGACATCATCGATCGTCCGGATGCGATCGAGGCGCGGACCCTGCGCGGCGACATCCGCTTCGAGGGTGTGAGTTTCGGCTACGATACGGGTCGCCCGATCTTCGCCGGCCTCGACCTGACGATCGCGGCCGGGGAGACGGTCGCGTTCGTGGGCCCGTCGGGCGTCGGCAAGACGACGCTGTGCGCCTTGCTGCCGCGCTTCTACGAGGTGGCGGCGGGGCGAGTGACGATCGACGGTATCGACGTGCGCGACCTGACCCTCGCCTCCCTGCGGCGGCAGATCGGCATCGTGCAGCAGGACGTGTTCCTGTTCGCCGGCACGATCCGCGAGAACATCGCCTATGGCCGCCTCGACGCGAGCGAGGCCGAGATCGACCAGGCCGCCCGCCGCGCCCGGCTCGGCGCGCTCATCGACGGTCTGCCGGCCGGGCTCGACACGGTGGTGGGCGAGCGCGGCGTGCGCCTGTCCGGCGGGCAGAAGCAGCGCATCGCCATCGCCCGGGTGTTCCTCAAGAACCCGCCGATCCTGATCCTCGACGAGGCGACCTCTGCCCTCGACACGCAGACCGAGCGGGAGATCCAGCAGGCGCTCGCCGACCTCGCGCGGGGACGCACGACGCTGGTCATCGCCCACCGGCTGGCAACGATCCGCGACGCCGACCGCATTGTGGTTCTGGGCGAGGACGGCATCGTCGAGCAGGGGCGGCACGCGGCGCTGCTCGATGCCGATGGCATCTATCGGCGCCTGCACGCGGCGCAATTCGGTCCGGTGGGTGCAGACGGAGTGTCCGCGACCGCCGCGGAGTGAGGCTCGGCCTCATCCGTCCTTGCGAGCGCAGCGAAGCAATCCGGGGAAGCGCCAAGGTTCGGGAATCACGCGCCGCACGGGGTTGCTTCGCTGCGCTCGCAAGGACGGCACAGGATGATCGCTGTTGGCTGCAGGCGCTAGGTCATCACCTCGGCGAGGATGCACGGCACCTCGCCCGGGATCTCGCGGGCCATGAATCCGATGCCGCCGTAGCGGCGGGCGAGCCGGCGGCCGGCCTCGCCATGGACGTAGACGCTCCAGAGGGCCGCCGCTTCCGGCTCGGCACCGCGGGCCAGCAGGCCGACGACCAATCCGGCCAGCGTGTCGCCGGAGCCGGACGTCGCCAACCCGACATGGCCGACTTCGTAGCACCAGGCTTTGCCGTCCGGAGCGACGACGTGCGTCCGCCCGCCCTTCATCACCGTGACCGTGCCGAAGCGCTCGGTCGCCCGCCGCGCCGCCGCCAGCGGATCCGCCTCGATCGCGTCGCGCTCCTCCCCGAGGAGCTGAGCCATCTCGCCGGCATGCGGGGTGATGATCGCCGGTTTGGACAAGCGCCTGGTCAGATCCGGCTCGGCCCGCAACGCCACGAGGGCGCCGGCATCCAGGACGAGGGCCGCTTCGCCGGCGCCCCGGATCAGGGCGGCGGTCACGGCTTCGACATCCACGTCTTCGGACATACCAGGGCCGACCAGAACCCCATCGACGCGCTCGGCCCGCTGCGCGAGATCGGCGGCACAGGCTTTATCAATACCGCCTTCTTCGGTCTGCGGCAGCCCGATCACCAGCGCTTCGGGCACCGCAATCCCGATTGGGATCGCCAGGTCCCGGCAGACCGCGATCTGTAGCTTCCCCGCGCCGACCCGAAGCGCGGCATTGGCGGCGAGCAACACCGCGCCCGGCAGACCCGTACACCCTGCCACGATGAGGACCCGGCCCCTTCCGTCCTTGCTGTCGCCGTCGGGCTCGGGCGGGGCCATGGTCCGCAGGACGTGCTCGGTGACCGGCGTAACGGTGCTCATGGATCCCCCGGTCGCCCTGCGCCGGCTTCGTGAGGGATCACGTCGCGGCCGCTTCGGCATCTGGTTCGGAGGTAACGGGGGCGCCCCCCGCCTCAAGGGGTGCGACGAAGTTGTAGCGGACCAGGGCCAACCCGCCGTCGGGGGCGGCCGTGGCCGAGAATGCATACTCCGTCACGCCGCAATTCAGCACATCGCCCTCGGCATCGACGGCGAGGATCTCCGCCTCGGTCATCCCCTCCAGCAGGTAGCGCAGGCACAGCACCACGACCTGGTGAGCGACGAGCAGGATCCGGCGCCCGTCATGGTGCAGGCCGATCGTGTCAAGGGCGCTGCGCAGGCGCAGGATCACGTCGCACCAGCTCTCGCCGCCCGGCGGGCGATGGTAGAACTTGCCGAGATCGTGCCGCAACGCGGATTGTTCGGGATGCTGCTGCTCGATCCCAAGCCGGGTCAGCCGGTCAAGGATGCCGAATTCCTTCTCGCGCAGACGCTCGTCGATCAGCAGCCGCGGTGTGCCGGACGCCAGACCGCCCGCCCCGCGCATGTGTTCGGCCGTCTGGACCGCTCGCCGGTACGGTGAGGCGAGGACGAGGTTCGGACGCTCATCGTCGGGCAAACTGGCGAACCAGCGCCCGAGCGCCTCGGCCTGCCGGTGACCGAGCGCGCTGAGCGGCACGTCCACATCGCGCTCCGGGATGTCGATGCGGGCGGCGCCAGCGGCCTGGGCGGCGTCGCGGGCGACATTCCCGGAACTCTCGCCGTGGCGCACGACCCACAACCGGAGCGGGTGTCTCTGAGGCACGTTGATCTCCTGGCGCAGTCCCGTCCGAGAGGTCGGAACGTCGCGTCGGCATCCCCGTTCCAGCGACCGACCGTCTGCCCTGGCCCCGGCCGGGCCGTACCCGGTCGCGTCCAGACGCCCGGCCGGCTTGCGTTCCTCAGCGCCGACCAGCCAGGGCATCGCCCAGCAGATCGAGGAGGGCGCGGGCGAAGATCCGCATGTTCGTGATCCGATCCGTGCCGCCGGTCTCGATCGTGGCGACGAGCTCGACAGGACCGCTCACGGCGAGACAGCTATGCCCGGCGGCATCGCCGTAGCGGTTGCCGCTCGGGCCGCCGGCGCCGGTCTCCGCGATGCCCCAGGTTGCGCCGTGCCGTGTGCGGACGGTCCGGGCCAGCAGGCGGGCATAATCTTCGGAGGCCGAGCGCAGGCCGGTCATCGCGGCTTCGTCGAGGCCGACGAGAGCCGAGCGGGCCGCGGCGGTGTAGACCACGGCGCCGCCGAGAAAATACGCGCTGGCGCCGGGGACCGACAGGAGCGCCGCCGCCACGAGACCGCCGGACGACGATTCCGCAACCGCCAGCGTCTCGTTGCGCGCGCTGAGCGCCGCTCCGAGCGTCGTGGCCGTCGACAATAAGGTTTCCATGGCAGATCCCCGGATGTGCCGCGGCGGCTACGCGGCGGATTGCGGCCAGGCTGCGATCGTCTCGCCGCCGGATTGCAGCACGACGCGGTGAGCGTGCGCCGGATCCCGCGTCTTGCACAGGTCGATTGCCGAAGCGAAGCGGGTCCGGGCCGCCACCTCGGTTTCGACGTCCTCGGAAATGACCTCCTGGTCGTCGCGGAAGGTGATCACCCGGAAGGGCGGGCGTTGCTTGAGGTCACTGGCTTCCATGGATGGCGTCTCCGAACCGGTGGTGTCGCGGGCGGTAAGCGCCCATTGCCATGGATCGTTGCGCGACCGGCCGCCCGGCGGCTGGATCGGTACGATTCGTTAAGCCTACGGTCGTAGCCCGGAGGCTCCTCAACACGCGTGGGTATCATGCCGAGACTGGGCCACATGATCGTCGACGGGCTGGCCCTCGTCCTCGTCGGCGCCGGGCTGACCGCCATCGTCGTGGGCTACGAGCGCAACCTGCCGGAGCCGATCGTGCATGTCGCCGGGCACGCATCGGACTGGGCAGATCCAGTGACCACCGGCTCGATCACGCCGGCGGTCAACGAGGGCGCAACCATGACGGCGTCGTTACAATCCGGTTGGGCAACCGAGGACCGCGGCTCCTCCGTAGGGGCCGGCACGCGGATGTGGATCGATCCGCCGCGGCGGTGATCGACGCGATTGCGCAGATCCGCTTCAACCTTTGACGGAAGTGCCGCGAACGGACCGGCCCCGGCTGCGTTGCCGTAGGAGCCCGAAAACGGGCCGACCTGAGGAAACGCACATGCCCATGAAGACTTTCGGCCTCGCGGCCATCCTCGCCATCGCCCTGTCCGGAACCGCCTACGCCCAGCAGCCCGCCGGCGGCGGCAGTGCGACCGGCAACATGAACAATCCCGGCTCGGTGAAGAGCGACAGCCAGAAGGCGAACGAGGCCGCAACTGGCTCAGCCACCGGCGCGACGACAGGCTCGACCAACGGCGCGGCCGGCGCTGCCACGGTCCCGGGCACCGGCACGGCCCGGCCGGGCGTGGGCGTTGGGACCAGCACCACGGCGCCGGCCCGATAGCCGCACCGTCGGAACCGAGGCCGGCGGCCTCGGTTGCCGGCCCATGTCTCGTCTCCTGTTCCCCGCCGCGATCGTCATCATCCTCGCAAGCGTCGCCTTCGCCCACTGGGAAACGTCGGGTTCGGAGCCGGCGCCCGGCACGCGTCCGATGAGTCAGGCGGCCCCGACGCTCGGCCCCGATGCTGCGATGCCCTCGGTGAATTCCGCTAGCAGACAGTAGCGCCGTCGCGGGCGCGTCGCGCACGCGGTCACCGTTCCGCCGACCGGCTGACAGACACATCGCCGGCACAAGCGCGGATTGAGGCTGTCGCGACGCGGTGCGTTGCAGATCGACAGAACCGGCCGATGCGATGGCCCATCAACGGCCTGAAGCAGGGGGCTGACGCTCTCTCAGGAGACCGGGCAGGTCCACGAACTGGGCTGCGAGGTCGGCGCAAGCGAGGTTGCCGCCGTCGAGCATCGGGACGTGGAGATGCGGCAGGCGGGTCGCGGGCTGTTCGCCGTGGGGAAGGGCGGCCCCCGGCAAGAACCGGGCGAAGCGGGTGAGAAGCCGGATCATCATCAGGCCGCGCGCCACGGTGCTGGCGGCAGCCAGCGCCTGATCGAAATCGGCCAGCAGATCGTCGATATGCTCTAGCCCCACCGAGAGACGGACGTAACCGTCCGAGACGCCCGTGGCCTTCAGCGCCTCGGGGCCAAGCTGGAAATGCGTCGTGCTCGCGGGATGGATCGCGAGGCTGCGCGCGTTGCCGTTATCGGCCACATGGTAGAACAGCTTCAGGGCGTTGATGAAGCGCCGTCCCGCCGCGCGCCCGGCCGCTAATTCGAAACCGACGAGACCGCCATAGCCGCCGGTGAGCACTGCGTCGGCGCGGGCGCGCGCCGCGCCGGTCTGGAGCGATGGGTGGATCACCCACACAATTTCGGGCCGGTCCGTCAGCCAAGCCGCGATCGCCTGGGCGTTGCGGCTGTGCCGCTCGATCCGCAGCGGCAGCGTCTCCAGGCCCTGAAGCGTAGGAACGCGTTGAGCGGTGAGACCGCAGGGCCGAGGTCGCGCATCAGCCGTACCAGCGCCCGCAGGACGTAAGCGCCCGGCCCGATCGGCTAAAGCCAGCTCGTGATCCGGGATGTCGTCGCTCAACGGCATGGACACTTCTTCGCTGCGCTCCGTCCTGATCGCGGCAAGGCCGACACATCGCCTCGCGCGGATCCGCGCCGGAGGCGGGCCTGCTGCGATCCTCTCACGAGGATCTGGCACCCGCCCTGCCGGAATCGTGCTGAGCCCCGATGGCGTCGTTGCCGGCACCAGCAGTCAAACGAAGCGAACTCTTTTATTGGGCTCCTGCAGAGGACGGTGTCCCCCAGATTTCATCCGCCACGTTCCGAGTCTTCGCCGGATCGGCTCACGCACCGGCCGGGGATTCGGGGATCGCGGCGGGCCGCGCGGGCGGCCGGGAGCCCAAATGGTCCCGGAGCGTCCGACCCTCGTATTCGCTGCGGAACAGGCCGCGCCGGCGCAGCTCGGGCAGCACGAGTTCGATGAAGTCGTCGAGGCCCCCCGGCAGGGTCGCCGGCATGATGTTGAAGCCGTCGGCGCCGTTTGCCCGGAAGCGCTCCTCCATCTCGTCGGCGATCTGGGCGGGCGTCCCGACGATCTGCAAATGGCCCCGGGCGCCGGCGATCCGCAGGTAGAGCTGGCGCAGCGTCAGGCCCTCCCGCCGGGCCAGATCGAACATCAGCTGCTGGCGGGATTTCGCGCCCTCGGCCTTGGGCAGCTCCGGCACCGGCCCGTCCGGATCGTAGCCGGATAGGTCGAAGCCGCCGACCATGCGCTCAAGCAAGGCGAGGCCGACCACCGGATCGATCAAGTCCTGAAGCGCCTCGAACTTGGCGCGCGCCTCCGACTCGGTGCGGCCGACCACCGGGAACAGACCCGGCATCACCTTGAGGTCGTCCCGGCTCCGGCCGAAGCGGGCCATCCGCTCCTTCAGGTCGCCGTAGAACGCGACCGCCTCGTCGAGCGTCTGGTTGGCGGTGAACACGATCTCGGCCGTGCGGGCCGCCAAATCCTTGCCGGGCCCTGAGGAGCCCGCCTGGACCAGCACCGGCTGCCCCTGGGGCGTGCGCGAGATGTTGAGCGGGCCGCGCACCTGGAAATGCTTGCCGCGGTGGTTCAGCGGCCGGAACCCGTCCGGCTTCGAGAACTGGCCGCTGGCCTGGTCGATGATCACGGCGCCGTCGTCCCAGGTGTTCCACAGGCCGAGGACGACGTCGACGAACTCTTCGGCCCGCGCGTAGCGGTCGGTGTGGCGCGCGATCTGATCCGTGCCGAAATTGGCGGCCTCGGCATCCGTGGTCGAGGTGACGAGGTTCCAGCCGGCCCGGCCGCCGCTCAGGTGATCGAGCGACGCGAAGCGCCGGGCGACGTTGTAGGGCTCGTTGAAGCTGGTGGAAGTGGTGGCGACCAGCCCGATCCGGCTCGTGACCGCCGCCAGGGCCGACAGCAGCGTCACCGGCTCGAAATGGGCGGAGCGCGCCGTGCGCTCGCTGGAGCGCAGGTTGCCGTCGCGGATGCCGGTCCCGTCCTCCAGGAACACCAGATCGAACTTCGCGTCCTCCGCCCGGCGCGCCCAGCCGACGTAGCGCTCGAGGTTGAGCCCGCCATCGGCCTCGCTCGACGGGTGGCGCCATCCGGCGACGTGGTGCCCGGTGGCGTAGAAGAAGGCGCCGAGGCGAAGCTTGTCCTGTGTCATCGGCCGATCGGGGTTGGAGGCGATGCGTTTCGGGGCGAAGGCGCGGAGGCCGCGGGCGGCGTCAGCGCACCATGCCCCAGCGCCGGACCGTGAGCCGCTCGAACGTCGCGAACACGATGTTCTCGACGATGAGCCCGATCGCGATGACCAGCAAGAGGCCGGCGAAGACCCGGTCGGTGTAGAGCTCGTTACGGTTCTGGTAGATGTACCAGCCGAGCCCGCCCTGGCCGGAGGCGGCGCCGAAGACCAGCTCGGCCGCGATCAGGGTGCGCCAGGCGAAGGCCCAGCCGATCTTGAGCCCGGACAGGATTGCCGGCAGGGCCGCCGGGATCAGGATCTGCCAGACATAGGACAGGCCCGTCAGGCCGTAATTGCGCCCGGCCATGCGCAGGGTCTCGGGCACGGCCTGGAAGCCCGCGAAGGTGTTGAGCGCCAGCGGCCACAGCACCGCGTGGACCAGCACGACGATCAGGCTGCCGGAGCCGAGCCCGAACCAGAGCAAGGCCAGCGGCAGCAGCGCGATGGCCGGCAGCGGGTTGAACATCGCCGTCAGGGTCGAGAGTAGGTCGCGACCGAACTGCGTCGAAACCGCGAGCGTCGTCAGGGCGAAGGCCAGCACGACGCCGCCGACATAGCCTTCCGCCAGCACCGTGAGCGAGATCCGGGCACGCTCCAGAAGCTCGCCGCTGCCCAGGCCCTCCGCCAGGGCCGACAGGGTGGCGCCGAAGCCGGGTAGCAGCAGGTCGTTGTCCTGCCAGCGGGCCAGCGCCTCCCAGACGAGGGCGAGCACGGCGAGGATCAGGCCCTTGCGGAGCCAGCCCTGCTGCCAGACCCGCGTGGAGAGCGGCAGCCTGCGCTCGATCGGCGCCTCCACGAAGGGCGCCAGCACGAGATCGTATTCCGATCGGATCGGCGGACGGACGTGCTGGGTCATCGCGCGGGGGCCGCCGGGACGGAGGTTTCGGGGTCGGTCTCGAACAGGCGGCCGTGCAGGCGCTGCACCGCCGCCTGGAACGCCGCGCTGCCGACGCTCGCCAAGTCGAAATCGTGGCTGTTGTACTCGCCCCGCAACCGGCCGGGATGGGGCGAGAGCAGGGCCACCCGGTTGCCGACCACCAGCGCCTCCTCGATCGAATGCGTGACGAACAGCAGGGTGAAGCGCACCTCCTCCCAGAGGGCCAGCAACTCCTCCTGCATCTTGCGCCGGGTCAGCGCGTCGAGCGCCGCGAAGGGCTCGTCCATCAGCAGCACCTTGGGCTGGGTGGCGAGCGCGCGGGCGATGGCGACGCGCTGCTTCATGCCGCCGGACAGCTGGTGCGGGTAGCTGTCCGCGAACGGCGTGAGGCCGACCTTGTCGATGGAGTGCCGCGCCCGGGCTTCGGCCTCGCGCCGGCCGACGAGGCCGGCGGCGCGCAGCGGGAAGGCCACGTTCTGCGCGACGGTCTTCCACGGCGGCAACTGGTCGAATTCCTGGAAGACCACGATGCGGTCCGGCCCTGGCCCGCGCACGATCTCGCTGCCGAGGGTGATCGATCCCTCCACCGGCGGGATGAAGCCGGCGATCGCCTTAAGCAGGGTGGACTTGCCGCAGCCCGAGGGGCCGAGCAGAATGAAGCGGTCGGCTTCGTAGACATCGAACCCGACCCGGTGGGTCGCCCGGACCACGCGCTCCGGCGTGCGGTATTCCAGGATCAGGTCCGAGACCCGCAGCAGCGGCGCGGGCAGGGGAGTCGGCGCAGGCCCGGCTTCCGCGTCGTGGGCAAGGCCCGGCTCGGCCGCGATGCCCCGCTGGACCCGCGCGATAGCGCGGCGCTCATCGGCCAAGGTCATCGGCTCAGCTGCCGGTCGCGATACGGGGATTGGCGAAGAAGTAGTCGTCGAGGGTCTTCGGCTCGTTCCGGATCACGCCGACACGATGCATGAACTGCCCGAGCCCGATCGTGTTCTGCGGCGCGATCTTGAAGGTCACCTCGGGGTTGCGGATGACCTTGAGCAGCAGGTCGCGGTCGATCCGGCTGGCGTTGGACTTGATGTAGATATCCGCGGCCGTCTCGGGATTGTCGGCGATGAACTGCGCGGCTTCCGCGAGGGCGTCCACGAAGGCCGTGTAGGTCTTCGGGCTGTCGCGGTAGAACTTTTCCGTGGCGTAGAGCACTGTCGAGGAGGCGGGGCCGCCCTGGACCGTGTAGGAGTTCAGGACGATGTGGGCGTTCGGGTTGCCGGCCAGCTCCTGCTCCTGGAACGGCGGGTTGCCGAAATGGCCGGTGACCTCGGTCCCGCCCTTGATGATGGCGGCCGAGGCTTCCGGATGCGGAACCGCGACGCTGATCTTGTCGAGCCGGGCGAAATCCTTGTCGCCCCAGAGCTTGGCGGAGGCCCATTGCAGGATGCGGGCCTGAACCGAGACGCCGACCGCCGGCAGCGCGATCCGGTCCTTGTCGGTGAAGTCGCCGATCGTCTTCACCTCAGGCCGGTTGGAGACGAGGTAGTAGGGAAAGTTGCCGAGCGACGCGACGCCCTTCACGCTCTGCCGGCCGCGGGTGCGATCCCACAGCGTGAACAGCGGCCCAACGCCCGCGCCCGCGACGTCGATGCTGCCCGACAGGAGCGCGTCGTTCACCGCCGAGCCGCCGGAGAGCTGCGCGTACTCCACCTTGATGTCGAGGCCGGCCTTCGTACCGTGCTTCTCGATCAGCTTCTGATCTTCCGCCACGTTGAGCAGCAGGTAGACCACGCCGAACTGCTTCGCGATGCGCAGATGCCCCTCCGACGCGGCGACCGGGCCGACCGCGGCAACGGCCAGTACGGATGCCAACAGGGCGGCCGCGTGGCGGCGCGAGAACAGGGTGCGTCGCGTGCCGATCATAATTCCTCGCAGGGGTCGGTAGAGGCGTGCAGGCACAGCCCGATTACAGGGTGTAATTTGCCTAGGGTGCGTTGAATGGTCAACGAGAACGTTATTTTTACAGAACAATACAGGAGAGATGCCATATCTCTCAGCGGCTCAGTCTGAAGGATGTTCTCTCTCATCCGATCGCGCTCGAAGGCCGCCATGACCCCTCCGGCGCGACACGGCAGAAGGCTCTTCTCTCCCGGCGCGGTTCGTCCACATCGAGACGCGGAAAGCCGCGTGACCGACGACCTTGAGAAGGCTGCTGCGGAGCCGATGAGACGCGATCGTCAGTAAGCCGAGGCATCGACACCGCAGGGCTTGCGCGTTCCGGACGGATCAGGCTCCTGCCCGTTCGGCGGACAGGGGATCGTTTGCGTCGTGACCCCGTGCGGTGGACGTATCGCCGGATCGGCGCCGCCCTTCTCGACGGCCGGCAGCCGCCCCGGTACGGAGCGCTCTGAATGGTCGCCAGAAAGCAGATCCGGCTGAACGCGTTCAACATGAATTGCGTCGGCCACATCAACCACGGGCTGTGGACCCATCCGCGCGACCGCTCGTCGGAATACAACACGCTCCGCTACTGGACCGATCAGGCGAAGCTCCTGGAGCGCGGCCTGTTCGACGGGCTGTTCATCGCCGATATCAGCGGCGTCTACGACATCTACGGCGGCGGCATCGATGTCACCGCGCGCGAGGCCGTGCAACTCCCGGTCAACGATCCGAGCCTGCTGGTCCCCGCCATGGCGGCGGTGACCGAGCATCTCGGCTTCGGCGTGACGGTCAATGTCCACACGGAGGCGCCCTACACCTTCGCGCGCCGCCTCTCGACCCTCGACCACCTCACCGGCGGCCGCATCGGCTGGAACATTGTCACCGGCTATCTGGACAGTGCCCATCGCGGCCTGAGCGGCGGCATCCTGCCCGCCCATGACCAGCGCTATGACTATGCCGACGAGTATCTGGAGGTCCTCTACAAGCTGTGGGAAGGCAGCTGGGACGACGCGGCCGTGCGCCGCGACCGGGAAGCTCGGGTGTTCAGCGATCCGGCCCATATCCGCCCTGTCTCGCATCACGGCGCGTTCTTCGACGTCGAAGGCTACCACCTGTGCGAGCCGTCGGTGCAGCGCACGCCGGTGCTCTACCAGGCGGGCGCCTCGGGCCGCGGGCGGGCCTTCGCCGGGCGCCACGCCGAGTGCGTGTTCATCTCGGCCCGCGACCGGGGGACGGCCCGGGAGGCCGTCCGGGCGATCCGGGCCGAGGTGGTGGCGGCCGGGCGCCATCCGGAGGATGTGAAGGTGTTCGTCGGGCTGGCAGTGATACCGGGGCGCAGCCGGGCCGAGGCCGAGGAGAAGCGTGCCGATTACCTGTGCTACGCGAGTCCGGAGGCGGGCCTGGCGCATTTCTCCGCCTCGACCGGGATCGACTTCGCGCGCTACGGCCTCGACGAGGCGATTCCCTACGGCCCGGGCAACGCCATCCAGTCCGCCAACGCGGCTGCCGCGAAGCGCGGCCTGACCAAGCGCGACCTGCTGGCGGAGCTCGAGCTCGGCGGGCGCTACGCGGTGCTGGCGGGCGACGCGGTCTCGATCGCCGACGAACTTCAGGCCTGGATCGAGGAGGGTGAAGTGGATGGGTTCAACCTCAGCCGCCTCGTCGTGCCGGAGAGTTTTGCCGACTTCATCGACATCGTGATCCCGGAATTACAGGACCGGGGGCTCTACAAGACCGCCTACGCGGACGGATCCTACCGACGGAAGCTGTTCGGGCAGGGCGACCGGCTGCCGGAACGCCACGCCGCCCACGCCTTCCGGGGAGCGGCGGCGGGACGGGTTCAACCCGTCTGACCGGAACCGTTCGGACGGTTTAAAAAAGCCCGGCCGCGCGTGAGCGCGACCGGGCCTGATTGTGTGGTGGCCGGATCGATCAGGTCCAGTCGCTGTCGTCGCCGCCGCCGAGATCGCCGCCGAAATCCCCAGAGGGATCGCTGAAGCTGGCGTCCTGGAAGTCGCTGCCGCCACCGCCGCCGTCGAGCGCCGACCCGAGATCCTGGTTGCCGCCGCCGTCGCCGTAATAGTTGTTCACCACCGTCTCACCACCACCGCCGAGGCCCGCAGCCGCGGCGCTGCCGAGGCTCGAATGGCCGCCCGCGAAGGCGTTCGACAGGGCGCTGCCGAGCAGCATGCCGCCGGCCGCGCCGGCCGCCATCGGCAGCGCGGTGGCCATGAAGCCGCCACCCCGGGCCGGAGCCTGCGGTTGGCCGCCCCACGGACCGCCCTGCTGCTGCGGCGGGTAGCCCGGCTGCTGCGGGTAGCCCTGCTGGGGATAGCCCTGCGGCGCGCCGGCACCGCCGCCCCACGGCTGGCCGGCCGGGCGCTGCTGCCCATAGCCCGGCTGCGGCTCCTGGCGCTGGCTGCTGCCACCGCCGAAGATGCTCGACAGGAAGCCGCCGCCACCCGAGGACTGGGCCGGCGCCGCCTGGCTTCGGGCCTGCTCCAGCTGCTGGTTCAGGCTCTTGATCGCCTCTTCCTGCACGTAGATCAGCTGCGCCATCGCGTAGGGGGCGTAGGGCTGGGCGCGGATCTTCTCGGCGATGAAGCGCTCGGCCTCCGCGTCGCGGGGCTGGCTCTGGGCCTGCTCCAGGCGCTGGAAGATGCCGGAGATGACGTCGCGTTCTTCGCTATTCATGGAGTTCTCCTCCTCAAGTCGTACCCGCGGGCTCGAACGCGCCGCACGGCCGCAGAGGACATGGGTGTGCGGTGACGCTTTGTCAGGGGCGGTTGCGAAAACTTCATTCAGGCCGGCGCAGGGCCCAAACGCGAAAGAGCCCGGCCATTCGGCCGGGCTCTTTCATCGTTCGGATCCGGACCGGCGCGCGGGGCGCGCCGGGTCTCGATCTTAGTACGAGCCGAACTTGTAGTTCAGGCCGGCGCGGACCACGGCGAACTCGTCGTCGCGGCGGCCGACGTTGCTGTAGGCGACCGGGAAGTTGTTGGCGGCGTTGACCACCAGGGCGCCCTGGTTGCGGGTGCCGCGCTCCAGGTTGACGTACAGGCCTTCGACCTTGAGCGTCACGGCCGACGAGCGGAAGAAGTTCAGGAACGAGTCGGTGGGGAGCGCGTACTCGATGCCGCCGCCGACGGCGTAGCCCGTGCGGAAGCTGTCGTTGCCGGCGTAGCCGCCGAACGAACGGTCAGCGCTGCCCGAGCCGTAGGCGAAGCCGCCGGTGCCGTACACGAGGGTGCGGTCGAAGGCGTAGCCGAGGCGGCCGCGCACGGTACCGAAGTAGTCGAGGCTCGACAGGCCGCGCGGGTCGGTGACGTAGTAGCCCGGGGCGACGGCGCCGCTCACGAAGGCGTTGTTCCGGCCGCGGCCGAAGTCGAGGTACTGGGCGTCGGCCTCGATGCCGACGACCACGCCCGAGCCCGGGGTGAACTGGACGTTGTAGCCGATCTGCGCGCCGCCGGAGAAGCCGTCCTGGCTGCGGTTGCTGAAGGTGGCGGTGGTGCCGGGGGCGGCGTAGGGGAAGGGCACGCCGAAGGTGGAGTTGTTCGAGCGGCTGCTGGCGTCGAAGGCGTAGCCGGCGTTGATACCGAAATAGGCGCCGGTCCAGGTGAACACCGGGACGGGGGTGAAGACGGGCGGCGGGGCGGCGCGGCGCGGCAGGTCGGCGGC
>NZ_LHCD01000080.1:0-796 GCF_001262595.1 Methylobacterium sp. ARG-1
CGGCTTAAGCTCGCTCGTAACTTTAAGTCGCTGACCCATTATACAAAAGGTACGCGGTCACTCAGGACGAACCTTGAGCTCCCACTGTTTGTAAGCATCCGGTTTCAGGTGCTGTTTCACTCCCCTCGTCGGGGTGCTTTTCACCTTTCCCTCACGGTACTGGTTCGCTATCGGTCGCTGAGGAGTACTTAGGCTTGGAGGGTGGTCCCCCCATGTTCAGACAGGATTTCACGTGTCCCGCCCTACTCGAGTCCTGTGTGTCGTCCGTCCCGTACGGGGCTGTCACCCATCGCGCCGGCCTTTCCAGACCGTTCCGGTAAACTCAACACAGGCACTGGCCTGATCCGCGTTCGCTCGCCACTACTGACGGAGTCTCGTTGATGTCCTTTCCTCCGGGTACTGAGATGTTTCAGTTCCCCGGGTTCGCTTCAAACCCCTATGGATTCAGGATTTGATACCTTCACATGACCAACCGTATGAGAGCTGCAGGCCGATCCGAGGATCTGTCTGCAGCCGCCATACGGAAGGTCGAAGGTGGGTTCCCCCATTCGGAAATCCCTGGATCAAAGCTCGTTCGCAGCTCCCCAAGGCTTATCGCAGCGTACCACGTCCTTCATCGCCTCTCAGCGCCAAGGCATCCACCGAATGCTCTTAAGGCACTTGATCGCTCTCGTGATCGATGTCCGTCGCTGATCCGACAGCCGTAAGGCTGGCCGATCAGCGCGACACGGTCACAAAAAGACCAGTGGCAGATCCGTTTCCGGACCCACCACCGTATGCTTGCCGAACATGACCG
>NZ_LHCD01000081.1:0-597 GCF_001262595.1 Methylobacterium sp. ARG-1
CCGCAAGCGCGCACGATCGTCGAGGGTGTACGCGTGTCGCCCGAGGATCGAAGCCGGACCCGTGTCCTGCTGGTCGACGCGCATCGGCGCGTGCTGGCAGCCTCAGATGGTCAGGGCGTGTTGAGCGAGATGCTGGCGGTCGATCTGGGCAGTCAGCAGAGCGGCGTAGAGCGGGATCCACGCAACGGAACAATCACCGCCTACCACCGCACACCAGGGTATGAGACCTACCTCGGACAGGGCTGGTACGGCGTAATCGTTCAGCAGGGCATGTAGAGATCTGCAATCAGCTGGAGCATCCGAGGCGTCACCGGCACACGCTGTTCCTGACCTGCCCCCACGAGGTGGTCCGAGTTCAAAGTTAGTGCAGGGTCAAGATGGAGTTGACCCTGTTTGTGGTCCACGGCCTATGCAAGTTCTCGGGCTGTGACAGCTTGGTTGGCGAAGGCTCGGGGCGTCAAGCCGCCCAGGGCCGTATGGGGTCGATCTTCGTTATAGTGGCACCTCCAGTCCTCGATGCACTCGCGGGCATCGGCCAGCGACAGGAACCACGAAGCGTTCAAGCACTCTGCCCGTAGGCGGCCGTTGAATGACTCG
>NZ_LHCD01000082.1:0-700 GCF_001262595.1 Methylobacterium sp. ARG-1
GTTCGCAGCTCCCCAAGGCTTATCGCAGCGTACCACGTCCTTCATCGCCTCTCAGCGCCAAGGCATCCACCGAATGCTCTTAAGGCACTTGATCGCTCTCGTGATCGATGTCCGTCGCTGATCCGACAGCCGTAAGGCTGGCCGATCAGCGCGACACGGTCACAAAAAGACCAGTGGCAGATCCGTTTCCGGACCCACCACCGTATGCTTGCCGAACATGACCGCCGGGGATGACGCTTTCGCGCCCCCAACGGCCACATTCCCTCTTCACGATGTCACTGATGTCTTCGCACGCGGCGCGACCAGCCGAACCCTACGGTCCTCGCCGATCGTCTGCCGCGGCAAACGCAATCTCCGGGCCGGCTCGACGCACATCCCTGCGCAAGGGATGACGGAGCCCGATGGCCCGGAACGAGAAAGAGAAACGAGGACGGCGCCGTCCCGCAAAATGGGTTCTGACTGAACCCTGTATCCTAAATGATCCTCGATGGACGAACGGACGTTCGCTGCGATCCGGCAGAACCGGACCCCATGTCCAAAGAGAAATCCTTAGAAAGGAGGTGATCCAGCCGCAGGTTCCCCTACGGCTACCTTGTTACGACTTCACCCCAGTCGCTGACCCTACCGTGGTCGCCTGCCTCCTTGCGGTTGGCGCAGCGCCGTCGGGTAAGACCAACTCCCATGGTGTGACGGGCGGTGT
>NZ_LHCD01000083.1:0-860 GCF_001262595.1 Methylobacterium sp. ARG-1
CGCCGTGCCGCCCCGGAACGCCAGCAGTGCCGCCGGCACCCCGTCCCCGAACGCCCGCCGGTAGCCGATCAGGCCCCGCGCCAGCAGCGGGCCGGCGCCGCCGAACAGATCCGCCGCCACCGCCTGCGCCTGAACGCCGGCCGTCGCCGTCTCGACCACATCGGTCCGCCCGAACGCCGCCAGCGCCGACGCGCCCCCCGTCTCGGTGAAGCCGTCCCGGTGCAGGCGCAGCACCGCCCCGCCCACATACGGCTCGACGTAGCTCTCCACCGCGCCGATCCGGTAGCCGACCTCACTGACGCCCTGCAGCGCGCTGCCGCCGGCCCGGCCGCTGACCGCCTGCGAGACGCCGGGGAACAGCACAGTCCGGCGGGTGTCCAGGGCATCCCGGCCATACAGGGCCCCGAACCGGACCTGCACGGGTCCGAGCGACCCGCTGGCATAGGCGGCGCCGAAGCTGCCCTCAATCCGCCCGGAGGATTGCCGGGCGGTCACGTCGAACTGCGTGAGGCTGGTGCCGCCCGCCACGCCGACGCGCCAGCCGTCGAGGCCGGAGCCCAGCCCGTCGCCGAGCACGCCCGGGCCGGTCTCGACGCCGAGCATGAAGCCGCCGGTCTCCCGGGTCAGGCGGGCGGTGTTGCGGGTGGCCTCGCTCGCGCCGAACACCCCGAAGGCCTGGCCCCAGACGCCGTAGCGCGGGGCGAGCGGCCGCACCGGCACGAGGCCGGTGACGGGCTCGTCCGGGGTGAGGGCGGCGTAGCCGGCCGGCAGGGTGGTGCCGGACGCGAAGCGCTGGCCGACGGCGCCGGTCAGGCCGGGGCCGGCGCCGAGGCGCAGGTGTTCGAGCAGGGTGCCCTGCA
>NZ_LHCD01000084.1:0-870 GCF_001262595.1 Methylobacterium sp. ARG-1
GGAACGCCGTGCCGCCCCGGAACGCCAGCAGTGCCGCCGGCACCCCGTCCCCGAACGCCCGCCGGTAGCCGATCAGGCCCCGCGCCAGCAGCGGGCCGGCGCCGCCGAACAGATCCGCCGCCACCGCCTGCGCCTGAACGCCGGCCGTCGCCGTCTCGACCACATCGGTCCGCCCGAACGCCGCCAGCGCCGACGCGCCCCCCGTCTCGGTGAAGCCATCCCGGCGCAGCCGCAACACGGCCGCGCCCACGAACGGCTCGACATAGCCCTCCGCTCCGCCGATCCGGTAGCCGACCTCGCCGACGCCCTGCCGCGTGCTGCCGCCGGCCCGGCCGCTGACCGCCTGCGAGACGCCGGGGAACAGCACAGTCCGGCGGGTGTCCAGGGCATCCCGGCCATACAGGGCCCCGAACCGGACCTGCACGGGTCCGAGCGACCCGCTGGCATAGGCGGCGCCGAAGCTGCCCTCAATCCGCCCGGAGGATTGCCGGGCGGTCACGTCGAACTGCGTGAGGCTGGTGCCGCCCGCCACGCCGACGCGCCAGCCGTCGAGGCCGGCGCCGAACGCATCGCCGAGCACGCCCGGGCCGGTCTCGGCGCCGAGCATGAAGCCGCCGGTCTCCCGGGTGAGGCGGGCGGTGTTGCGGCTGGCCTCGCTCGCGCCGAACACCCCGAAGGCCTGGCCCCAGACGCCGTAGCGCGGGGCGAGCGGCCGCACCGGCACGAGGCCGGTGACGGGCTCGTCCGGGGTGAGGGCGGCGTAGCCGGCCGGCAGGGTGGTGCCGGACGCGAAGCGCTGGCCGACGGCGCCGGTCAGGCCGGGGCCGGCGCCGAGGCGCAGGTGTTCGAGCAGGGTGCCCTGCACGGCGA
>NZ_LHCD01000085.1:0-613 GCF_001262595.1 Methylobacterium sp. ARG-1
ACGATCCGGGCCGGATCGCCCGGACGGCGCGGGCACAGCCGCACCTCGAAATCCCGCCCCGAGATCCGCTTGACCACCTCGATCACCTCCAGCACCGAGTAGCCCCGGCCGTAGCCGCAGTTCAGCGTCAGGCTCTCGCCGCCCCCGCGCAGGTGGTCGAGCGCCACCCGGTGCGCCTCCGCCAGGTCCGAGACCTGGATGTAGTCGCGCAGGCACGAGCCGTCCGGCGTCGGGTAGTCCGTGCCGTAGACGTCGAGCCGCGCCCGCCGCCCGAGCGCGGCCTGGGTCGCCACCTTGATCAAGTGCGTGGCGTCCGGGGTCGACTGACCCGAGCGCCCGGCCGGATCGGCGCCGGCGACGTTGAAGTAGCGCAGCACCACGTACGTAAAGCCGTGGGCGGCCGCCGCGTCGGCGATCATCCACTCGCTCATCAGCTTGGAGCGGCCGTAGGGGTTGATCGGGTTGAGCGGCAGGTCCTCGGGCACCGGCACCACCTCGGGCTCGCCGTACACGGCGGCTGTCGAGGAGAAGATCACGTGGCGCACGCCCGCCCGGGTGGCGGCCTCGATCAGGGCGCGGGTCTTGACCGTGTTGGCCAGGTAGTAGCCGAGCG
>NZ_LHCD01000086.1:0-529 GCF_001262595.1 Methylobacterium sp. ARG-1
ATCACCTCCAGCACCGAGTAGCCCCGGCCGTAGCCGCAGTTCAGCGTCAGGCTCTCGCCGCCCCCGCGCAGGTGGTCGAGCGCCACCCGGTGCGCCTCCGCCAGGTCCGAGACCTGGATGTAGTCGCGCAGGCACGAGCCGTCCGGCGTCGGGTAGTCCGTGCCGTAGACGTCGAGCCGCGCCCGCCGCCCGAGCGCGGCCTGGGTCGCCACCTTGATCAGGTGCGTGGCGTCCGGGGTCGACTGACCCGAGCGCCCGGCCGGATCGGCGCCGGCGACGTTGAAGTAGCGCAGCACCACGTACGAGAAACCGTGGGCGGCCGCCGCGTCGGCGATCATCCACTCGCTCATCAGCTTGGAGCGGCCGTAGGGGTTGATCGGGTTGAGCGGCAGGTCCTCGGGCACCGGCACCACCTCGGGCTCGCCGTACACGGCGGCTGTCGAGGAGAAGATCACGTGGCGCACGCCCGCCCGGGTGGCGGCCTCGATCAGGGCGCGGGTCTTGACCGTGTTGGCCAGGTAGTAGCCGA
>NZ_LHCD01000087.1:0-915 GCF_001262595.1 Methylobacterium sp. ARG-1
TCGCAGCTCCCCAAGGCTTATCGCAGCGTACCACGTCCTTCATCGCCTCTCAGCGCCAAGGCATCCACCGAATGCTCTTAAGGCACTTGATCGCTCTCGTGATCGATGTCCGTCGCTGATCCGACAGCCGTAAGGCTGGCCGATCAGCGCGACACGGTCACAAAAAGACCAGTGGCAGATCCGTTTCCGGACCCACCACCGTATGCTTGCCGAACATGACCGTCAGGGTTGGCAGATCTCTCTGCCCCAACGGCCACATTCCCTCTTCACAATGTCACTGATGTCTTCGCACGCTGGCTGGCTGTTCGGGATCAGAGATCCTCAAGCCGCCATGCCGCGGCAAACTGTGTTCCAGATAGCCAGGCTCGACACCGTCTCTCGGGCGGCCGCCACATCAGCAGCGCCAAGTCCCAAGAAAATGGTGGAGCCAGACGGGATCGAACCGACGACCTCATGCTTGCAAAGCACGCGCTCTCCCAACTGAGCTATGGCCCCAAGGGGTCAGCGCCGACGGCAGAGCGTCCCGTGTCGTGGTGGGCCTGGGACGACTCGAACGTCCGACCTCACCCTTATCAGGGGTGCGCTCTAACCACCTGAGCTACAGGCCCAGAGCGATCGAGGCGCGCCGCCCGGCACAAGCCGGGGCGAAGCGCCGATCGCGCTATCTGGTGAGGAAGAGAAACGAGGACGGCGTACGTCCCGCAAAATGGGTTCTGACTGAACCCTGTATCCTAAATGATCCTCGATGGACGAACGGACGTTCGCTGCGATCCGGCAGAACCGGACCCCATGTCCAAAGAGAAATCCTTAGAAAGGAGGTGATCCAGCCGCAGGTTCCCCTACGGCTACCTTGTTACGACTTCACCCCAGTCGCTGACCCTACCGTGGTCGCCTGCCTCCTTGCGGTTGGCGCAG
>NZ_LHCD01000088.1:0-886 GCF_001262595.1 Methylobacterium sp. ARG-1
ACACCGCCCGTCACACCATGGGAGTTGGTCTTACCCGACGGCGCTGCGCCAACCGCAAGGAGGCAGGCGACCACGGTAGGGTCAGCGACTGGGGTGAAGTCGTAACAAGGTAGCCGTAGGGGAACCTGCGGCTGGATCACCTCCTTTCTAAGGATTTCTCTTTGGACATGGGGTCCGGTTCTGCCGGATCGCAGCGAACGTCCGTTCGTCCATCGAGGATCATTGGATACAGGGTTCAGTCAGAACCCATTTTGCGGGACGCACGCCGTCCTCGTTTCTCTTCCTCACCAGATAGCGCGATCGGCGCTTCGCCCCGGCTTGTGCCGGGCGGCGCGCCTCGATCGCTCTGGGCCTGTAGCTCAGGTGGTTAGAGCGCACCCCTGATAAGGGTGAGGTCGGACGTTCGAGTCGTCCCAGGCCCACCACGACACGGGACGCTCTGCCGTCGGCGCTGACCCCTTGGGGCCATAGCTCAGTTGGGAGAGCGCGTGCTTTGCAAGCATGAGGTCGTCGGTTCGATCCCGTCTGGCTCCACCATTTTCTTGGGACTTGGCGCTGCTGATGTGGCGGCCGCCCGAGAGACGGTGTCGAGCCTGGCTATCTGGAACACAGTTTGCCGCGGCATGGCGGCTTGAGGATCTCTGATCCCGAGCAGCCAGCCAGCGTGCGAAGACATCAGTGACATCGTGAAGAGGGAATGTGGCCGTTGGGGGCGCGAAAGCGTCATCCCCGGCGGTCATGTTCGGCAAGCATACGGTGGTGGGTCCGGAAACGGATCTGCCACTGGTCTTTTTGTGACCGTGTCGCGCTGATCGGCCAGCCTTACGGCTGTCGGATCAGCGACGGACATCGATCACGAGAGCGATCAAGTGCCTTAAGAGCATTC
>NZ_LHCD01000089.1:0-447 GCF_001262595.1 Methylobacterium sp. ARG-1
CGCTACCTAAATAGCTTTCGCGGAGAACCAGCTATTTCCGAGTTTGATTGGCCTTTCACCCCTAGCCACACGTCATCCAAGACCTTTTCAACGGGCACTGGTTCGGACCTCCAGTGGGTGTTACCCCACCTTCATCCTGCACATGGCTAGATCACTCGGTTTCGGGTCTAAAGCCACGAACTGAACGCCCTGTTCAGACTCGCTTTCGCTGCGCCTCCACCTATCGGCTTAAGCTCGCTCGTAACTTTAAGTCGCTGACCCATTATACAAAAGGTACGCGGTCACTCAGGACGAACCTTGAGCTCCCACTGTTTGTAAGCATCCGGTTTCAGGTGCTGTTTCACTCCCCTCGTCGGGGTGCTTTTCACCTTTCCCTCACGGTACTGGTTCGCTATCGGTCGCTGAGGAGTACTTAGGCTTGGAGGGTGGTCCCCCCATGTTCAGACA
>NZ_LHCD01000009.1:0-175877 GCF_001262595.1 Methylobacterium sp. ARG-1
GTGTCAACTTATGTTGACACTGGCGGTCAAACAGCCGGAACGGCAGGAGATGGATCGGCGGCCGCACGCGGTGGTCGTCGGCTCCGGCTTCGGCGGGCTCGCCGCCGCTGTGCGGCTCGGGGCCCGGGGCTACCGGGTCACCGTGCTGGAACGCCTCGAGCAGCCCGGCGGCCGGGCCCGGGTACACCGGCAGGACGGCTTCACCTTTGACGCCGGGCCGACCATCGTCACGGCGCCGCAGCTCTTCGAGGAGCTGTGGCAGCTCGCCAGCCGCCGTATGTCCGACGACGTCACGCTGGTGCCGATCGATCCATTCTACCGGATCCGCTTCGCCAACGGTGAGTCCTTCGAGTACAGCGGCGATCCCGAGCGGATGCGGGCCGAGGTGGCGCGCTTCGCCCCCGACGACGTCGCCGGCTACGACCGGTTTATGGCGCATAGCCGCGCGGTCTGCCGGATCGGCTTCGAGCAGCTCGGCCACGTCCCGTTCGGCAGCGTCGGCTCAATGCTGAGGATCGCCCCGGACCTGCTGCGCCTGTCAGGCCACCGCTCGGTCCATGCCGTGGTGGCGCGCTTCATCCGTGACGAGCGGCTGCGCACCGTGTTCAGCTTCCACCCGCTCTTAATCGGCGGCAACCCGTTCCGAGCGAGCGCGATCTACTGCCTGATCGCGGACCTCGAGCGGCGCTGGGGTGTCCATTTCGCCATGGGCGGGACCGGGAAACTGGTCGACGGGCTGGTCCGGCTGATCCGCAGCCAGAACGGGCGGGTCCGGCTCGGCGTCGACGTCGCCCGCATCCGGGTCGAGGACGGGACCGCGACCGGGGTCGAACTCGCGGGCGGCGAGACGATCGCGGCCGACCTCGTGGTCTCGAACGCCGATTCGGCGGTGACCCATGCGCGGCTGGTGCCGGAACCCCGGCGCTGGAGCCCCGGGCGACTGCGGCGGGCGCGGTCCTCGATGGGCCTGTTCGTCTGGTATTTCGGCACCAAGCGGCGCTACCCGGATGTCGCCCACCACATGATCCTGCTCGGGCCGCGCTATCGTGGGCTGCTCGCCGACATCTTCGACCGCAAGGTCCTGGCCGAGGATGCGAGCCTCTACCTGCACCGGCCGACCGCCACGGATCCGAGCTTGGCGCCGCCCGGCTGCGACGCCTTCTATGTGTTGGCACCGGTGCCGAACTTGGCCGGTGGCCAGGATTGGCGGACGCTCGCCGAGCCGTACCGGCGCCGGATCGCCGAGATGCTCGAATCGAGCGTCCTACCCGGTCTGTCGGACGCCATCGTCACCTCGAAGGTGACGACGCCCCAGGAATTCCAGGACGATTTTCAGAGCTATCGCGGGTCGGGCTTCGGCCTTGAACCGGTGCTGACCCAATCAGCGTGGTTCCGGCCGCACAACCGGTCGAGCGACGTGCGCAACCTGTACCTCGTCGGGGCCGGCACGCATCCCGGGGCCGGTCTGCCCGGCGTGCTCTCCTCCGCCCGAATCCTCGATCTGGTGGTTCCGGATGCCCGCGTTTCCGCCTGAATTCGCCAGAGCCGCAGATCGCACCGCCTGTCGGATTGCGATCCGCGCCGGCTCGAAGAGCTTCTTCGCCGCCGGGAGGCTGCTGCCCGGCGAGGTGCGCGAGGCGGCCTACGGGCTCTACGCCTTCTGCCGCCTCTCCGACGATCTCGTCGACGAGGCGCCCAACGCGTCCGACCGACGCGACGCGGTCGCGCGTCTCGGCCGCCGGGTCGCGCTGGCCTATGCGGGCGCACCCGCGGATACGCCGGCCGACCGGGCCTTCTCGGAGATCGTCGGTGAATACGCGATCCCCGAAGCGCTGCCCTACGCCCTGATCGAGGGGTTCGCGTGGGACGCGGAGGGACGGCGCTACCCGGACCTGGCCGCGCTGCACGGCTACGCCGCCCGGGTCGCGGGCTCGGTCGGAGCCATGATGGCGCTGATCATGGGCGCGCGCGCGCCGGATGCGCTCGCTCGTGCCTGCGATCTCGGCGCCGCCATGCAGCTCACCAACATCGCCCGCGATGTCGGCGAGGATGCAAGGATGGGCCGGCTCTACCTGCCCCTCGACTGGATGGTCGCGGCCGGGCTCGACCCCGACGCGTTCCTCGCCCATCCACGGCCGAGCCCGGCGCTGGCCGGCGTCATCGCCCGGCTGCTCGCCGAGGCGGATGAGCTCTACCGGCAAGCGGAAGCGGGCATCGCGGCGCTGCCGGCGCCCTGCCGTCCGGCGATCCGCGCGGCGGCGCTGATCTATGCCGAGATCGGCCGGCTCGTGGCCCGGCAGGACCACGATTCCGTCTCGACCCGCGCCCGGGTCCGGACCACCCGCAAGCTCGCCCTGATTGCTCGCGCTCTGCGCTCCGGTGCTGCGACGCCGGGCCTCGCGGCACCGCCCCTGCCGGAAGTCGCGTTCCTGATCGACGCGGTGATGGCGCATCCGCCGGTTCCTGATCGCAGGCGGGCGGCGCTCCGGCCCTGGTGGGACGTGGGCGGCCGGGTGGTGCACGTGCTCGACTTGATCGAGCGCATGCGCGAGCGCGAGGCCTACGGCCGCTCGGCGCCGTCGTGAGGTTGGTGCGTAAGCGACGGCCTGTTCGCCGCCTTCGATATCGGGCTGGTCTTCGCCCTGGCCTTCGGGATCGGCTTCTGGCAGCTCATCGCCGTCCGCTGCAGTACCCGCCGGGATCGCGCGCGGGGTGCCGATCGGGAGTGATCTTGCTTCTCGTCGCGATAACGGGACAGTCGCGATTGGCCCACGCATTCAGGCCTGGGCCTGGTGCACCTCAGCAAGCGCCACGTCGCCGGCGAGCAGGCACCCGATAGCGCGGCCGTCCGCGAAGCCCAGGCGTACCCGGATCTCGGACAGGCGGCCCATGGCCCGGCCCTGAAAGATCCGGATCGGCCGGTCGTCCGGTGCAATCAACCCATCCTGCAGTAGCCCGAAAGCCAGGGCGGCCGCCGCGATGCCGGTTGCGGCATCCTCGGGGTAGCCGGAGGAACGAGGGAATTGTCGCGCCTCGAACGTTCGGGCATCGCGGTCGAGCACTGCGTAGGGGTAGAGGCCGGTGGATCCGATCCGCGTGCACGCGGCCTCCACCGCGGCTTGGTCCGGTGCCAGGGCGTTCAGCGCGGTTTGATCGCGCATCGGCACCAGGGTCTTCACCCGGGATGTCACGGCGTTGTGGATCTGCCGGTCGGCGAGGGCGTTCCGGTTCAGGCCAAACGCCGCCAGCACCGCCGCTTCCGGCTCGGGCGCGAGCGGGGTCACCCGCCCCGCCGGCTGGGTAATCTCCACCGTCCATTGGCCGTCCGCGCGCGGCGCGACGAAGCCGGTAACCGAGCCGCTGCCGGTGGCGATCCGCACGGTCTCGCCCGATAACCGGCCCTCCCGGGCCAGTACCCAGAGCGCGCCGATCGTCGCGTGCGCACACATCTCCATTTCGTGGTTCGGTACGAAGAAGCGCAAGCGCAGATCGTGCGCGGCATCCTCCGCCGGGAGCGCGAAGCCGGATTCGTGGCCGTAGCGCCCGGCCATCGCCCGCATGGCGTCGGCATCGAGATCCCGCGCATCCGCGACCACCGGGCAGGGATTCCCGCCCCGTCCGTCATGCGTGAACACGTCGACCAGGGTCACCGCCGGCATCAGCCGCTCCTCACTGCAGATGACGCGTGTAGGTCTCTCCGGCCGCCTCCTTCAGCACGGCGCCGGCCTCGCGGCCGATGCGCTCGGCCTCCGCGGCCGGGCCCTGCCGGGAGACGGCCCAGTGCCGGCTGCCGTCGGGCAGGAACAGCAGCCCGTCGAGCTTGAGCTGGTCGCCGTCGATCTGCGCCAGGGCGGCAATCGGCGTCCGACAGGAGCCGTCGAGTTCGGCGAGCAGCGCGCGTTCCGCCGCGATCGCAAGGGTGGTGCGGGCGCAGGCGATCGGCGCCAGCAGGTCGCGGATCGCCCCGTCGTCGGCCCGGCACTCGATCCCGAGCGCGCCCTGCGCCACAGCGGGCAGCATCTCGTCAACCGACAGGATGCTGCGGGCCATGTCCTGCAGGCCGAGGCGCTGCAGCCCGGCGAGCGCCAGCAGGGTGGCGTCGCATTCGCCAGATTCGAGCTTGCGCATCCGCGTGTTGGCGTTGCCGCGCAGGGGCACGACCTTCAGGTCCGGCCGGTGCATCAGGACCTGCGCCCCGCGCCGGAGCGACGAAGTCCCGACCCTGGCGCCCTCCGGCAGGCCCGCGAGCCCGTCCGCGTGCGGCGACAGGAAGGCGTCGCGCGGGTCGTCGCGCTCCAGGATGCAGGCGATGGCCAAGCCCTCCGGCAGCCAGGTCTCCACATCCTTCATGGAATGGACCGCGACATCGACCTCGTCGGAAAACAGCGCCTGCTCGAGTTCCTTGGTGAACAGGCCCTTGCCGCCGATCTCCGAGAGCGGGCGGTCGAGGATCTTGTCGGCCACCGTGGTCACCACCACCAGCTCGGTCTCGAGCCCCGGATTGGCCGCCACGATTTTGTCGCGCACCATCCCTGTCTGTGCGAGCGCCATCGGGCTGCCGCGGGTGCCGATGCGCAGGGGGCGGTTCAACATGGGAGTCCGGACGTTTCTTGCGACGTTGTCCGCGCGTTATAGCCCGCCCGCGGCCGCAGGCCATCGCCGGGTGCGGGATTCAGACTCGCTGAAGCGTCCGCGTGTCAGGCTGGTGCCGCCCCGGTTTCGCCGGACTGCGCGCTTAGCGGCGTACAGGTCACTTCGAGAGCTTCTGGACGCCCCATGCTGATCGTGCCGAGCCGACGGCAGTTCCTCACCGGACTCGGGGCCGGCGCCGGCCTCGTGGCGGCGACGGGGGTCTATGCCGTCGATGTCGAGCCGCTGCACCGGCTGGTGGTCACGAATTACGCGCCGGCCCTGCCGCGCTGGGACCCGGCGCTCCGGCTGCGCGTGGCCGTGCTCGCCGATTTCCACATCTGCGAGCCGTACATGCCGTTCGACCGGGTGGCCGAGATCATCGATGCCACCAACGCCTTGAAGCCCGACCTCGTTCTGATGCTCGGCGATTACCCGGCCGGCAAGATCGCCTGGCGCAAGCTGCCCCTCGAGCAATTCGCCCGGATGGTCGAGGGGCTGAAGGCGCCGCTCGGCACCCACGCGATCCTGGGCAACCACGATTGGTGGGACGACCACGTCGTCCAGCGCTCCCGGCGCGGCTCGCCGGCGGTCAAGCACCTGCTTGAGGGCCGGGGCATCCCGGTGATGGAGAACGAGGCCGTGCGGCTCGTGAAGGACGGGCGCCCGTTCTGGCTCGCCGGCCTCGCCGACCAGCAGCCCTACTTCAACAGTTGGGATCAGGGGCTCGACGACCTGCCCGCGACCCTCGGCACCATCACCGACGAGGCGCCGGTGATCCTCATGGCCCACGAGCCCGACATCTTCGCCGACGTTCCCGACCGGGTCTCCCTGACGCTTGCCGGCCATACCCATGGCGGGCAGGTCCGGCTGTTCGGGCACTCGCCCGCGATCCGGCGGGTGCGTGGCCACGATTACGCCTACGGCCACGTCATCCAGGACGGGCGCCACCTGATCGTGTCCGGCGGCTTCGGCATGAGCCGGATCCCGGTTCGCTTCGGAGTGCCGCCGGAAATCGTTCTTCTGGAACTTGGCACTGCCTCCGAGCCGCCCCGCGCCTGATCGCCGCGCCGCTCGTTTTCGTGCCGCCCGGCGCTACCTCGCCGGGATGCGTGCACTCCTCCCCATCGTCACCCTGGCCGTCCTCAGCGCCGGATCACATTCCGCCTGGGCGCAATCCTGCGACACGTTGATCGACAAGGTCACCGCGGAGACGGCCGCCAAGGCGACCGAGCGGCGCAGCGATTACGCGAACTTCACCGCCGGTCCCGACATGACCCTGAGCCTGGCCTGCGGCGCGCCGGACCTGTCCTCGGTGGGGGCCCAGTATCGCGGCGTCAGCCCGCCGGACGTCTACTACGAGACCTTCGGCCGGGCCGGGCACGCCGTGACCGGCATCGATGCGGCGACCATTACGGAGGCGGCGCGCAAGGCCCAGGCCGCGGCAGTCCGGCTGCGGCACAGCAACGTCGATCTCGGCGGCGCCCGGATCACCTGCTCGGCGATGGTCTCGCCCGACAAGGGGCCGCTGACCCTCTGCGCCGTCATCGAGCGCAGCGACCGGAGCTGAGGGGCGCGACAGGTCGTCCACAAGGCTGGATCAGACGCGATGCGCGCCCTGTCCGGCACGGGAGGGGGCGCGCGCTTGGTCTGGAGATGCGCGGACCCGTTGAGGTCCGCCCGTATCTCCGCCTCAGAGCGGGATGTTGTCGTGCTTCTTCCAGGGCTGCTCCATCTCCTTGGTGCGGAGCATGCCGAGCGCTCGGGCGATCCGGCGGCGGGTCGAATGCGGCATGATCACCTCGTCGATGTAGCCACGCTCGGCCGCCACGAAGGGGGACAGGAACCGGTCCTCGTACTCGCCGGTCCGCGCCGCGATCTTCTCCGGGTCGCCGAGCTCGCTGCGGAAGATGATCTCCACCGCGCCCTTGGCGCCCATCACGGCGATTTGCGCGGTGGGCCAGGCGTAGTTGAGGTCGGCGCCGACATGCTTCGACGCCATCACGTCGTAGGCGCCGCCGAAGGCCTTGCGGGTGATGATCGTCACCAGCGGCACCGTCGCCTGCGAATAGGCGAAGAGCAGCTTCGCGCCGTGCTTGATGAGGCCGCCATACTCCTGTGCGGTGCCCGGCAGGAAGCCCGGCACGTCGACGAAGGTGACGATCGGGATCGCGAAGGCGTCGCAGAAGCGCACGAACCGGGCGGCCTTCCGGGAGGCGTCCGAATCAAGGACGCCGGCCAGCACCATCGGCTGGTTGGCGACGAACCCGACGGTGCGGCCCTCGATCCGGCCGAACCCGGTCATGATGTTGCGGGCATAGGCCGCCTGAATCTCGAAGAAATCGCCCTCGTCGACCACCCGGCGGATCAGCTCGCCCATGTCGTAGGGCTTGTTCGGATTGTCGGGAATCAGGGTGTCGAGCGACATGTCGAGCCGGTCGACATCGTCGAAGCTCTCGATCTCGGGCACGCCCTCGATGTTGTTGGCCGGCAGGAAGTCGAGCAGGCGACGGATCTGCAGGATCGCCTCGACGTCGTTCTCGAACGAGCCGTCGGCGATGGAGGACTTGGTGGTGTGGACCTTGGCGCCGCCGAGCTCCTCCGCGGTCACGACCTCGTTGGTCACGGTCTTCACTACGTCCGGCCCGGTCACGAACATGTAGCTCGTGTCGCGGACCATGAAGATGAAGTCGGTCATGGCCGGCGAGTAGACGTCGCCGCCCGCGCAGGGGCCCATGATCACCGAGATCTGCGGGATCACGCCCGAGGCCATCACGTTCCGGCGAAAGACCTCGCCGTAGCCGCCCAGCGCCGCGACGCCCTCCTGGATGCGCGCGCCGCCGGCATCGAAGATGCCGATGATCGGGGCGCGCATCTTCAGCGCCATGTCCTGGACCTTCACGATCTTCTGGGCGTGGGCCTCCGACAGGGAGCCGCCGAACACCGTGAAGTCCTTCGAGAACAGGAAGACCGTGCGGCCGTTGATCGTGCCCCAACCGGTGACCACCCCGTCGCCGGGGATCTTCTGCTTCTCCATGCCGAAATCGGTGGAGCGGTGCTGCACGAACATGTCGAATTCCTCGAACGACCCGTGGTCGAGGAGGAGTTCGATCCGCTCGCGCGCCGTGAGCTTGCCGCGCTTGTGCTGGGCCTCGACGCGCTTCTCGCCGCCGCCCAGGCGCGCCTGGGCCCGTCGCTCCGCGAGCTTGTCGAGGATGTCCTTCATGGCTGTTCCCACCCTTACCCTGCTCGTGCCGCCCTAGCCCGGTTGATGCCGGGTCGAAGCTTGTGCGTTCACCGATCACCCGGCCTTAGCACGGGCGTTTCAGGTGGCAAACCGACGCAAATGTCTCGCGCGTCGGACCTTCGGGGGGAGCGAGGAGAATGGTGGACGGTGCAGGGATCGAACCTGCGACCTTTCCCGTGTGAAGGGAACGCACTACCGCTGTGCTAACCGTCCGTGCCGCCAAGGGTCGAGACCCGGGGGCGGAACCAACGCGGTCGGCGACGCCTGGAGCAGGCGGCGACCGGATGCCGGGCCTTCTAGGGCGTGCCGACCCGAAACGTCAAGCACTGCTTGCGAGGTTGACAAGAACCGCGCCGCAATGCGCTGTGGCCTCATGCACGAGGAGCACGCGGCCGTGCGGCCCGACAGCGACGTGACGGGGGAGGGCGCGGCGCGCACGGCACGGCCGCGCGTTGCGATCACCTACTGCACCCAGTGCAACTGGCTGCTGCGCTCCGCCTGGATGGCGCAGGAGCTGCTCTCGACCTTCCGCGACGACCTCGGCGAAGTCGCTCTCGTGCCCGCCACCGGCGGCGCCTTCCGCATCGAGATCGCGGGCGTGCTGCTGTGGGAGCGGGTCCGCGACGGCGGGTTTCCGGATGTGAAGGCCCTCAAGCAGCGGGTGCGCGACCACCTCGACCCGGAGCGCGATCTCGGCCATATCGACCGGTTATGAAGCGAGGGAACGGCGAGGAGCCCGCGGGGCACCGCGTGCCGGGGACGGGCGCCGCTTGAGCCCGGAGCAGGAGGCCGAGGGTGTGAACGTCCCGGCGATCCAACCCGCGCGCCGATCATGGCTGGCACGCCGGCTCTACCGGTTCGGCCGCAACGGCTTCTCGACCCAGGTCTACCTGATCGCCCTGGTGATCGCCCTGATCGGGCCGGGCCTGCTGTTCACCGGCATCCTGCTGATGCGTTACGCCTCGGCCGAGCGCGCCCGCTTCGAGCAGGATGCCCGCGAGAATGTCCGTGGCATCGGCCTGTCGCTGGACCGCGATACTGCCGGCCTGGTCTCGGTGCTGCAGACGCTGGCAACCTCGCCGCGGATCCGCCAGGGCGATTTCGAGGCGTTCGACGCGCAGGCCCGCCTGGTGCGCGAGTCGATCGACCTCGACGTGCTGCTGCGGCGGCCGAACGGGCAGGAGGTGGTCAATACCGGCGTGCCCCGCGGCGCGCCGATGCCGATGATGCCGCTGCCGTTCGACACCGACCTGTCCAAGGGCGCCCAGCGCGCCATGGTCAGCGGCTACATCCCGGGCCCGACCCCGGCCGAGGCGACCTATGCGGTCGGCGTGCCCGTGATGGTCGAGGGCGAGGTCGCCTACATCCTGAGCTTCACCGTGCCGCTATCGCGGCTCCAGGGCATCCTGTCCCGGGAGGTGGTGCCCGGCTGGACCACCGGCATCTCGGACCGGACCGGGATCGTCCTCGCCCGCCTGCCGGACCCGGATTCCGTAGTCGGAAAACCCCGCCTCGCGAGCCTGCGCCAGGTCCAGACGGCGACGCCGGGGGTCTGGGAGGGGCAGGACCGCCAGCACAAGCCCGTCGTGGTGATCGAGGCGCGCTCGCGGCTGACCGGCTGGATGGTCGCCACCAGCATCCCGCAGGCTCTGGTGGATGCCCGGGTGCGCCGGTGGGTCTGGGCCTTCGCGGGTTTCGGCCTGCTGGTGCTCGCCACCTCGTCGGTGCTGGCAGTGAACCTCTGGTCCCGGGTTTCGCGCCCGCTGCGGCTGCTGGCGGCCTCCGGGCCGGCCCTCTCGCGGGGCGAGGCGATCCCCCGGGTGCCGTCGCCGGTCCACGAGATCCAGCGGCTCGGGGCGGTTCTGTCGGACGCGTCGCTGCGGCTGCGCACCCGCGAGGCGGAGCGCGACCGGGCACTCGCCGACACCCGCCGCGGCCTCACGGCGCTCAGCGAGAGCGAGGCCCGGTTCCGGCACATGGCCGATTCCGCGCCGGCACTGATCTGGATGACCGACGAGAGCGGCGGCGTCAGCTTCGCCAACCTCCATTTCGAGCACATGTTCGGGATCCCGGCGGCCGATCTCACCAACGAGGGCTGGGAGCGGATCGTCCATGCGGACGACCTCGAGAGCTTCCGCGCGGCCTTCGCCGAGGCGTTCGAGGCGCGGGCGCCGTTCCGCACCGAGGTTCGAGTGATCGACCGGGGCGGGGCCGTGCGCTGGCTCCGTTGCGAGGGCGTGCCGCGCCTCGACGACGACCAGAACTTCCTCGGCTATACCGGCTGCAATATCGACATCACCGACGCGAAGTTCGCCGAGGAGCACCTGCTGCTCCTGATCCACGAGCTGAACCACCGGGTGAAGAACACCCTCGCCACGGTCCAGTCGATCGCCGGCCAGTCCCTGCGCAACCTCGAAGGCCCGGAGGCCGACGCCGCCCGGGCGGCGTTCGAGGCGCGGCTCCTGGCGCTCGCCCGGGTCCACGACGTGCTCACCCGCGAGAGCTGGGAGGGTGCGGAGCTGTCGGCCGTGGTGGCGGACGCGATCCGGCCGCTCGAATCCGGCGACGGCCACGAGTCGCGCTTCTCGGTCGTCGGCCCGGCCTTGCGGCTGCCGCCGCGGCTCGCTTTGTCGATCGCCATGGCGCTGCACGAGCTCGGCACCAACGCGGTGAAGTACGGCGCCCTGTCGATCGAGGGCGGGACTGTGGAGATCTCCTGGACGGTGCGGCGCGAAGCCGAGATCCGCCTGTACCTGCGCTGGGCCGAGCGCGGCGGCCCGCCGGTCAAGAAGCCGACCCGCACCGGCTTCGGCTCACGCCTGATCGAGCGCAGCCTGGCCCGCGAGCTGGCCGGCGAGGTGACGCTGACCTACGAGGAGACCGGCGTGATCTGCACGATCGACGCGCCCGTCCCGCCGCCGGGCCTGCTGGAGCGCAAGAGCGCCGCGGCACCGGCCCGGATCGCGCCGCTGCCGCTGGCCGGGTAGGAGGCGCCTCGCTGCAGCCCGAGAGGCATTCAGGGATCGACGTGCCAGCGATCAGTGCCGATCAAATCGGCGGGCGCTCCGCGAGTCCCGCTGCTCGTTGACGTCGCGATTCACTTTTGCCGGGCTCGGTCGCTATTTACGGCTCGGCGAGCGACGTGGTGCGGGCGGGCCTTCACCTGCTGGAAGAGCGCGAAGCCAAGCTCGAAGCCCTGCGGTCTGCCCTGGCCGAACGCGAAGCCAACGGTGATTTGGAAGAGTTCGATAGGGATTCGTTCCTTGCCATAATGCGCCGGCCTACCGAGCCGTAGTGCCCATCCGCCCTTCAGCCGCCGCGCGTCGTGATCTCTCCAGCATCTGGGCCTATTCCGCCAAACGCTGGGACGAGGACCAAGCTGATCGATATGTGCGTTCGTTGGCCGAAAGCTTCGATAGTCTGGAGCGCGGTGCACTGAAGGGACGCAGCGTCGAACATGTTCAGCCGGGCTATTTCGCGCTCGCAGTCGGCTCCCATCGCGTCTTCTACCGGCACGGCAGGGCCGGTGTGATCGAGATCATGCGCATCCCGCATCAGCGTATGGATGTGGGCCCGCACCCATAGGCCGAGCCACATCCATACATTGCCGGGTTTCAAATCTGTTCGACCGGCTGTCCTGTTCTCGACCTCATCCTGACAGGCTGTCAGTCTATCGATCGACAGACGGGCTTGCGTGTCGGAACGAGGCACGGGTTCCGTCTCCCGCAGGGGAGGGAAGGCGGGTCGCGCTTCGTCCTCGACGAATGGGAAAACGCACAACCTTTAAGGTCTGGGTGAAGCGAGTCTCAGGTTGCGGGCAGGATCGGGGTGCCCTCCCCGAACCGACACACCCTCAGTTATACGGATCCGCCGCGTCCCGCAGGCCGTCGCCCATGAAGTTGAAGGCAAGCACCGTCACCAGGACCGGCAGGACCGGCACCAGCAGCCACGGGTAGAGCTGCACCGCCGCCAGGTTCTGCGCCTCGTTGAGCAGCACGCCCCAGCTCGTCACCGGCGGGCGTAGGCCCAGGCCCAGGAAGGAGAGGGCGGTCTCGCCCAGGATCATGGTCGGGATCGACAGCGTCGCCGAGGCGATCAGGTGGCTCATGAAGTTCGGGATCAGGTGGCGGCCGATCACCCGGGCCGGCGAGGCGCCCATCAGCTCGGCCGCCTGCACGAAATCCTCCTCCCGCAGCGCCAGCAGCTTGCCGCGCACCGCCCGGGCGAGGCCCGGCCAGTCGAGCAGGCCGAGAATCACGGTGATCCCCAGAAAGACCAGTAGCGGGCTCCAGTTCGGCGGCAGGGCCGCCGACAGTGCGAGCCAGAGCGGCAACTCCGGCAGGGAGCGCACCACCTCGATCAGGCGCTGGACGCCGGCATCGACGATCCCGCCGAAATAGCCGGCGATGCCGCCGAACAGCATGCCCAGCGCGAAGGAGATCGCCACGCCGACCAGGCCGATGGTGAGCGAGACCCGCGCCCCGTAGATCATCCGGGAGAACAGGTCGCGCCCGAGCCGGTCGGTGCCGAGCAGGAACAGCGTGCCGTCTTTCGGCGGGCAGACGAGGTGCAGATCGGTGTGGATCAGGCCGAGCCAGACATAGCCGTCGCCGCGGCAGAGGAAGCGCAGGGGCTGCGGCTTGCCTGCATCGACCACGTAATCGCGCCGGAACGTGTCGAGATCGAGCTGCGCCCGGTAGGGGTAGACGAACGGCCCGATGAAGCGCCCGTCGTGGAACAGGTGGACGCCCTGGGGCGGTGCGTGCAGGAAGTCGCCGTTGCGCCGCGCCTGCCCGTAGGGTGCAAGCATCTCGACGAATGGTACCGTGGCGTAGAGCGCGAGCAGGATCAGGGCCGAGGCTACGGCGATCCGGTGGCGCAGGAATTTCCGAACGATGAGCCGCCACGCCGAGGCGCTGCCAGCGGGGTTCTCGCCGAGCGCCTGCGGCTCGAACGGCGCCGGATCGACGAAGTGTCCGCGGGTCGTCTCTGGCATCGTCGGTCCCGTCACCGCGCACCCATGCGGATGCGCGGATCGAGCCAGACCAGGATCAGGTCGGAGATCAGCATGCCGACCAGCGTGAGGCCCGCGACGAACATCAGGATGAACCCGGCCATGAACTGATCCTGGCTGCGCAGGGCCTCGAGCAGCAGCGGGCCGACCGTCGGCAGGCTGAGCACGAGCGAGACCAGCACCGAACCCGAGACAAGGTGCGGCAGCAGGTTGCCGATATCGGCCACGAACGGGTTCAACGACATCCGGAACGGGTATTTCAGCAGTGCCCGCATCGGCGGCAGGCCCTTGGCCCGGGCGGTGACCGTGTAGGGCTTGGCGAGCTCGTCGAGGAGGTTGGCCCGCATCCGCCGGATCATCGCGGCGGTGCCGCCGAGCCCGATCACCAGGGTCGGCACCACGAGATGCGCCAGCAGCGAGCGGATCTTGGTCCAGTCCCAGGGCTGGTTGGTCAGCGCCGAATCGTAGAGGCCCCCGATCGACAGGCCGAACCAGCGATTGGCGTAGAACAGCAGGATCAGCGCCAGCAGAAAGCCGGGCACGGCAAGGCCGACATAGCCCAGCAGGGTCACCACCGCGTCCCCGAACGTGTGCCGGTGGGTCGCCGAGTAGATCGCCGCCGGGATCGCCACCACATGGACGAAGACGACGGCCGTGAGGTTGATCAGGAGGGTCAGCCACAGGGCGTCGCCGACCACGTCGGCCACCGGCTTGTCGTACTCGAAGGACCAGCCCCAATCGCCCTGAAGCAGCCCCGAGAACCCGACCGGGCCGGGCATCAGGCCGATCCACATCAGGTATTGCTGCCAGATCGGCCGGTCGAGGCCGTATTGGCGGATGAGCAGCTCGGCTTTCGCCACCGAGCCCGCCTCGCCGGTGGCGCGCAGCTCCATGATCCGGTTGGTCAGGTAGTCGCCCGGCGGCAGCTTGATGATGAAGAACACCAAGGCTGAGATGACGAGCAGCGTCAGCGCCATGGTGACGACGCGCCGGAGGATCTGGACGATCACCGGACCTCCGCGCGCGTGTCGGCGGCCTTGTCCCAGAACACCTCATCGAGGCGCTGCACGCCGATCAACGCCGTGGGATCCCAGGAATACAGGGCGCGCTTGGGCAGGTTGACGAGGCGATCGGCTCCGACCACCGGCTGGAGCGCGCCCGCCACCGTGCCGATCACCCAGGTGTTCTGCGCATGGTTCATCAGCATCTCGCGCCAGATCGCAGCCTGTTTCCCCGCATCGTCGGTGTCGCGCCATTGACGGTCGAGGTCGAGCAGGCGCTGGACCTCCGGGATGTCGCAGGCCTCGCCCGACTTGCCCCGGCTCTCGATGTTCGCGCTCCAGAGCGGCCAGGCGTAGTGCTCGGGCTGAGCCGGGCTCAGCTCGGTCGGCGGCATGATCGCGGTCGGCACCGCGAGGTCGAGGCCTTGCGCGGCCACCATCACGGTCATGCCACCCACCGAGCGGCGGTGCAGGTTGGTCCGCTCCTGCGGCTTGGTCACGAGGCGAATGCCGATCTCGCGCCAGAACTCGGTGATGAGGAGCAGGGCGTCGAGCACCATCTCGGCCTCGCCGTCGCTGTCGACCACCAGTTCCATCGCGCGACCGTCCCGCATCAGGCGGATGCCGGAGCCGTCGCGGCCGGTCAGGCCGATCTCGTCCAGCAGATGCGAGGCCTTGGCGGGATCGTAGCCGGCATTGAGCGTGCGCAGCTCCGGCGCGTAGAGCGGGCTGTCGGACACGATCGTGTCGTTGCCCTCGGTGCCCAGGCCGAAGAGCAGCGTGTTGTTGAGCGTGCGCCGGTCGATGGCGAGCGACAGGGCGTGGCGGTAGCGCACGTCACGGTTCAGCGCCCGCCAGCCGGAATCCTGCGTGGTCAGGTTCGGGTAGAGCGCGATCTCGGAGCCCCTGGCCACGGGCCACAGGTTGGTGCGGTAAGGGTGGGCCTTCTCGCCCTCCTTGAGGCTCGGGATGTCGGGCATCGACAGGCCGCGGAACATCAGGTCGGCCTCGCCGGCATTGGTCTTGGCGACCAGCAGGCCCTGCGAGGCGACATCCATCACGATCGTGTCGACATAGGGCAGCTGCGTGCCGGCGGTGTCGACCCGGTGGTAGCTGCGGTTGCGCTCGAACCGGAACCGCGTCGCCGGCGAGCGGGTGCGCGGCACCCAGCCCTGGAGGGTCGGGCAATCCGGGTTGTTCAACTCGTAATTGTCGTCGAGCCGGTTGTGCAGGGCCGCCCAGCCGCGCAGCTTCAGCGCCTTGGCCTTGGCGTCCGCCGCCTCCTTGCCGAGATAGCGCGCGTGGACGGTCTTCAGGTAATGCGCCGGCCGGTAGATCAGCGGATCGCGCGGCGCGGCCAGCGCCGGCAGGAACATCGGGTTCGGCCGGTCCCAGCTGTAGCGGATCGTCACCGGGTCGAGGAACTCGACCTGGGGGGGCTTGCCGTCCACCAGGAAGAAGGCCGGCGGCCCCTCGGGGCTCAGCGCCTTCTCGTTGGCGACGTCCTCCCAGTAGTAGCGGAAATCCTCGCTCGTGAACGGGTGCCCGTCCGACCAGCGGTGGCCCTGGCGCAGCGTGAAGGTGAAGCGCCCGCCCTCGACATCGACCCGCTCGAGCAGGTCGGGCCGCAGCTGCAGATCGGCATCGTAGCCGACCAGCCGCGTATAGCCGTAGACCGAGAGGTAGCGGACATCCCGGGCCTTCGCGATCAGCGTGCGGATCGTCCCGCCGGCGGTGCCGGTCCGGCGGCCCCGGGCGGCGAGGTCGATCACGAACGGTTTTTCGGGCGGGGCGGGGGCGTCCGCGGGCTGCGTGTCGGCGAGGGCATGGCGCGGGCGGGAGAGCAGCGCGGCAGCGCCGAGGCCGGCGATCAGGGCGCGGCGGGAGATGCCGCTTTGGCCTTCTTCCTCACCATGGGCGAACCTCGTTTCGTGCCGGTCGCCACGTACCCCCTCTTCCGTGCGGGAGAGGGTTGGGGTGAGGGACCAAGACTTTCCAGAAAGGTCGCAACCCTCACCCTGTCCCTCTCCCGCACGAGAGAGAGGACCCGCGCCTCGTTCGGACGCGTGAACGTCCAAGCGTTGGCCGAGCGAAGCGGGGTGGCTGTCGTGGGTCTCGAAATCGCTCACGACCCGCCCCCCGCCGGATGCAGCGCCACATAGGTCAGCCGCGCCGGCGAATAGCCCGTAGCCCGGTGGAGATCATCGAAGGCGTGGGCGCGGGCGATCAGCCCGGCGGCCCGACGCACCAGCGCATCGTCGGCCGGCTGCTCGAACTGGCGGCCGTTGCGGGTCCAGCGGATCGGCTCCGGGCCGTGCGCGGGGCCGGTGATCATTGCGATGGTCGGATGCGCCGGGCCGCCATGGGCGTGGATCCGATGGCCGTCGGCGTCGTCGTCGAACAGCAGGCGGGTGAGACCGCGGGCATGGGCCTCCACGACCCGGCGCCCCTGCGCAACATGGTCGTCGAAGAAGGCCACCGTCCTGGTCGGATCGATCCCGGACCAGTCGGTCGTGGACCAGTCTGCGGTGCTGTAGCGGGCCTGGGGGTCACGGTAGTGCAAGCCGGACAGGTCCGGATCGTGGCAGAAGATCTTAGCCGAGGGCCGCGCCATGCGGATGACCCAGGTGGTGAGCCCGCGGAATACCCCGGATTCGATCACGAAATCCGGCTTCAACGCCCGCATTGCCACGTAGAGCTGCAGCGCGCCGTTGAAGCCGCTGCCGCCCCGTCGCTGCCGGACCGGGGCGGTGGGGATCAGGTCCCAGAAGGCTTGCACGCTGTCCAGAAGATCGCCGTTCGGCACAATGCCGGCCGCGGCGAAGTCACGCTGGAGGATCGCGGCTGCGGATTCGAGCAGGTAATTCACCTCGCGCGACGAGGTCGGACGGTGGCTCCAATCGGGGGCAGCCGGCACGAGGTCGTAGCCGAGGCGGTCGAACAGGGGCGAGAGCACCTTGCGGCGCAGGCGTTCCAGCATCACGGGCGGGCGCGGCTGCATCAGGCGGCCTCCGCATCCTGGGCGGTGGAAAACCGGACCCGGTGGCCAGGCTCGATCGCCCGCATGGCGCCGGCCTCGTCGGGGCCGAGCCGGTAGGGCGCCGCCCAGCGGGTCGGGTCGTTCTGGTCGCCGGTGATCGCGGCGAAATCCAACGGGTGGTCGAGGCTCGGATCCGGCACGGCGGCGAGCAGGGCGCGCGTGTAGGGATGGACCGGGCGGCGGAACAGGGCGGCGCGGGGCGCCTCCTCGACGATCCGGCCCCGGCACATCACGCTGATCGTATCCGCCATGTAGTCGATCACTGCCAGGTTGTGGGAAACGATCAGGTAGGACAGGCCGAGGGCCGCTTGCAAATCCTTGAGCAGGTTCAGGATCTGCGCCTGCACCGAGACGTCCAGAGCCGAGACCGGCTCGTCGAGCACCAGCAGGCGCGGCCGCGGCGCCAGGGCCCGGGCGATGCCGATGCGCTGGCGCTGGCCACCCGAGAAGGCGTGCGGGTAGCGCCCCAGCCCGCTGGACTCGAGCCCGACCATCGCCATCAGCTCCCGGCAGCGGGCGCGCCGCTCGGATGCCGGCACGCCGTGGATCTCCATGGGCTCGGATAAGATCTGGCGCACGGTCATGCGCGGATCGAGCGACGCGTAAGGGTCCTGGAACACGAACTGCACGGTGCGCCGGTAGGCGAACAGGGCGTCGCCCGAGAGCCCGTGGACGTCCCGCGGGCCGCTGCCGCCGTCGAACAGGATCCGGCCGGAATCGGGCTCCAGCGCCCGCATCACCATCTTCGACACGGTGGTCTTGCCCGAGCCGGATTCCCCGACGAGGCCGAGTGTCTCCCCGGCCGAGAGGCTGAGGGACACGTCGGAGACGGCCTGGACGATCCGGGGCTTCTGCCAGAAGCGGCCGGACCGGAGCGTGTAGCTCTTGCTGACGCCCTCGACCCGCAATAGCGGCCCGGCGGGCTTCGCCTGCGGCTGGACCGGCGGGATCTCGGCCAGGGCCGGGCGGATCGGCGTCAGGCGCTCGCCCGGCGCCATGTCGAAGCGCGGCACCGCGTGGAGCAGCGCCCGGAGATAGGCGTGGCCCGGCGCGCGCATCACCGTATCGCGGGGCCCGGCCTCGACCAGCCGGCCCCGGTAGAGCACCGCGATGTCGTGGGCGATATTGGCGACCACGCCGAGATCGTGGGTGATCAACAGGATCGCCATGCCGGTCTCGTCCTGGAGCCGGGCCAGCAGGGCGAGGATCTGCGCCTGGGTGGTCACGTCGAGCGCTGTGGTCGGCTCGTCGGCGACCAGCAGGGCCGGCTTGAGGATCAGCGCCATGGCGATCATGGCACGCTGGCGCAGGCCGCCGGAGAGCTCGAACGGGTAGGTCTTGAGGGCGCGCTTCGGATCGGGGAACCCGACCCGGGCCAGGGCCTCCTGGGTGCGGGCATCGGCCTCCCTTCGGTCGGCGCCGGTATGGATCCGCAGGGCCTCGCCGATCTGGTCGCCGACCGTGTGGAGCGGCGACAGGCAGGTCATCGGTTCCTGGAAGATCATCGCGATCCGCTGGCCGCGGATCGCCCGCATGGCCGCGCCCTCGGTGTCCAACCGGGCGATGTCGGTCTCGGCAGGGCCGTCTCGGAACAGGATCTGCCCGCGGGTGATCGCAGCGGATTTCGGCAGGATGCCCATGATCGCCTGGGCGGTGACCGACTTGCCCGAGCCGGATTCGCCGACCAGCGCCAGGGTCCGGCCGCGCATCACGTCGAGCGACAACCCGTGCAACGCCTCGAACGGTCCGGTCTCCGTGCGGAACGCGACGGCGAGGTCGCGGATGGACAGGAGAGAACTCAACCATTCCTCACAGCGGATGAGTCGAGAAGAGTAGATGCCGCCGCGCCGGAGTCCACTGCGGCAGCGGAAAATAGAATTTGCGGATCGACAAGCGTCACGGCCGGATGGGCGGCGAGGATCGACAGCAGATCGCCGACGAAGGACCAGATCGATTCATCGTGGACGCGGTGGTGGGTCAGCAGCCCGATCGGGTGCGCGGGGTCGGACGCGAGGAAGGCGGCGAGGTCCCGGAGTAGCACCTCGGGATCGCGGAGCGACCGGGTTCCGCGCCAGTCGATCGGATCGAGAATCGCGTCGGCGCGTGCGAGGCCGGGGATCGCCGGCCCGGGCACCGACGACAGGCCGCGATAGCCGAGGCCCGGCAAGGCCGCGGCGAGATCCGGGGCGAGCCGGTTCCACGGCGGCACGAAGACCGGCAGCAGCGCTGATCCGGGCAGGCGCTCGCGGGCGATCCGCAGGCCTGCGGCGGCATCGTCACGCAGCGCATCCAAGGGGCGATGCGGGCCGAACTCCGCCTGTTTCTCGGCCGGCGGGGCGTGGTTGTAGTGGGCCAGGCCGTGGACGGCGACGCGCACGGTCTTCGCGGACGCCAGACGGGCGCCGAGGGACGGCTCGATCCCGGCCGGGATCGCCGCGAGCAGGATCGGGACGCGATGGGCCTCGGCGAGACCGATCAGCCGGTCGAGGGCAGGGGACGCCGCGACGGCATCGTCGTCCCGCCACCAGAACTGCACGCGCTGGAAGCGGGTGTCGGCTTCATCGAGCGCGTTGTGAAGGAGGGCAAAAGCGGGATGCGCACTCTCCCGCACGGGAGATGGGACCCGCGCCCGATCCGGCGGCGTGCGGCTCTGCAAGAAAAGATCCTCGACGATCTCGACCGTCCGCTCTGCCCCGCCCAGATCGATCCCGTGCGGCGCCGGCGGCGCGGCCTCGAGCTGGGCGTCCACCGCTTGCAGGAGTGATGCCGCGGTCAGCTCCGCCTCAGGGAGTACCTGGGCGAGGCCGCGTCCGGCGAGGCATTCGGCGCGCAGCCGCTGTTCGGTCTCGCCGCCGGCCTCGAACGGCACGAGAACGGCCGGGGTCGCGCTCGCCAGGAGGTCGATGGCGGTGTTGTAGCCGCATTGGCTCACCGACAGGGCCGCGCCGGCGAGCAGGGCGCGGTAGTCGGGGCGGGCCCGCTCGATGACGCCGTCCGGCAGATCGTGGCCGATGGCGGCCAGGTCAGCCTCGGACACGCCGTGCCCCGCCAGGATCCGCCAGCCGAGCGCCGGCCGGATCCGGGCCGCCGCCGCTGCGGCCTGCAGCAGGCCGAGCCCCGCCGGCCCGGATCCGGCCGCGACCAGCACGCCGCTTCGCGCCATCTCCGGAACGGTTGCCAAGCCCTCGTCGACATAGCCGGTGTAGCGGAGCTTTTGCGCGGTTCCGGCGTCTAACGGCCAGGAGGCGTCCAGCGGCACCAGGGCCGGGTCGCCGTGGACCAGCACGGCATCGTAGAACTGCGCCAGCCGCGCATGCGCCTGCGCGATCCGCTCCGGCTTGGCGGACGCGACCAGGATGTCGCGCACGGAGGCCAGGACGAGCGGGCGAGGGCCTCGCGCCCGCGCCGCCTCGACGAGGGCCAGGAACTCGGCCGCCAGCGCCCGGCGGCCGAAGGGGAACAGCTCGGTGATCACCGCATCGGGGGCGAAATCCGCCAGGGCGTCCAGCAGCAGGGCGCGGCGCTGTGCGAACAAAGCCGCATCGGCCGGGCCGCCATCCGGTCCCAGCGGCCGCGCGAAATCGGTGCCGGCGACGTGGAGCGGCGGCAGCTGCACCCAGCGCAGGCCTTCCGCCCGCACCATCGGGGCCGGCCTTCCGCCCGAGACCAGCAGGGCCTCGTAACCCGCGGCCGCGAAAGCCCGCGCCAGGGCTGCTGCCCGGGTGAGATGGCCGGCTCCGAGGAGATGCGTGACCGCGATCAGGACGCGCACGCGGCCAGCTCCGGTTCCGTGGCCAGGGCCGGCGGGGGGAGGCCGGCCGCGGCGCGCAAGGCCTCCGCGATCAGCGCGACGGCGGCGGCTTCGGAGAAATCCGCGACCAGCCGCACCCGCGCCGCCGCGCCGAGGCGCAGGCGCAGGGCCGGATCGGCGGCGAGGCGGGCCAGCGCAGCCGCGAGCGCGGCCGGGTCGCCCGGGGCGACCAGGATGCCGTGGGTGCCGTCGGTGATGAATTCCGGCGTGCCCGCGAAGGCGGTGGCCAGGATCGGCAGGGCCTGGCTCGCGGCCTCCATCAGCACGTTGGGCAGGCCGTCGCGGTCGCCCCCCGGGGCGGGCTTGGTCGGCAGCACGAACAGGTCGGCCGCGCGCATCGCCGCGATCACGGCCGGCTGCGCCAGGGCGCCCCGGAACGCCACGCGCTCGGAGAGGCCCCGCTCGCGGATCCGGGCTTCGAGGGCGCCGCGCAGCTCGCCGCCGCCGATCAGCTCGAGGCGCCAGTGCAGGTCCGAAGGCAGGGCGGCGAGGGCGTCGATCAGGTCGTCATGGCCCTTCTTGGCGACCAGCCGGCCGACGCAGACGAGCCGCAGCGGCGCATTCGGATCGGTCCCGTCCCGGGGTTCGCGCGGCGGGGGCGGGGCCGGGAAACGGGCGAGGTCTAGACCGTGATAGGCAAGTTGCGTCCGGCCCGGCGCCAGGGATTCGAGCCGGGCGAGACCGTCGCGGGTGCAGGTCACCCCCCAGGCCGCGTCGCGCAGCTTTTCGGTGAGCTCCCAAGCGGGCGTGGTCCAGATGTCCTTGGCGTGGGCGGAGAAACTCCAGCGCCGCCCGGTTAGCAGCGCGGCGTAGCGGGCCACGCTCGCCGGCGTGTGCAGGAAATGCACGTGGATATGGGCGACCTCGGCCGGCAGCTCGCGCGCGAGGACCAGCGCCTGACCCAGCCGGCGCAGGCGCGAGGCCGTGGGATCTCGCCAGAGGTCGCGGGCGAACAGAGCGAGCAGCGTCGGCAGGCGCGGCCGCGTCAGGGCGGCGGCGAGACCGCGCAGCACCCGCAGCGGCGCCTCGTGCAGGTATTCGGGCAGATAGGCGGCCGGCGCCCGGATTGCCGCGTGCATCGGGTGGCGGGCGCGGTCGGTGGGCCGGCGCAGAGACCAGATCTCCAGGGGCAAGCCGCACCGCTCGAGCGCTAGCAGCTCCTGGGCGATGAAGGTCTCGGACAGGCGCGGGTAGCCCTTCAGCACCACCGCGATCCGCGGTTCCGTCACGGGGATGTCCGTCACGAGAAGGCCCGGGCGCGGGCGCCCATCGTCCCCGCGGCGGACAGCGCCCGCACCCGGCGGCCGACCGCGTCGAGCCCGTCGAGCAGGCCCGGCACCAGGACCCGGGACGGCTCGCTCTGGTCCGGGAGGGCGCGGAGCGCCGCCGCCATGCGCTCGGGGGCGCGGCCGTCGGCCTCCAGCAGGACCCGGGCGAGGCCGAGCTGCTCGGCCGCCAGCGCCCGGATCGCCTGCTCCCGGCGCGGCTCGGTGCGCGGCACCAGGATCGCCCGCAGGTCGAAGGACAGGATCTCGCAGAAGGTGTTGTAGCCGCCCATCGCCACGACCCCGGCCGCCTTGCGCATCAGGAATTCGATCTGGCTGTCGAAGGTGATCGCCGCGATCCTGCCCCCGAGCCGGCCGATCCGCGCGGCGAAGCCGTCCCGGGTCGGGCCGTCGAGGAACGGCCCGAAGGCGATCAGGGAGGGCAGGGGAATGCCCGGATCGGTCTCGTAGGCGGCGATCACCCAGTCGATCAGGGCGGCGCCGTCGCCGCCGCCGCCGGGCGTGACCAGCACGAACGGCCCCCGGGCGATGGCCGGCTCCTCGCGGCCGGCGCACATCTCCGGCACCTCCCGACGAAGATAGCCGGTATAGATCAGCCGCCCGGCGATCCGCGCCGCCATCTCGGGCTCCATCGGCAGGGCCGCGAGGGGCTCGTGGATGCGGCTGAGGCCGTAGACCCAGATCTCGTCGTAGAACCGCGCCATGGTCTCGGCCGCGCCCTTGCGCTCCCATTCGGGCACGAGCCGGTCGGCATCGTCGAGCACGTCGCGCAGGCCGAGCACCAGGCGCGTGCCCCGGGCCGAGGCGGATTCCAGCACCGGCATCAGCTCGCCGTGGAAGCCCGCCGGCTCCTTGTCGACCAGGATCAGGTCGGGGGCGAAGCTCGCATCGGTTCGGGCGATGATCGCGGCCCGGCGCTCCACCGTGCGGGCCAGCGGCGTGGTGCCGTCGAAGCTGGCATAATTGCCGTCGGCGAACTTGGTCACGGGCGGCAGCCGCACGGTGTAGACCCCGGGCGCGAAGGCGTAGCGGTCGATCACCGGCGAGCCAGAGATGATCATCGCCCGCGCGCCGCGGTTGCAGGCCACGATCGCGTTGGCGATCGCCCGCGAGCGGCGCAGATGGCCTAGCCCGAACGTGTCGTGGCTGTAGATCAGGATACGGGGCGCGGGGGGGGGCTCGTCCGCTCGCATCGTCATCGCCGCCCCCATTGACGGCGCGAATGTCGCAGCCGCGCCCCTCTCGCACAAGCCGCGCCGTTGGGCAAACCCCACGTTAACGGCGCCGGAACCGGCCTCGCCTAGGCTGAAACGGCACCGCATCGCCGAAAGCCGCCATGTCCGCGCCCATCACGATCGAAGCGCCGGGCTCCCGCCCGGCCGCGCTCTGGGTAGACCTGAAGGATCTCGCCGGCAGCGATGCCCGCCTATTCGCCTTCGCCAAGCTGGCCGCCTGGGTGCTGGTGCCGCTGACCCTCGCTATCGTCGCACTGGTGTTCGGCACCGGCCCGGAGCCGCGCCGGAACTGGTACGGCGACATGCTCGGCAACGACTTCAGCCAGATCTGGGTGGCCGGCCGGGCGGCGCTCGAAGGGCGCGGCGGCGAGCCCTACGACCTGCCGGTCCATCTTGCGAACCTCAAGGCCGCCTTCGGGCCGGAGTGCCGCTTCGCTTGGCACTACCCGCCGGTCTTCCTGATGCCGGCTGCCGCCTTCGCGAGCCTGGAGCCGCAGCCGGCCTTCTGGCTCTGGACCGCGCTGTCGCTCGCGGTCTTCGCCGGGGCGATGCGGTTCGCCGCCGGCCGGGGCGACGCGGCCTGGATCGCGCTCGCCCATCCGCTGGTGTTCTGCAACCTGACCTACGGCCAGAACGGCCTCTTTACCGCCGCGCTTCTGACGTTCGGGGCGCTCCTGGTCGACCGCCGGCCCTGGCTCGCCGGCCTGTGCTTCGGCCTGCTCGCCTACAAGCCGCATTTCGCCGCCCTGGCGCCGCTGCTCCTGCTGATCACCGGCCGGAAAGCCTGCCTGGCCTCCTGCCTCGCGGCCGTTCTCGGCCTGTGCGGGGCCTCGCTGGCGCTGTTCGGCACCGCGCCCTGGCTCGGCTTCCTCGGCACATTGGGCGAGACCAACCGGATCATCCTGGAGAACGCCGCGGCCGGGCTCGAGCTCAATGCCAGCGCCTTCGGGGCCGTGCGCCTGCTCGGCGGCCCGATCGCCGCGGCCTGGGCGCTGCAGGCCCTCGTCGCCGCCCTGGCCCTCGCCGTCGCCATCCGCGCCTGGACGCGGCCCGCCGCGCCCGCCCTGCGCGCCGCAGCTTTGCTGGCCGCCGCGCCGCTGCTCTCGCCCTACCTGCCGGTCTACGATCTCGTCCCGCTCGTCCCGGCGACGCTGCTGCTGGTGCTTACGGCCCAAAGCGCCGGCGGCCTGCGCCGCCACGAGCGCGCGCTGCTGCTGGCCACACCCCTGTTCGCGCTTCTGCGCGAGGGCGCCGGCCTCACGGGTTTCCCGCTCGGGCTGATGCTGGGCCTCGCCACCCTGGCCTGCATCGCCGACCGAATCCAGCCCCTGGGTTTTTCTCGCCGGCGGCCATCAACCCGGGCTTGAGGCTGTGTTCGAGAGAACCCCCGCGCCATTCCGGAGCGCCGCAACTGAGCCCGGACCCGAAAGGGGCTGCCAGAGGCGGCAGTCCGGACGCGGCGGCGGTGAACGAGCCTTTCGTGTCGGCGACCCCGAATCCCGGGCGCCGCTGCACGGCCCCGGGGATGACGGGGCGTGCCCGCATCGGTCTTGCCTTCGCTTGCAGATAAAGCGTTGGCCTCCCGCGACCGGGAGCGATGAAGAGTCCGACCCGTTTTGCTCGTAGCAAGGACGATAAAACGGTGAGGATCGACTTGCTTGACGCCGACGTCACGTCATGGCCGGATGTCAGCGAGTTTACGGGAACGGATCGACGTATATCCGTTTCAATGGCGAATTATATTATCGATTACTCGTTCGATACGTGCGCAAAAGAATCTCGGCGCCGACATATTTTTAGTCCGAAAATCATCAGCGGATAATCGGCATGTTCTCGGCATTCGTTAAATACGTCGGCAGCTCCTATCATTCCCACGCGGAAGCGACGAAATCGGCGGCCTCGTCGATCTCGGATCGGTCCAGCCGGGTGACATCCACGGGGTCGGCCGCCACAGCAGATGCGGACAAGAAGTCGTTCTCTCAGGTGGCGGTCGACACCCGGAAATTCCTGGACGCCGGCAACCAGAAGCTCGGAAAGGTCGCCGATGCCGGCACCTCCGATCAGGAGTGGCACGGCGCCATCCGGATCCAGACGCTGGACCGCCGGGCGCTCTACGCCATCACCACCAATCACGGGGGCCTGTTCTCGGCGACCGAGGTCAGGGCGGCCAAGGGCGAGGTGGCGTCGATCGAGGCGCGCGCGTCCCGGGCCGTCAACCCGCGCGGTACCGATGCGGCGGGGGCGGCCAGGACGACGATCACCGTGCTGGACGGCGCCGGCCCGGAGGAGAAAGCCTCCCTGGATTGGGCACAGAAACGCGCCGCCGCGCAGGTCCAGTCTTAAGGCCTCGCCAAGGAGCGGCACCAGGGGCGGGCGGCCCTAAGCGTCGAGACCGACAATCCCGTCGTCAACCACTTCGTCAAAGCCTACGGCGAGGCCGAGAAGGCGAAACGCTACGCCCAGGACGGCGCATCGATCCGCGTCGAGGATATGCCGTCCTGGTCGAAGGGCGTCTCCCTGTGGAAGAGCCTCAACGAGCCGCAGGCGAAGGTTCTGGGTCACCTGTGACGGGATTGGGATGAGGCGACGACGCAGCCGAACGGTGTGTGGTGATGTCCTGGCAGGTGCATTGGCTTGAGGCCTCGGGCGATCTGCGCCCCTGGCGCGAGACGATTGCGGCGGAGATCGCCATCGCCCGCGACGCGATCGCCCGCGTCCTGCCCCCGCCGGCCCTGGACATCGTGGTGGATCGCAATTCCGATGCGGTCATCCCGGAGATCGGCACGGCGGCCCAGGCCCATCGTCCGACCGTCGTCTGGCTGACCCTGGATCCCGACAACGCCAACTTCGTGACGTCCCTGCGTACGGGAGACATTCGCCGGACGATGGTGCACGAGGTGCATCACTGCCTGCGCATGACCGGGCCGGGTTACGGCACGACGCTCGGCGAAACCCTGATCAGCGAGGCCCTGGCCGGCCGGTTCGCCAGCCACCTGTTCGGCACGCCGCCCGAGCCCTGGGAATGCGCCGTCTCCGACGCCGTGCTGGCGGCCAACCGTCCCGATGCCGCTGCGCTGGCGGCGACGGATTACGATCATGCCGCGTGGTCCTACGGGACAGGCGGGCGCTACCCGCGCTGGCTCGGCTACACGCTCGGATACCGGATCGTCGGGGATTGGCTCGCGGCGGATCCAGGGCCCGATGGGAACATCTGGGTGAACGTCCCGGCCGACACCGTGCTGGCGGCGGCGCGGGGGCGCACGTTGGCGGCATGACCGGCGCGCCTTTCGCCGTAATGCGCCTGAGCGGTGCAGACGCGACCGATTTCCGTGAGCTTCGGCTGGACGGTCTGCGCAGGCATCCCGAAGCCTTCGGGGCGTCTTACGAGGAGGAGGTGCGTCAAACGCTCGACGATTCGCGGCGCCGCTTGGAGAGCGGCATCGTCTTCGGCGCGCACCGAAAGGGCTTGCCCGCTTTCGACGGCATCGCCGGGCTGTTCATTCCAGAGGGGATCAAAACCCGGCACAAGGGTGTGCTCTGGGGCATGTATGTCCGGCCCGAGGCTCGCGGCTTGGGCCTCGAGTCGGCGCTTGTGGCCCGGGTGATCGAGCACGCCGGCGGTGTGGTGGAGGAACTGACCTTGGCGGTCGAAGCGTCTAACGATCAGGCGCTTAGTCTCTACAGACGTGCCGGCTTTGAAGAATATGGAAGGCCGAGCGCTGAAAGCCGCGGGCCGATACTATGATGAAGTTTCGATGCGTCTGATATTATTATCGTAAGACGTTGTGTTTACGAACTTGCTCGGAAATTCAACGCAGAGTCCAACCCACGCCCTCATCCTGAGGCCTTCGCGTCGCTGTGGCACCTGGGGATGAGGTGGAGGGTCGGAGGTTCGAAGCCGGTGGGCTGCGTCTGATCGACGACGAACCCGGACAACGCAGGGACGGCGACACGCTGTTCCAAACCCAAAACCTCACCCCGCATAGGGCCGCGGCATGCGGAACGGCAGCATCAGCTGCACCAGCGGGTTGCGGAAGCGATCGAGCGACAGGCTCTCATGCACCGCCCGCACCGGCTCGCCGGCGAGCGTCGAGGCAAGCAGGGAGCGGGAATAGAACGGCGTGTCCTCGAAGGTGGTGAGCACCCGGGCGCGGCCGTCGTCGCTGCGGGTCTCTCGGGGCATGCGCCAGAACGATGTGGACGGCAGGGGGGCGGCCAGCGGCGGGCGGATCTCCCGGCGGCTGCCGTCGTGAGAGAAGCGCAGCGACAGGTTCTGGCCGCCGCCGTTGCGGTGGCGCACGTCGTACAGGATCGCGGCGCCGTCCGGCAGGTCGGCCCGGCACCAGGTCCAGCGGGTGAAGGCCGAGCCCAGGGGCTCGTCGCCGTCGTTGGTGTCGAAATAGCCGCTGCCGGTCCAGCGGAGATTCGGCTGGTCGAGTTCGACTTCGACGCGGGAGGACGGCGCCATTGGCCACCAGCGGTGGCGGCCGTTCGGGTCGAGCTGGAACGGCCCGGAAGTAAAGCCGCGCGGGGTGAGTCGCACCGTGCCGCGCACCCGCCGGGGGAGGGGGGCGCCGCGCTCGTCGGTCCGGATCGTCAGCGTCGTGCCGTCCCACGCCATGGCACTCCGACCAATGGCGACGGAATGCCGGCTTCGGGACAGGCTGGCGGCGCCGCGCTCGGTCATGGCGAAGCGTGTCCGGTCGCCGTAGAGCACGACGTTCATCGCGCAATGCGCGAACGGGTCCTTGTCGGCGCTCCAGCCGTAATAGGGCGAGAACACGCTGCCGATGAAGGCGATGATCGTCAGCCCCTGGCGGCCGTCATCACTCACCGCATCGACATACCACCACGCATAGCCGTTCTGGGCGACCGGGCCGTCGAATCGCGGTCCTGCAGGATCGCCGCCGCCGCCAGCCGGCCCGATTGCGCCGCCATCGGCACGCCCGGGCCGGGATGGATCGAGCCCCCCGCCAGGTACAGGCCCGGCAGGGCGGTCCGGGCCCCCGCGCGCTTGAAGGTCGAGGCCCAGCCCTGCGGCGCCCTCCCGTAGAGCGCTCCCGCGCTCCCGGGAAACCGGCCCTCGAACCCGGCCGGATCGGTCAGGACCGGGGGCGAGGCCATCGCCAAGGTCAGACCGCAGGCTTCCAGGCGGCGGCTCAGATTCGTCGCGCATGTCTCGATCTCCGAGGGCGTCGGCGGGCGCTCCCGGCCGTCGGCCGGAGCGTTGACGAGCAGGAGCAGGCGCTCCGGCCCGGTGGGCGCGGCGCCGGACTCGGTCCGGTCCTGAGCGCAGATGTAGACCGTGGGGTCATCGGGCAGGCGTCGCCGGCGCAGGATCGTGTCGAACTCGGCTCGGTAATCGCCCGAGAAGAACACGTTGTGATGAGCGAGTGGGAATCCGTCTGGTACCGCGACGGCCGCGAGGGTCAGCGCGGAGAGCGAGCGCTCGGAAGGCGTCAGGCGCTCGCCCACCGGCGCCGCTGCCTGGCCGAACAGACCGGCGCCCAAAGCCGACGCGTCGGCGTTGCAGACGACGCGGTCGGCGGGGATCGTCTCGCCATCCGCCAGGATCACGCCCGAGACCCGACCGCCCGCGGTGACGATCCGGTCCACATGCGCGCCGTAACGGAACGTCGCCCCGCGCTGCGACGCCAGGTCGGCCACCGCCTTGGCGAGGGCGCTCATGCCGCCCGCCACCGTCCAGATTCCAGCCTGCTCGACATGGGCCACCAGCATCAGGGTCGCCGGCGCGGTGAACGGCGAGGCGCCGCAATAGGTGGCGTAGCGCCCGAACAGCTGCAGCAACCGGGGATCGCGGAAGAACGTGCCAAGCGTCGACCACAGGGTGGCGAAGGGCTGGATCCGCCACAGGTCGCCGAGCCCCGAGATCCCGACTCGCTGGGCCAGCCCGGCGGGACCGGTGCGACCCTCGCGGATGAACGGCCCCTCCAGGGTCCGGTAGACCTCAGCGGAGCGTGCGCAGAACCGGCGGTATCCCTCGGCCTCCCGGGGCCCGGCAAACGCCTCGATCGCGGCCGCCGAGGTATCGAGATCGGCGGACAGGTCCAGGCGCTCGTCGCGCGTCCAGGCGTGGCGGGCCAGGAGTCCGGCGGGCGCTAGCGTCGCGTGCTCGTCGAGGGCAGCGCCGGATTCGGCGAACAATTCCTCAAAGACCCAGCGCATCGTGAACACGGTCGGACCGGTTTCGACGCGGGAATCGCCCACCCGGACGCTCGCCATCTTGCCGCCCGGCTGCGCGGCCCGCTCAACCACCGTTACGTCCAGCCCGGCATGGGCCAACCGTAAGGCGGCGGCCAGACCCCCGATCCCGGCCCCGATCACGACGACGCGTTCCTGCGCCACGCTGAACCCCGCCTCCAACCGCCCCATCGGGATTGATCTGCGGCCGGACAAGTGTCAATAAAAAATTACACTCGTCGATGACAACCGATGATAACACGGGAGGCGCGTCATGGAGTCGGGCCGGCGGATCGAACAGGCGCTGGACCGCGCCGTGGCCTATGCCGAGGCGCCGGGCGCGCCGCCCCTGCTGGCCGAGGCCCTGCGCTACGCCGTCTTTCCCGGCGGGCACCGCATCCGGCCCCGTCTCTGCCTATCGGTCGCCCGGGCCTGCGGCGACGACGACCCGGCCTCCTCCGAGGCCGCCGCCGCCGCGATCGAGCTGCTGCACTGCGCGTCCCTAGTTCACGACGACCTGCCCTGTTTCGACGACGCCCCCCTGCGCCGCCAGAAGCCGACGGTCCACGTCGCTTACGGCGAGCCGATCGCGGTGCTCGCCGGCGATGCCCTGATCGTCCTGGCCTTCGAGACGCTGGCCCGCGCCGCCGGACCCTATCCGGTTAGGCTCGGCCGGCTCGTCGGACTCCTGGGGCGCGCCGCCGGCTCGCCCAGCGGCATCGCGGCCGGGCAGGCCTGGGAATCGGAGGCCCATATCAGCCTCAGCGACTACCAGCAGGCCAAGACCGGCGCCCTGTTCGCCGCCGCGACCGTGCTGGGCGCCGCCGCCGCCGGATCCGATCCGGAGCCCTGGCGCCGCCTCGGCGAATGCCTGGGCGAGGCCTATCAGGTCGCCGACGACCTGCGCGACGTCGCCTGCCGCCAGGAGGAGATCGGCAAGCCCGCCGGCCGCGACGCCACCCTCGGGCGCCCCAACGCCGCCGCCCTGCTCGGCACCGACGGCGCCCTCGACCGCCTGGCGCGGCTCACCCGCGACGCGGTGGCGGCAATCCCAGCCTGCCCGGGCCTGGCGCAGCTCAAAGCCGAGATCGAGGCGCAGGCGCGGCTGTTCCTGCCGGCGAGCCTGCGCGCGGTGGCGGCCTGAGCGCCGGCTCGGTTCCCCGCCCCGGCGCGAACTCGGCCGCGCCGGCCTCGCTGCGCGACCGCTGGCTGGGCTGCCGCAACCGCCTCGTAGCGAGCCCGCGCTTCCAGCGCTGGGCGGCGGGCTTCCCGCTGACCCGGGGCATCGCCCGTAAGAATACGCGGGCTTTGTTCGATCTCTGCGCCGGCTTCGTCTATGCCCAGGTGCTGACAGCCTGCGTCCGGCTCGACCTGTTCCGGATCCTCACCGAGGGGCCGCTACCCCTCGAGGTGCTGGCGCGCCGGCTCGATCTCCCGCTCGAGAACGCGCGCTGCCTGCTGCGCGCCGCGGCTTCGCTGGATCTCGTCCGGGCGCTGCCCAACGACCGCTTCGGCCTCGCCGATCTCGGCGCCGCGCTCATTGGCAATCCCGGAATCGCCGCGATGGTCGAGCACCACGCGCTGCTCTATGCCGATCTCGCCGATCCGGTCGCGCTCCTGCGCGGAGCGGCGGGACCGACCCGGCTCGCGGGCTACTGGCCCTACGCCTCCGGCGCGATCGGCGATGCCGCGTCGGTCGCCCCCTATGGCGGCCTGATGGGCGCCTCGCAGGCGCTGATCGCGGACGACGTTCTCGATGCCTGCGACCTGTCCCGCAGCCGGCACCTCATGGATGTCGGCGGCGGCGAAGGCGCCTTCCTGCAGGCCGTTGCGGCCCGCCACGCCGCGTTGGGCCTCACGCTCTTCGATCTCCCGGCGGTCGCCGACCGCGCCGCCGAGCGCCTCGCGCGGATAGAGTTGGCCGAGCGGATCGCCTTCCGCGGCGGAAGCTTCCACGATGGCCTGCCCACAGGCGCCGACACGATCACCCTGATCCGCATCCTCCACGATCACGACGACGCCCCGGCCCAGGCCCTCCTCGCGGTTGCGCACGCGGCTCTGCCCCCGGCGGCACGCTGATCCTCGCCGAGCCGATGGCCGGCACGCCCGGCGCCGAACCGGTCGGCGACGCGTATTTCGGCTTCTACCTCCTGGCCATGGGATCGGGCCGGCCGCGTCGCGCCGAGGAGCTGCACGGGATGCTGCGTCAGGCCGGTTTCACGGCGTCCAAGGAGCAGCCGACGCGCAGACCGCTCCTGACCCGCCTGATCGTCGCGCAGAAAGACGCCCGTGGGTGTAAGAATAACTTGACCTAAGCTTGTGTCTATCTAGGATGACACATGCGGCCCCAGAGCGGCGAGAGTCGCGAGACACAGGGCGGAACATTCCAGTCATGGACGCTCTTGCCGTCATCCTCGAACGTCCGGAAAGCTTGGCGCTCAACCGCCTGCCCTTGACGCCGCCCGCCGCCAGCGACGTGGTCGTAGCGATTTCCTGGAGCGGGATCAGCACCGGGACCGAGCGTCTCCTCTGGTCCGGCCGCATGCCGCCCTTCCCCGGGATGGGCTACCCGTTGGTCCCCGGTTACGAGTCCGTCGGCACGGTGGTCGAGGCCGGCGCCGAGGCCCCGATTCGGATCGGCCAGACTGTCTTCGTCCCCGGCGCGCGCTGCTTCGGCGCCGTCCGCGGCCTGTTCGGCGGCGCCGCCTCGCACCTCGTTGCTCCGGCGGCCCGCCTCGTGCCCGTGAATGCCGCGCTCGGCGACCGCGCCTGCCTGATCGCCCTCGCCGCGACCGCCTACCGGGCGCTGGGCGGCCTTTGCCCTCGGGCGACGCCGCTCATCGTCGGGCACGGGGTGCTCGGGCGGCTCCTGGCTCGCCTCACCCTGGCGGCCGGCGCCGAGCCCACCGTCTGGGAGCGGGACCCGACCCGTCGTGAAGGTGCCGCCGGCTACAGGGTCCTGGCGCCGGAGGAGGATACCCGGCGCGACTACGCGGTGATCACCGACGTCAGCGGCGACGCCTCGGGCCTCGACGGGCTGATCGCCCGCCTGGCGCCCGGCGGCGAGATCGTGCTCGCCGGCTTCTACGAGGCGCCCCTGTCCTTCGCCTTCCCGCCCGCCTTCATGCGCGAGGCGCGAATCCGGATCTCGGCCGAGTTCCGCCCCGAAGATCTCGCCGCCGTCACGGCTCTGATCGAGGGCAACCGGCTCTCCCTCGATGGGCTGATCACCCACCGCGCCCCGGCGGCGCAAGCCCAGGACGCCTACCGCACCGCCTTCGCCGATCCCGCCTGCCTGAAGATGATTCTCGATTGGAGGGACGCCGCGTGAACGTTCAGCTCAGCAAGGCCGCACTCGACCAGGCCACCCAGCTCCGCGCCGAGGCGGCGATCGAGCCGGATGCGGTCCCGACCGCCCCGGTGAAGAAAGAGACGCAGATCATCGCGATCTACGGCAAGGGCGGCATCGGCAAGTCCTTCACGCTCGCCAATCTCAGCTACATGATGGCCCAGCAGGGCAAGAAGGTCCTGCTGATCGGCTGCGACCCGAAGAGCGACACCACCTCGCTGCTCTTCGGCGGCAAGGCCTGTCCGACCATCATCGAGACCTCGACTCGCAAGAAGCTCGCCGGCGAGCCGGTGGCGATCGGCGATATCTGCTTCAAGCGCGACGGCGTCTACGCCATGGAGCTCGGCGGGCCCGAGGTCGGGCGCGGCTGCGGCGGGCGGGGCATCATCCACGGCTTCGAGTTGCTGGAAAAACTCGGCTTCCACGAATGGGGCTTCGACTTCGTCCTGCTCGATTTCCTGGGCGACGTGGTCTGCGGCGGCTTCGGCCTGCCGATCGCCCGGGACATGTGCCAGAAGGTCATCGTCGTCGGCTCGAACGACCTCCAATCGCTCTACGTCGCCAACAACGTCTGCTCGGCGGTGGAGTATTTCCGCAAGCTCGGCGGCAATGTCGGCGTCGGCGGCCTGGTGATCAACAAGGATGACGGCACCGGCGAGGCGCAGGCCTTCGCGGACGCCGCCGGCATCCCAGTCCTGGCCTCGATCCCGGCCGACGACGACATCCGCCGCAAGAGCGCGAATTACGAGATCATCGGCCGGCCGGAGAGCCGCTGGGGCAGCCTGTTCTCGGACCTGGCGGCCAACGTCGCCGAGGCGGCCCCGCACCGGCCGACGCCGCTGACGCAGGACGGGCTGCTCGGCCTGTTCTCCAGCGACGTGACCGGCCGCGACGTGGTCCTGGTCCCGGCGACCCACGAGGACATGTGCGGTGTCGTCCAGGTGGCTAAGCCGTCCCTCGAAGTCGTCTACGACGAGGTCTAGGGCATGGCCGTCTCCCTCGACATCGCCGATCTGCGCGCCCGTCAGGCGGCCACGCCCGTCGACCTCGCCGCCACCAAGGGCGACGGCCTTGGCTGCCACGCCGGCAAGGACGCGATGCGGGCAGCCGCCGAGGCGGCCGGGATGTCGCAGACCCTGGCGCAGCTGCGCAGCGACTACCCGCAGGGGCCCCACGACCAGCCGCAAAGCATGTGCCCGGCCTTCGGCTCGCTCCGGGTCGGCCTGCGCATGCGCCGGACTGCCACAATCCTCTCGGGCTCGGCCTGCTGCGTCTACGGCCTGACCTTCACCTCGCACTTCTACGGCGCAAGACGCAGCGTCGGATACGTGCCGTTCAATTCCGAGACCCTGGTCACCGGCAAGCTGTTCGAGGACATCCGCGAGGCGGTCCACGACACCGCGAAGCCGGAGGATTACGACGCCGTCGTCGTCATAAACCTCTGTGTGCCGACCGCTTCGGGCGTCCCGCTTCGCCTTCTCCCCAAGGAGATCGACGGGGTCCGGGTGATCGGCATCGATGTTCCCGGCTTCGGCGTGCCAACCCATGCCGAGGCCAAGGACGTCCTGGCCGGCGCGATGCTCAAGGTCGCCCGCACCGAGGCCGAGCAGGGCCCGGTCGCGACCCCGCGCGGTGGCCGCTCGCAACGCCCGAGCGTGGCGCTGCTCGGCGAGATCTTCCCGGCCGACCCGGTGGTGATCGGCGCACTGCTGGAGCCGTTAGGCCTCGCTGCCGGGCCGGTGGTGCCGACCCGCGAATGGCGCGAGCTCTACGCCGCCCTGGATTGCGTCGCGGTGGCGGCGATCCACCCGTTCTACACGGCCTCGATCCGCGAGTTCGAGGCGGCGGGCCGTCCCGTGGTGGGCTCCGCTCCCGTGGGCGTTGACGGCACAGCGGATTGGCTCGACCGGATCGGCGAGGCCTGCGGCGTCGCGCGAGCCACCGTCGAGGCGGCCAAGAACCGGCTCCTGCCCGGTATCTGCGGGGCGCTCGCCGCCATGCCGATCAAGGGGCGGATCACGCTCTCGGGCTACGAGGGCTCGGAATTGCTGGTGGCGCGCCTCCTCGTCGAGAGCGGCGCCGAGGTGCCCTATGTCGGCACCGCCTGCCCGCGCACGCCGTGGTCCGAGGCGGACCGCGACTGGCTCGAGGCCCGCGGTACGCAGGTGCAGTACCGCGCCTCGCTGGAGGACGACCTCTACGCGCTGGATTCTCTTAAGCCCGACCTCACTATCGGCACGACGCCGGTGGTGCAGCGGGCCAAGGAGCGCGGCACGCCCGCCCTCTACTTCACCAACCTGATCTCGGCGCGCCCGCTCATGGGCGCGGCCGGCGCAGGCTCCCTGGCGCGGGTGATCAATGGCGCGCTGGCCAACAAGCCCCGCTTCGACGCGATGCGCGACTTCTTCGAGGGTGTCGGCTCCGACTTCTCTGCCGGCGTCTGGCAGGACACGCCGCAACGGCGGCAGGGCCCGAAGATCGAGGGACCGAAGAAGCCGATCGGAGAGATGGCGTGATGCTGATCCTCGATCACGACAGGGCCGGGGGCTACTGGGGCGCCGTCTACGTCTTCACGGCGATCAAGGGCCTGCAGGTCGTCATCGACGGTCCGGTCGGCTGCGAGAACCTGCCCGTCACCTCGGTGCTGCACTACACCGACGCCCTGCCGCCGCACGAGCTGCCGATCGTCGTCACTGGGCTGGCCGAGGAGGAACTCGGCCGCCACGGCACCGAGGGCGCGATGAAGCGCGCCCATGCCACCCTCGATCCGGGCCTGCCCAGCGTGGTGGTGACCGGCTCGATCGCCGAGATGATCGGCGGCGGCGTCACGCCCGAGGGCACCGGTCTCCAGCGCTTCCTGCCGCGCACCATCGACGAGGACCAGTGGCAGGCGGCCGACCGCGCGATGCGCTGGCTCTGGCAGGAATACGGGGCGCGAAAGTTCGCCAAGACAGGCATCCCGGCCCGGCCCGAGAAGAAACCCGGCGAGAAGCCGCGGGTCAACATCATCGGGCCGGCCTACGGCACCTTCAACATGCCCTCCGACCTCGCCGAGATCCGGCGGCTGGTCGAGGGGATCGGCGCCGAGGTGAACCTGACCTTCCCGCTAGCCTCGCACCTCGCGGACGTGCCCAAGCTCGTCAACGCCGACGCTAATATCTGCCTATATCGGGAGTTCGGGCGCCTGCTCTGCGAGGCCCTGGAGCGGCCCTACCTGCAGGCGCCGATCGGCGTGCTCTCGACCACGAAGTTCCTGCGCTCCCTCAGCGAGATCCTGGGCCTCGATCCGGAGCCGTTCATCGAGCGCGAGCGCCACACGACGATCAAGCCGGTCTGGGATCTCTGGCGCTCGGTCACGCAGGATTTCTTCGGGACTGCCAGCTTCGGGATCGTCGCGACCGAGACCTACGCCCGCGGCGTCCGGCACTTCCTCGAAGACGAGATGGGCCTGCCCTGCACCTTCGCGTTCAGTCGCTCCGCCGGGCTGAAGCCGGATAACGACGCCGTCCGCAACGCCGTGGCCGAGAAGCCGCCGCTGGTCCTGTTCGGCTCGTTCAACGAGCGGATGTACCTCGCCGAGTGCGGGGCTCGGGCGACCTACATCCCGGCCTCGTTCCCCGGTGCGATCATCCGGCGCCACACCGGCACGCCGTTCATGGGGTTCGCGGGCGCGACCTACCTGGTCCAGGAAGTCTGCAACGCCCTGTTCGACACGCTCTTCCACATCCTGCCGCTCGCCCGCGACATGGACGCGGTCGAGGCGACCCCGGCACGCCACCACCGCGAGCTGCCCTGGGACTGAGGCCGCGCGCGCGGCCCTCGACAAGCTGGTCGAGGCGCAGCCGGTGCTGGCCCGGATCTCCGCCGCCAAGCGCCTGCGCGACGCCGCCGAGCGCGCTGCTCGCTCAGCCGAATCCGCCTCCGTCGCCCCCGCCCATGTAGCCCGCGCCCGCGCCGGTCTCGCCGGGGGGATCCCCGCATGAGCCGTCTTTCCGTTCCCCCCAGAGGAGACCTGCCGATGCGCACGATGGTCCCGACCGCCCGCCTGCACCAGGAAGCCCTTCAGTTCCGTCTGATCCTGGCTGCGACCTACCCGTGCTTCCTGGCGGCCGCCGCCTTCGCCCGGTTCAAGCCGGCCCGGGATGCGTCCCGCTCCGGCCTGGCGCCGGCGCGCCGCTCGGTGTTCGGCGAGGCTCGGGCCATGGCGGTCCAGGCGATCCCTTTCGCCTTCATGGGCTGAACGCCCTGATCGAGACGCTTCCGTCCGGTGACGCGGGGGAAGTCAAGCCGTGACCGCCGCGCGCGCCACGGCAGTACCCGTCGCGCTTCCTCCGGGGGCGCGGCCAACACACGGAGGTCTGAACGATGGCCGGTGGACCCGTTGCAACAGAAAGACCGAGCAGCCTGTCCGGGCTGACGGAACCGGAAGCCAAGGAGTTCCACGCGATCTTCCTGACGAGCTTTCTGATCTTCACGGCGATTGCCGTGGTCGCCCACATCCTCGTCTGGCTGTGGCGTCCGTGGCTCCCCGGACCGCAGGGCTACGCCTCCCTCGAGGGCGTCAGCGATGCGGCCCGCGCCGTCGTCACGCTGATCGGCTGAGGAGGATCGGATGCACAAGGTCTGGTTACTGTTCGATCCGCGGCGCACCCTGGTGACTCTGTTCACCTTCCTCTTCATCCTGGCGCTGCTGATCCACTTCATCCTGCTCTCGACCGACCGGTTCAACTGGCTGGAAGGTCCGCGGCAGAACAAGGCCGCAAGCAACATCACGCTCGCGCTGCCGAGCATGCCCGCCTGATCCAGGCCGGCCGGGACCGCGGCACGCGACGGCCGCGGTCCCAAGATCACAAACCGTTCCGGCCGGGCTGAGGAGTGTCCGCCATGGCGATGCTGAGCTTCGAGCGAAAGTACAGGATCCGCGGCGGCACGCTGCTCGGCGGCGACCTGTTCGACTTCTGGGTCGGACCGTTCTTCGTCGGATTCTTCGGCGTCACCGGACTGTTCTTCACCGTGCTCGGCACCGCGCTGGTGATCTACGGGGCCGCGATCGGGCCGACCTGGAACATCTGGCAGATCAACATCGCGCCCCCCGACATCACCTACGGGCTGAAGCTCGCGCCGCTCAAGGAGGGCGGGCTCTGGCAGATCATCACGATGTGCGCGCTCGGCTCGTTCCTGTCGTGGATGATGCGCGAGGTCGAGATCTGCCGGAAGCTCGGCATCGGCTACCACGTGCCCTTCGCCTTCGGGGTGGCGATCTTCGCCTATTTCACCCTGGTGGTGATCCGGCCGTTCCTGATGGGCGCCTGGGGTTACGGGTTCCCGTACGGCATCCTCAGCCACCTCGATTGGGTGTCGAACACTGGATACCAATACCTCCACTTCCACTACAACCCGGCGCACATGCTGGCCGTGACGTTCTTCTTCACGACGACCCTGGCGCTGGCGATGCACGGCGGCCTGATCCTCTCGGCGACCAACCCGAAGCCGGGCGAGACGGTGAAGACCCCCGAGCACGAGGACACCTTCTTCCGCGATACGATCGGCTACTCGATCGGCACGCTCGGCATCCACCGGCTCGGCCTGTTCCTGGCCCTGTCGGCGGGCTTCTGGAGCGCCGTCTGCATCGTGATCAGCGGGCCGTTCTGGACGCAGGGCTGGCCGCAATGGTGGGGCTGGTGGCTGAACCTGCCGGTCTGGCGCTGAGACACCCGTCGCCCGCCGAGAATCGGGCGAAGCGACACCAATGATCCAAGCCGGCGCTGCACGACGCGTGCGGCACGCCGCGGGGAGGGCGGGCGATGGCCTATTACCAGAACATCTTCACCCAGGTTCAGGTCCGCCCGCTGGAGCCGGAGCACGGCATCCCGGTGAGCGCGGACGACCGGGTCGGCCGGCCGTTCAACAGCTACCTGTTCGGCCTGCTGGGCAACAGCCAGGTCGGCCCGATCTACATCGGCTACGTCGCCGCCCTGTCGATGGTCTGCGGCCTAATCGCCTTCGAGATCATCGGGCTCAACATGTGGGCCTCGGTGAACTGGGATCCGGTTCAGTTCGCCCGGCAATTGCCCTGGCTCGCCCTGGAGCCGCCCCTGCCGAGATACGGGCTGAAGGTCCTGCCGCCGCTCAATGAGGGCGGCTGGTGGCTGATCGCCGGCTTCTTCCTGACCGCGTCGATCCTGCTCTGGTGGGTTCACCTCTACCGCCGGGCCCGGGCGCTCGGGCTGGGCACCCACGTGCCGTGGGCCTTCGCGTCGGCGATCTGGCTCTACCTCGTCCTCGGCTTCATCCGGCCGCTGATGATGGGTTCGTGGTCGGAGGCGGTGCCGTTCGGCATCTTCCCGCATCTCGATTGGACCGCGGCGTTCTCGCTCCGCTACGGCAACCTGTTCTACAACCCGTTCCACATGCTCTCGATCACGTTCCTGTACGGATCGACGCTGCTCTTCGCGATGCACGGGGGCACCATCCTGGCCTGCTCCCGCTACGGCGCCGACCGCGAGATCGACCAGATCGTCGACCGCGGCACGGCCACCGAGCGCGCCGCCCTGTTCTGGCGCTGGACCATGGGCTTCAACGCCACGATGGAATCCATCCACCGCTGGGCCTGGTGGTTCGCGGTGCTCACGACGCTGACCGGCGGCATCGGCATCCTGCTCACCGGCACCGTGGTCGACAACTGGTACCTCTGGGCGGTCAAGCACGGCGTCGCCCCGTCGTATCCGCAGGTCTACGGCCCGATCGTCGACCCCGCCCATCTCGCACCCGGCATGAAGCCGTGAGGAGGCCGTCATGAAGACGATTCTGGCGGTGGTCGGCGGGGCGCTCGCCCTGTTCCTCACCATCGCGATGGTCGGGGGCGCGGGCTGGACCCATCCCCCCATGGCGGCCAAGCAGACCGGCTTCCGCGGCACCGGCATGGACCTGATCCGGACCCGGTCCGGCAACGCGGCGCTGGCGGCGGCCAACGTCGCCCCAGCCCCCGCCGACCCGGCCGAGGCCGGCGGCGAGAAGGCCTCGGCGGTCTACGAGAACGTGCAGGTTGTGGGAGACCTCTCGGCCGAGCAGTTCAACCGGCTGATGGTGTCGATCACCGAATGGGTGGCGCCCCAGCAGGGCTGCACCTACTGCCACAGCACCGAGAACATGGCCTCCGACGAGCTGTACCAGAAGCGGGTCGCCCGGCGGATGCTGCAGATGACTCAGACGATCAACGCGTCCTGGAAGGAGAACCACGTCCACGAGGCGGGCGTGACCTGCTACACCTGCCACCGGGGCAATCCGGTGCCGGCCAACATTTGGTTCGACCGGCCCATCCAGGGCGAGGGCCGGTTCATCCCGCGCAACAACAGCCAGAACGTGGCGTCCGCGGAGGTCGGCAACACCTCGCTGCCCTACGATGTCTACCAGGCCTTCTACCAGCACAAGGACACGCCGGAGGATGCGGTGCGGGTCAACGCGACCACGGTGCTGCCCGAGACCAAGGGCAAGCCGATCCAGGATGCGGAGAAGACCTTCGCGATCATGATCAGCATGTCGCAATCGCTCGGGGTGAACTGCACCTTCTGCCACAACACCCGGTCGGTGGCGCAATGGGACACCAGCACGCCCAACCGGGTCCATGCCTGGTACGGCATCCGCCTGGTGCGCGACCTGAACCAGGACTTCATGGAGCCGCTCACCTCGACCTTCCCGCGCAACCGGCTCGGAACGATGGGCGACGTGCCGAAGATCAACTGCGCCACCTGCCACAACGGCGCGAACAAGCCGCTCAACGGCGCCAGCGTGATCGGCCCCTATCCGGAGCTCGCCCACCCGACCATCGAAGCGAGCCTGCCCACCGGCGAGGCGAAGGATCCGATACCCGGTACCAACATGCCGGCCGTCAAACCGTCGAAGCCGTAAGGTGATTCTGCGAAGCGCCGGAGCGATCCGGCGCTTCGTCATGCGGCAGCTACAGGGAACCGCGATACGCTACGGACGTCGACCATCAACGGCCGAGCTCGGCCCTGGAGGCGCCCGTGACCATTACCATCTCGAACCTGCAGCCGCTCATCGCGATCCTGGCCGGGATCCTGATCCTGATCGCGCCTCGTCTGCTCAACTACATCGTGGCGATCTACCTGATCGTGGTTGGCGTGATTGGTCTTGGGCTGCTGCGCGGCCTTACCTAAAGTCGATTCGCCGGCGCGAATCCTGACAGACTCCGCTGCGCGTCAGGTGCGTGCGCACAAGCCCGCAATGCGTTCATCTTGCGTTGCGTTGCGGGATGGTCCAACCCGCGCCCATCAGCTCGGCCTGTGCCGAGCATCAGATACGGACGGGTTCGATATGGCGACCGGCAGCGCGAAGTGGGTCTATGCCTTCGGCGACGGCAAAGCGGAGGGCAAGTCGCAGATGCGCGACCTCCTCGGCGGCAAGGGGGCCAACCTGGCCGAGATGTGCAACCTCGGCCTTCCGGTACCGCCCGGCTTCACCATCACCACCGAGGTCTGCACCTACTATTACGATCACGGGAAGGCCTACCCGCCGGAGCTGAAGGACCAGGTCGCCGCCGCGCTGACCCAGATCGGCACCCTCACCGGCCGCAAGTTCGGCGATGCGTCGAACCCGCTGCTGGTCTCGGTCCGCTCGGGCGCCCGGGCGTCGATGCCGGGCATGATGGATACGGTTCTGAATCTTGGCCTCAACGACCACACCGTTCTGGCGCTGGCCAAGGAGGCCGACGACGAGCGCTTCGCCTACGATTCCTACCGCCGCTTCATCACAATGTACTCGAACGTGGTGCTGGGCGTTGAGCACCACGCCTTCGAGGAGGCGCTGGAGCACTACAAGGAAGGCAAGGGCTACGATCTCGATACCGAGCTCGGTGCTGAGGATTGGAAGACCCTGATCCAGACCTACAAGAAGATCGTCCGCGACGAGCACGGCTCCGATTTCCCACAGGTCGCCGAGGACCAGCTCTGGGGCGCGATCAGCGCGGTGTTCAATTCCTGGATGATCCCGCGGGCGAAGAAGTACCGCGAGCTGAATAGCATCCCGGAGAGCTGGGGCACGGCCGTCAACGTCCAGGCCATGGTGTTCGGCAACATGGGCGATACGTCGGCGACCGGCGTCGCCTTCACCCGCAACCCCTCCACCGGCGAGAAGGCGCTCTACGGCGAGTTCCTGATCAACGCTCAGGGCGAGGACGTGGTGGCGGGCATCCGCACGCCGCAAAACATCACCGAGAAGGCCCGGATCGAGGCCGAGAGCGACAAGCCTTCCATGGAGAAGGCCATGCCCGAGAGCTACGCGGAGCTGACCCGGATCTACGAGATCCTGGAAGCGCATTACCGCGACATGCAGGACATGGAATTCACCATTGAGAAGGGTAAGCTCTGGATGCTCCAGACCCGCAACGGCAAGCGCACCGCCAAGGCGGCCCTGCGCATCGCCGTGGATCTGGCCGGCGAGGGGCTGATTTCCCGCGAGGAGGCGATCGGCCGGGTCGAGCCCTCGGCCCTCGACCAGCTCCTGCACCCGACGATCGACCCGAAGGCGGACCGCAAGGTCATCGCCTCCGGCCTCCCGGCTTCCCCTGGGGCGGCGACCGGTGAGATCGTGTTCAATTCTGAGGACGCCGAGGCGCTGCGCAAGGCCGAGCGCAAGTGCATCCTGGTGCGGATCGAGACCTCGCCCGAGGACATCCACGGCATGCACGCCGCCGAGGGCATCCTCACCACCCGCGGCGGCATGACCAGCCACGCGGCCGTGGTTGCCCGCGGCATGGGCAAGCCCTGCGTCTCAGGCGTCGGCTCGATCCGGATCGACTACAAGGCGCAGACCCTGAAGGTCGGCGACGCCACCCTGAAGGCGGGCGACCGGATCACCATCGACGGTTCGACCGGGCAGGTGATCCAGGGCGAGGTGAAGATGCTCGAGCCCGAGCTGTCGGGCGACTTCGCGACCCTGATGGAATGGGCCGACCAGTTCCGCGGCATGAAGGTGCGGGCCAACGCCGACACCCCGACCGATGCCCGCACCGCGCGGAATTTCGGCGCCGAGGGCATCGGCCTGTGCCGCACCGAGCACATGTTCTTCGAGGGTGACCGCATCATCGCGGTCCGCGAGATGATCCTGGCCGACGATACCGAGGGCCGGCGCGCGGCGCTGGCGAAGATCCTGCCCTATCAGCGGCAGGATTTCGTCGAGCTGTTCACGATCATGTCCGGCCTGCCGGTGACGATCCGCCTGCTCGATCCGCCGTTGCACGAGTTCCTGCCGCACACGGATGCCGAAGTGGCCGAAGTCGTGAAGGCGACTGGCGTCTCGGAGGACAAGATCCGCCACCGGATGCGGGAATTGTCCGAGCACAACCCGATGCTCGGCTTCCGCGGCTGCCGCCTGGCGATCGCCTTCCCGGAAATCGCCGAGATGCAGGCCCGGGCGATCTTCGAGGCCGCGGTCCAGGCAGCCGCCGATACCGGGAGCCCGGTCACCCCCGAGGTGATGGTGCCGCTGGTCTTCACCCGCACCGAGTTCGACATCGTGAAGGCGCGGATCGACGCCATGGCCAAGGCGGTGTCCGAGGAGAAGGGCGCCACCCTGAATTACCAGGTCGGCACCATGATCGAGCTGCCGCGGGCGGCGCTGAAGGCCGGCGAGATCGCGCAGACCGCCGAGTTCTTTTCGTTCGGCACCAACGACCTGACGCAGACGGCGCTCGGCATCTCCCGCGACGACGCGGCGACCTTCCTGGGTCCCTACACCCAGAAGGGCATCCTGGCGGCCGACCCGTTCATCACCATCGACCAGGAGGGCGTGGGTGAGCTGGTCCGCATCGGTGTCGAGCGCGGCCGGGCCACCCGTCCGGACATCAAGCTCGGCATCTGCGGCGAGCATGGCGGCGACCCGGCCTCGATCGGGTTCTGTCAGGAGGTCGGGCTCGATTACGTGTCTTGCTCGCCCTACCGGGTGCCGATCGCCCGCCTCGCCGCGGCCCAGGCCGCCCTCGGAAAGGTGCTCGGCAAGGAAGGCTGAGCCGACCGAATGCACAGGTATCGGGGGCGGTCTTCCGCTCCCGATACCGACAATCAACCAAGCACAGACGAATGACCGTTGATAATCGCTGTCGACGGTTGAACTCAGTCCACAGCTGCACGTTTAATGATTGAGCCGACAGGCGGCGTGCGGTGCCCATCGCTCTGTCCCGGACCCCGCGTCAGGCGCCAGAATCACCGCCCATGATTCCACGCAGCTCCGCTCCGCTCTATGCCGGCACCGCCAACGCGGCCCCCGTTCCACGCGCCGCCGTGCGGGCCTATCTCGCAACGGTCGCGGGCCTCGGCGCGATCGTGACCGCCGTGATGCTGATGATGTCGGTGGCGGCCAATAGCGGTGGCGAGGCCGAGCGCATCGCCGACACGCAGGATGACGGCTACGCCGCGACTCTGGTCTCCGCCCTGGCGATCAACCTGTCCAAGCCGCTTCGGTAAGCGCGGCCTTCTCCAACGTCTGACGCATCAGCGCGTCCCGCGCGTCGCCGAGCCGGTGAAACGTGCGGCGGTGAGCTCGTCGCCGGGGCTCTTCGCGCTGAACCTGGTCGCGACCGGTCCGGGCTTCGCCGCCACGACCGCGTCCGGTGCCGCTTCGCGGATGCGGGTGGCCGCGACCCGAACCGGCACGCCCCGGCCGGCCGGAGCCGCCACAGGACCGGCGGACGCGGCCTCGAACAGTGAGCGCAATTGTGCTTTCGCGTCGGCATCGGCGGCCACCAGCGGACGCCGCGGCGCGGGCTCGGCAGGCACGTCGCGGATAAGGGCGCGGCCTGCGCTCGGCGCGGCCAGGTTGGCCATACCACCATCAAGCGCGGCGAAATGGACCGGACGCGGTGGAGGCAGCGGCATGGTGATGGCGGCGGCTGCGACCGCGCCGAAATCGTATGGCCGGCGAGGCGGCAGGGGCGCCAGGACGGCGGATGCGACCTCGTCCGAGGCTGGCTTCTCGACGGTGAGCAGGGCGCGCGCGTCGACCGGCTGGCTCGCACCGGCATTGGCCTGATCGGGGCGGGCGAGGGTGTTGCGCAGCGCGTCGTCGGCCGTCGGCGCCGCGTAGGCCAGGGCGGCGCGGGTGCCGACCGGATCCTGCGGATCGGCGCTCGCCACGGCGACCACCGGGGCCTGCCGGCCGCGCTTCGCCACGGGTGCGGGCGGCGGTGCTGCTGCCGGCTCGGGTGCTGAGGAGCTGCCGCCGAACAGGCTCGCCAGGAACCCGAACAGGCCGGGCCCGTCCTCTTCCTCGCCGCTCGCCATCTGGGTGGTCAGGCCCGCCACGGTGCCGCCCCGGGCCAGGATCTCGGCCTTCGCCTCCTCGTAGCGGGGGAAGGGGCGGTTGTCGCTCGCCAGGTGGACCGTCTTGCCGTCCGGGAACAGGCGGGCGAGCTGGTCGTGGGTCATGCGCGGCCACATCCGCACCGAGCCGACGTCGAGATGGACGAAGGGCGTGCCGGCATACGGGTACCAGCCCACGCCGCCACGCTGCATCTGGAGCCCGACCTCGCGGATCCGATCGATCGAGACCTCCGGCAGATAGAAGTCCATCGCCTTGCCGAGCATGTGCTGGCTGAACTCGGCGACCATCCGCGACCGCCGCCGCAGCATCGCGTTGGTGCCGGGCGAGCGATAGGCCGAGACCACGTGGATCGGCTGGGTCGCGCCGACCTGCCGGTAGGCCTCCCAGACCGTGTCGAACAGGCGCGGATCCATCTTGATCGGCTCGTTCACCCGCCAATCGCGCAGCAGCCAGTTCAGCTGCTCGAGCGCCGTACGGTCGTAGCGGCCATCGCGCTTGAACGTGATGGTCGCGCTCTCCTTGGTGTGGGTGTGGAAGATCGTGAGCGAGCGTGTATCGCCGTTGGCGACGGCGTTCTCTGTCTCGGCCGCGCCGGCGATCAGGCCGAGCGTCGCGCCGCACAAAGCGAGGACGAGATGGCGGGCGGTTCTGCGCAGGCTCGGCACGATGGTCCTGATCCTCTCCCGAACCCGCGAAGGGCATTCGGCGGATATGCGGTCGAGGCGGTCGGCCCGCGGGGCCGAAGCCATGTCCCTTCGCCGAGTGTGCGAGGGAAACGGCTAAGGCTGGACCGTGGCGAAATCGTGCCCGGCTGTGCGCCTGCGCACCCGAGAGTTAAGGGCGCAGGCTTGGAGTGAACCTACCACCAGCCCCGCGAGACCGGCGCCGGCGCGGGCGTCCACAGGCCGGGCTCGCCGTATTCCGGTGCGCTGTCGGCGCGGGCGGCACGGCGGACGTGACGGCGCGGCGAGTCGTAATTGTCGTAGCGCGCGCTCGGCTCCGGTTCGGCGTAACGGCGGGGACGCGCAGCCTCGCGGCGGGGCGCCGGACGAGCCTGGGCAACCGGTGCGGCGTCGGGCTTCCGGCGCGCCTTCTCCTCCGGGAGCTTGGCGATCGCCGGTCCGCCGCCGCCGGGCAGGCCGAGTGCCGCGCGCATCGGGGCATCGTAGCCGTAGAGGTCCGGCAGGGTGCGGAACGTGCCGCCGTCGTCCACGTAGGCGGTGAAATAAGCGAGGTGGACCGGCAGCTTAGCCGGCAGCCGGATCGTGCGCTCGCCCTTGCCGATCAACTTCTTCAGCCGCGCCTCGGACCAGTCCGGCAGGACTGCGTCGGCCAGGCGGAACGGATCGTCCACGCGGACGCAGCCATGGCTGAAGTCGCGCTTGGCCGCCGAGAACAGCGAGCGGTTCGGCGTATCGTGCAGATAGACCGCGTGCTGGTTCGGGAACATGAACTTGATGAAGCCGAGCGCGTTGCGCTCCCCCGGCGGCTGGCGCAGCGAGACGTGGCCGCCGCGGCGCACCACCTCGTAGCCGCCCCAGGTTTTGCCGCCGTAGCCCGCGAGCTTCGGCGCCATGGTCTTGAGGATGGAGGGCGGCACGTACCAGGACGGGTTGACCACCGCGTATTCCATCAGCCCTGAGAAGAGCGGCGTGCGCGATTCCGGCTTGCCGACGATCACCCGGGCCTCGTCGCGCAGGCTGCCGCCGCGATAGGCGCGCAGGCGGTATTCCGGGACGTTGACCAGGATGTAGTCCGATCCGAGGTCCCCCGGCAGCCAGCGCCAGCGTTCCATGTTGACGATCAGCTCGGCCTCGCTGCCGCTCGCCCGCGCCGGGCGGCCGGCATCGGCGAGCGCCAGGACGGTCTGGACGTTGAGCACGCCGTTTCCAGGCAGCCCGCGGCCGCGCTGGAACTTGGCGACCGCGTCGGACACGACGGAATCGTATTCCTCCGGCTCGCCTGGCGGGCGGTCGAGGGTGCCGGCCGGGCGCGTCTCAAGGCCGAAATGCGCGCGCAGCAGCGGCACACGCGAATCGCGCATGCCCACCCGCAGCGCGGGACCAGGGGGCAGGCGTAGGGGCTTCACGGCGGCGGCAGGCGCCGGCCCGCGCAAGCTCGCGAGCCGCGCCTTGAGCGCCAGATAGCCGGCCGTAGCCGGGTTATAGCCCTGCAAGGCGTCGCCCGCCTTCACGCCGGCATCGGAGAGCTTGGTCAGAACCGCATCGGCGGTCGGCAGGTCGAGCTGCGGGGTGATGAGACGGGAGATCGACGCGAGGTTGACCCGGCCGCCGCGGGCGTCCCGGGCGTAGACCAGGGCCGCCGCCGAGAAGCGGAGATCGGCATCGGCCACGGCCTTGTCGTCGGGTTTCTCGGTGAGGTTCGGGACCGCGTAGGCCCGGGCATCGAGCCCATCCTCGTCGGCGGCGGCCAGGCGGGCCGAAACCGATTTGGCGGCTTCCGTCCAGGCCCCGTCGGCGATCCAGAGCGGCTTGTAGGCGCGGGCCTCATAGAAGGCCCGGATCCCATCGCGGTCCTTGCCGGTGAGCCGCAGCAGCAGCGGCGCGGACTCGCCGAACCGCGCCAAGACGGCCACGGCGAGCGAGTCGGTGGGAACGACGGGTGTCGTCGCCACCGGGGCCGGGGCCGGCTCGGCCTTCGGCGCCTCGGGCTTGTAGTCGGGCAGCGCGGTCGAGACCGGATCGGCCCCGGCCGGCTCCGGCTGCGGAGCCGGTTGCGGGGCCGGTACGGGCGCGGGCTCGGGCGGGCTCGCCGGGGTGCCGAGGGTCGCCGGATCGAGCGCCGCCGTTTCGGCGCTGAGCGCGCCTGCCGAGGCCAGCGTTCCGGTCATAAGGGCGGCCAGCGCGACGAGGCTGGAGCGCGGGACGCGCATCGTGATCTCCCGGGACGCGGCGGCAGAGCCGCACGCTCAGATTGTGATTATCCGCTCAAGCGTGGCGTTGAGCAACTGCAGTCTTCGTCAGGTAAAATTTAGTTCTGATGATGTGACATCTGATGGAAATGTCACAGGAAGCGTAATGGATTGGTCGGATCCGCGAGATCCACAGGTCCGCGGAGGTCTTCCGAACGCCGTCGGGTCCGGAACGGCACGGTGCGCTAGCACACCCGGCCGCTCAGGCGGCGTCCTCGGTCTTCTCGTCGCCCTCCAGACCGAGGTCCTTCAGCTTGCGGTAGAGGGTGGATCGGCCGATTCCGAGGCGGCGCGACACCTCCGACATGCGTTGCCGATAGAATTGAAGCGCGAAGCGGATGATCTCCGCTTCCAGCACATCCATGGTCTTCATCTCGCCGGTCTCCTCGGTGACCAGCGACATGGCATGGGGATCCCGAACCTCGATGCGGACGATCTCGCGCACCGGCTCCGGCGCGTAGGCCGGCATCTGCGGTTGGGTCGGCGCCGCCGGAATGCGGACATCGAAGCCTTCGACCTGGGCGGCAATCTGCGGAAACTCGGCCACGGTCAGCTCGTCGCAATCGGCGAGCACGACGGCGCGGAACAGCGCGTTCTCCAGCTGGCGGACATTGCCGGGCCAGGGATAGCGCGTCAGCAGGGCCATCGCCTCCGGGGCGATCGCCCGCACCCGCTTGCCTTCCTCGGCGGAAAACCGGGCGCAGAAGGAGCGCACCAGATCCGGGATGTCCTCCCGGCGGGCGCGCAGGGGCGGCAGGGTCATGGGGAAGACGTTGAGGCGATAATACAGGTCCTCGCGGAACTTGCCTTCCTTCACGAGGTCGAGGAGCGAGCGGTTCGTTGCCGAGATCAGCCGGATATCGACCCGGACCGAGCGCTTGCCGCCGACGGGATCGACCTCGCCCTCCTGGAGCGCACGCAGCAGCTTCACCTGGGCGTCGAGGGGCAGCTCGCCGATCTCGTCGAGAAACAGGGTGCCGCCCGAGGCCTCCACGAACTTGCCGGCGTGTTTCTCGGTGGCGCCGGTGAACGCCCCCTTCTCGTGGCCGAACAGGGTGGACTCCACGAGGTTCTCGGGGATCGCCCCGCAATTGACTGTGACGAACGGCTTGCCGCGCCGGTCGCCCGAGCCCTGGATCGCGCGCGCCAGCACCTCCTTGCCGACGCCGGATTCGCCCTCGATCAGCACCGGGATGTTGGATTTGGCCGCCCGCTCGGCGAGGCGGATGACCCGCTCCATGTCCGGGCTCTTGGAGGTCAGGTCCTTGAAGGTCAGCGCCCCGGAGGCGCGGCGGCGCATGCGGCGCACCTCCTCCTCCAGCACGTCGACCCGCAGCGCATTCTTGATCGAGACCTGCAGGCGCTCGGCGCCGGCCGGCTTGACCACGAAATCGACGGCACCCGCACGCATGGCGGTGACCACGGCGTCGATCGAGCCGTTCGAGGTCTGGACGATCACCGGCGTGTCGAGGCCGCTGCTGCGCATCTCGGCCAGCACCCCGAGCCCGTCGAGGCCCGGCATCACCAGATCGAGAAGCACCACGTCCACGCCCTCGGTCTTCAGCACCGTCAGGGCGTCCGCTCCGGTCTCCACAACCCGCGCGTTGAAGCCGAACCGGCGCACCGCCGCCTCGGCGAGGCGACGCTGAACCGGATCGTCGTCCACGATGAGGATTGTGGTGGACATGGCGGCTCCCTGCACGGCGCGTCAGGCCCGGATACGGCGCGGGACCGGCCCGCGCCGCACCGCCTGAGTCGGCGAGTGTTTCGTTTCGAACCGTAGGGTGACCCAGAGACGTAAAGTGGCGCTTAACGACGTTTGCGCCGTGTCGTCACCGTGCCGGATGCGTCCGGGCGACCGGCCACGTTGAACGCGTGGCCGCGCGCTCGATATCAGGGTACGGGTCTGACACCCCCCAAAAGGATTGCGAGACATGATGCCGAGCACCACCGCTTCGCCGGTGAACGTCCGTCTGCCGGAGGGCGTGAGCGCCGCACGCGCCGCCGCCAAGGCCGTCGACCTCGGGCATCTTCCGGAATGGGATCTGTCCGACCTCTATCCCGGCATCGAGGCGCCGGAATTTTCCGCCGACATGACCCGGGCCGAGGAGGAATGCCGGCGCTTCTCCGAGACCTATGCCGGCCGCATCGCCGCGCTGGCCTCCGCGCCGGACGCGTCGGAGCGTCTCGCCGAGGCGGTCCGCGCCTATGAGGGGATCGAGGATCTGCTCGGCAAGCTGATGTCGTTTGCCGGTCTGGTCTATTCCGGAGACACCACCGACGAGGCCGGGGCCAAGTTCTACGGCGACACCCGCGAGCGGCTGACCGACGCCTCGGCCGACCTGCTGTTCTTCGCCCTCGAGCTGAACCGGGTCGACGACGCCGTCATGGATGTGGCGATGGCCCAGGGGCCGCTTGCCCATTACGCGCCCTGGATCGAGGACCTGCGCCGCGAGAAGCCCCATCAGCTCGACGACCGCACCGAGAAGCTGTTCCTCGAAAAATCCGTTACCGCGAATGCGGCCTGGGACCGGCTGTTCAACGAGACGATCGCGGCCCTGCGCTTCACGGTCCAGGGCGAGCAGATGCCCCTCGAACCGACTCTGAACAAGCTGCAGGACCCGGACGGCGCGGTCCGCAAGGAGGCGGCCGGGGCGATCAGCGAGGTTCTGCGCAGCAATCTGCGCGTGTTCACGCTGATCACCAACACCCTGGCCAAGGACAAGGAGATCTCGGACCGCTGGCGTGGCTTCAAGGATGTCGCCGACGCGCGCCATCTCGCCAACCGCGTCGAGCCGGAGGTGGTTGCGGCTCTGGTCGATGCCGTGCGGGAGGCCTATCCGCGGCTCTCGCACCGTTATTATCGGCTGAAGGCGAGATGGTTCGGGCAGGACGCGCTGCCCTACTGGGACCGGAACGCGCCGCTGCCGAAGGTCGAGCAGCGCACCATTCCCTGGACCGAGGCGCGCGATACGGTCCTGTCGGCCTACGATGCCTTCTCGCCAAAGATGGCCGGCATCGCGAAACGCTTCTTCGACGAGAGCTGGATCGACGCGCCGACTCGGCCCGGCAAGGCGCCGGGCGCCTTCGCGCACCCGACCGTGCCGTCGGTCCATCCCTACGTGCTGGTGAATTACCAGGGCAAGCCGCGGGACGTGATGACGCTCGCCCACGAGCTGGGCCACGGCGTCCACCAAGTGTTGGCCGGTCCGAACGGCGCCCTGATGGCGCCGACGCCTCTGACGCTGGCCGAGACCGCCAGCGTGTTCGGCGAGATGCTGACCTTCCGCAAGCTGCTCGCGGCGACCACGGACACCACCCAGCGCCGGGCCATGCTCGCCGCCAAGGTCGAGGACATGATCAACACGGTGGTGCGCCAGATCGCGTTCTACTCATTCGAACGGAAGGTCCATCTGGCCCGCGCCAAAGGCGAATTGACCAGCGATCAGATCAACGCCCTATGGCTCTCGGTCCAGGCCGAATCCCTCGGGCCGGCCATCACGCTGGATGCGGGTTACGAGCCGTTCTGGGCCTATATCCCGCACTTCATCCACTCGCCGTTCTACGTCTACGCCTACGCGTTCGGCGATTGCCTGGTGAACTCGCTCTACGGAGTCTACGCGCAGGCGGAGCCGGGCTTCGTCGATCGCTACTTCGCCCTGCTCGCTGCAGGCGGCTCGAAGCCCTACGGGGAATTGCTCGCCCCGTTCGGGCTCGACGCGAAGGACCCGGGCTTCTGGCAGATTGGCCTGGGGATGATCGAGGGGATGATCGTCGAACTCGAGGGGATGGAAGGCCAGGGCTAACCGACGCCCGAGCTGGCCTCCGTGATGTTATGTACAACGTATAACATCACGGAGGCGATCATGAAGCTCGAGGTCAAACGCGTCGGCAATTCGACCGGTCTGATCCTACCGAAGGATTTCCTAGCGAAGCTCAATCTCGCGCAAGGCGATTGGCTCTACGTCACCGAGAAAGCCGATGGGTCCGTGCGGTTGTCGCCCTACGACCCAACCTTCGAGAAGGGGATGAAGGTCGCCGAGAAGGCGATGAAGACCTATCGAAAGGCCTTGTCGGAACTCGCCAAATGACAGCCGATCGTCAGATCGTCTGGGTCACGAGCGAGCTCGTGACGGCGATTCATGCCCTGCAGTCGAAGCAATTCGGCGGCCCGGCCGGCCTGCGCGACGAAGGCGCCCTCGAACCAGCGCTTGGCCGACCCGTCAATCGCGAAGCCTATGCCAAGGACGGTGCTGATATCGACCTTGCCGAACTCGCGGCTGCCTATGCCTTCGGCATCGCCAAAAACCATCCGTTCATCGACAGTAACAAACGGGCTGCCCTCTTGGCGCTCGTGACGTTTCTTGGGCTCAACGATATCGATTTCGTGGTCGACGAGGCTGAAGCCGTCGTGATGATACGGGGCCTCGCCGCCGGCGAGATCGACGAATTCGGCCTGACCCGGTGGATCCGGGACAACTGGCCCGCCGGCTGAGCCGCCGCGGCGCAGCGACCCGGCGGTCTGGTACGCCGACCGCAGAGGCTTATGTCCGGACCAGCATCGAGGAAGATCCTGGACAATGGCCGAGACCGATCGCGAAGCCAATCGCTTCTCCGCGCGCGCGGGGCGCTACGCCAGCGTGGGCGCCAATGTCGGCGGCGTCGCCGCCCGCATGGCCATGTCCCGGCTGTTCGGCAAAGAGGGGACGACCAGCGCCGCCGCCCTGGCGCAGGCGCTCGGCGGCCTGAAGGGGCCGATCATGAAGGTGGCGCAGCTGCTCGCCACGATCCCGGACCTGCTGCCGCCCGAATACGCCGCCGAGCTTCAGAAGCTGCAGGCCGACGCGCCGCCCATGGGCGCGGCCTTCGTCAAGCGGCGGATGCAATCCGAGCTGGGGCTGGGCTGGCAGGAGCGGTTCGGCAGCTTCGACCTGAAGCCCGCCGCCGCGGCCTCGCTCGGCCAGGTGCATCGCGCTTCCACCAAGGAGGGCGAGCGGCTGGCGTGCAAACTCCAGTACCCGGACATGCAATCGGCCGTGGAGGCCGACCTCAAGCAGCTGGAGATCGCCTTCGCGCTTCATCGGCGGATGAACAGCTGGCTCGACACCCGTGAGATCGCCAAGGAGATCGGCGCGCGGGTGCGCGAGGAACTCGATTACGAGCGCGAGGCCAAGCATGCGAGCCTCTACGGAGAGGTGCTCAAGGATATCGACGCGGTGCGCGTGCCGCGGGTCTTTCCCGATCTGTCGACCAAACGCCTGCTGACCCTGGGCTGGCTCGACGGCGACAAGATCTTGGGCTTCGCCGAGGAGCCGGTTGAGGTGCGCAACCGCATCGCGCAGGCGATGTTCAAGGCATGGTGGCACCCGTTCAGCCGCGCCGCCGTCATCCACGGCGACCCGCATCTCGGCAATTACACCGTCTTCTCGGAGGGTGGCGAGGCCGCCGGCATCAACCTGCTGGATTACGGCTGCGTCCGGATCTTCCATCCCCGCTTCGTCGGCGGCGTGGTCGACCTGTATCGCGGCCTGCTGGAGGAGGACGCGGCCCGAATCGTCCATGCCTACGAGGTCTGGGGCTTCAAGAATCTCGACAAGGGGAAGATCGAGATCCTGAACATCTGGGCGCGCTTCATCTACGGGCCGCTCCTGGAGGATCGCACCCGCACCGTGGCGGACGGGGTGAAGCCCGGCGAATATGGCCGGCGCCAGGCGTTCCAGGTGCACCAAGCCCTCAAGGAACGCGGCCCGGTGACGGTGCCGCAGGAATTCGTATTCATGGATCGCGCCGCCGTCGGCCTCGGCGCCGTGTTCCTGCATCTGCGCTCGGAACTGAACTACCACCGCCTGTTCGAAGCCGAGATCGAGCACTTTTCGCTGGAGACGCTCGGCGAGCGGCAAAGCCAGATCCTGGCCCAGGCCGGACTGCCGAAACCGGCGTAATCGCCCCCCGGAAGTCCATCGAGAGGGCGATCAACTTGCGTGCGTCCGATTGCGGCAGGAAAACGCTTGAGCTACATCCCGGGGTGACCATAAGAAGTCGCATCCAAGGGAAACGAGCGCACGATGGCCGACAGTGAGACGGTGGCCGGGCACACCTACAGCCCGGCGATGGACGCCAACACCCACGAGCAGACCTACCGCGGCTTCGTTCGCTTCGTCGAGATCGGTACGGGCGTCGTTATTTGCTGGGTCCTGGCGCTGGCCGTGGGCGGTATCCGCGAAGCTTGGCTGCTCGCGATTCTCAGCGTGATCGTATCGGGTGCGGCCGGCGCCGTCGGCGCCCTGGCCCCGGCCATCGGCTGGCGCGGCCCCCTCGTCGTCGGGATCCTGCTCTTCCTCTATCTCGCCTTCGCCTGAGACCGCGGAAGCGATCGCTCGCCCCTGGCCATCCTCCTGAAAGGCGGTTGCCGGCTTTCAGGGCGCCACGCTGCGCTCGGCCGATGAACGGTCCCATGACGCATTGAAGCGTGGCAGTCCGCGCGACAGGCCACGGGTTACATTCGCTCTGGTTCCATCAGCGCAACGTTCATTCGCGTCTCGAAAAGCCGTGCCGGTTCGCGCATTCGAGAGGCCAAGCTTATTCAGGGGAAGCCTCGCATGCGCATCGCTGTGCTGTCAGAGACGGACTCTGCGGAATCGCGGGTCGCTGCCGTTCCGGAGACCGTCAAGAAGTTCAAGGCGCTCGGCGCCGACATCACCGTGCAGGCGGGCGCCGGGCTGAAGGCCGGGATCCTCGATAGCGAGTACGAAGCGGCCGGGGCCGAGATCGCCGGCAGCGTTGCCGACGCGGCGCGCGATGCCGATCTCATCCTCAAGGTCCGCCGCCCGGCGGGCGAGGAGTTGTCGCTGCTCAAGCGCGGCGCCACCGTGATCGCGATCATGGATCCCTACGGCAACGAGGCCGCACTGAAGGCGATGGCCGATGCGGGGGTTTCGGGCTTCGCCATGGAGCTGATGCCGCGCATCACCCGCGCCCAGGTGATGGACGTCCTGTCCTCGCAGGCGAATCTGGCCGGCTACCGGGCCGTCGTCGACGGTGCCGCCGAGTACGGCCGCGCCATGCCGATGATGATGACTGCCGCCGGCACCGTGCCGGCCGCGCGCGTGTTCATCATGGGCGTCGGCGTCGCCGGCCTCCAGGCCATCGCCACTGCCCGGCGCCTCGGCGCGGTCGTGACTGCCACGGACGTGCGCCCCGCCACCAAGGAGCAGGTCGAATCGCTCGGCGCCAAGTTCGTCGCCGTCGAGGATGACGAGTTCAAGCAGGCCGAGACCGCGGGCGGCTACGCCAAGGAGATGTCCGCCGGCTATCAGGCCAAGCAGGCCGAGCTGGTGAAGGGCCACATTGCCAAGCAGGACATCGTCATCACGACGGCCCTGATCCCCGGCCGCCCGGCGCCCAAGCTCGTCTCCGAGGAGATGGTCGCCTCAATGAAGCCGGGCTCGGTCCTGGTCGATCTCGCGGTCGAGCGCGGCGGCAACGTCGCCGGTGCCAAGCCGGGCGAGGTCGTCGTGACCGATCGCGGCGTGAAGATCGTCGGGCACACCAACGTCCCGGGGCGCCTCGCCGCCACGGCGTCGAGCCTTTACGCGCGCAATCTCTACGCCTTCGTCGAGACGCTGATCGACAAGGAGACCAAGGCGCTGGCGATCAACTGGGACGACGAGCTGGTGAGGGCGACCAACCTGACCCGCGACGGCTCCGTGGTGCACGCCTCCTTCCAGTCGAAGACCGATGGCCCGGCCTCGGAGGCCGCAGCGGTCGGCCTGGCGAAGTCGGAGACCGGCAAGGCCGAGGCCGCCCCGGCCCCGTCGGGCGCGCAGTGAAGATCGGTCGAGAGGAGAAGCAGAATGGCAAACGTCGTCGTCCCTCCCGATCAGGCAGCTGACCAGACCCGCGTGCTGGCCGATGCCGCGCGTGCCGCGGCTGAGGTCGCACGCAACGCCGCCGACCAGGCCCAGGCGATCGCCGCCGGCATGGGCCACGGGCTGAGCGCCGCCACCGGCGGCGCCGTCGACCCGTTCGTCTTCCAGCTGGCGATCTTCGTGCTGGCGATCTTCGTCGGCTACTATGTGGTCTGGTCGGTCACCCCCGCGCTGCACACCCCGCTGATGTCGGTGACCAACGCGATCTCGTCGGTGATCATCGTCGGCGCGCTCCTGGCGGCTGGCGTGCCGCTGCTGGAGAAGGGCACCGGCTGGGCCCGCGCCTTCGGCTTCCTCGGCATCGTGCTTGCCAGCGTGAACATCTTCGGGGGCTTCCTCGTCACCCAGCGCATGCTCGGCATGTACAAGAAGAAGGCCTGAGACGATGTCCCAGAACGTCTCCGCCCTTCTCTACATCGTCGCCGGCGTCCTGTTCATCATGGCGTTGCGGGGGCTGTCGCACCCGACCACATCGCGGCAGGGCAACCTCTACGGCATGATCGGCATGGCTTTGGCCGTGCTCACCACCCTGGTCGGCCATCCGCCCGCCGGGTTCGGCGCCTGGATCCTGGTGATCCTCGGGATCGGGATCGGCGGCGGCGCCGGTGCCGTCATCGCCAAGCGCGTGCCGATGACGGCGATGCCGCAGCTCGTGGCCGCCTTCCACTCGCTGGTCGGCCTGGCGGCCGTGGCCGGCGCCGCGGCGACGCTCTACGCCCCGCAGGCGGTGGGCATCCTCGAGAACGGCCACATCCACAAGCAGTCGCTGTTCGAGATGGCGCTCGGCGCGGCTATCGGCGCGATCACCTTCACCGGTTCGGTCATCGCCTTCGCCAAGCTCGACGGGCGGATGTCCGGCAAGCCGATCATGCTGCCGCAGCGGCACCTCATCAATATCGGCCTCGCGGTCGCCCTGGTGCTGCTGCTCGTCCTGTTCATCGGCAACGAGAGCAAGGCGATCTTCTGGCTGATCGTGCTGCTGTCCTTCGCGCTGGGCGGCCTGCTGATCATCCCGATCGGCGGCGCCGACATGCCCGTCGTCGTGTCGATGCTGAACTCGTATTCGGGTTGGGCCGCGGCCGGCATCGGCTTCACCCTGGGCAACCTCGCGCTGATCATCACCGGCGCGCTGGTCGGCTCCTCGGGCGCGATCCTGTCCTACATCATGTGCCACGCGATGAACCGGTCGTTCGTCTCGGTCATCCTCGGCGGGTTCGGTGGCGATGCCGCCGCGGCCGGCCCGGGCCAGGTCGAAACGCGTCCGGTCAAGCAGGGCTCGGCCGACGACGCGGCCTACATCATGAAGAACGCCGAGCGCGTGATTATCGTCCCGGGCTACGGCATGGCGGTGGCGCAGGCGCAGCACAGTCTGCGCGAGATGGCCGACCTTCTGAAGAAGGAGGGTGTCGACGTGAAATACGCCATCCACCCGGTGGCGGGCCGCATGCCGGGCCACATGAACGTCCTGCTCGCCGAAGCGAACGTGCCCTACGACGAGGTGTTCGAGCTGGAGGACATCAACGGCGAGTTCCCGCAGGCCGACGTGGCCTTCGTGATCGGCGCCAACGACGTCACAAACCCGGCTGCCAAGACCGACAAGGCCTCGCCGATCTACGGCATGCCGATCCTCGACGTGGAGCGGGCGAAGACGGTGCTGTTCATCAAGCGCGGCATGGGCTCGGGCTATGCCGGCGTCGAGAACGAGGTGTTCTTCCGCGACAACACCATGATGTTGTTCGGCGATGCCAAGAAGGTTGTCGACAACATCCTCAAGGCGTTTTGAAACCAGCCGAAAATCAGGTGGGGCAGGGGGCGGGCAGCGATGCCCGCCCTTTCGTTTTGCCGGTCCTGCGTCGAGCGCCATCGTTGTTGCCGCGGCGCCCGCGATTCCGCCGCCGACCCGGTGTAGAGTGCCTCCCGTGTCTGCCGCCGTCGCCTCGTTGCTCGCCGATCCGCCGCCGTTCCTGGGCGTCGCCGCCTCCGTGACCGGCCGGCGCTGGCAGGAGCGCTGCGCCGGCATGGCGGTGCAGAATCACATCGCCAAGATGGTCCAGGCGCATGGCCTGCCGGAATTGCTGGCGCGCGTGCTGGCCGGTCGGCAGGTGGCACCGGACGAGGCGGCCCGCCATCTGGCGCCGCGCCTGCGCGATCTGATGCCGGATCCGGACACGCTGCTCGACATGGACGCGGCGGTGCGCCGGCTGGTCCGCGCGATCCGCCGCGGCGAGGTCGTCGCGGTGTTCGGCGATTACGACGTCGACGGCGCGGCCAGCGCCGCGATGCTCGCCGGCTATCTCCGTCAGCTCGGCCTCCGGGCCCCGATCCACATCCCCGATCGGATCACCGAGGGCTACGGGCCCAACATCGCGGCGATCACCGCTTTGGCAGCCGCGGGCGCGACCCTGCTGGTCTGCGTCGATTGCGGCACCAGCGGCCATGGACCGCTGGAGGAGGCCGAGAAGCTGGGTCTCGACGTGATTGTCCTGGATCACCACGCGGCCGCCGAGCTCCTGCCCCCGGCCCGGGCCGTGGTGAATCCCAATCGCCTCGACGACCTGTCGGGCCTGGGCCATCTCTGCGCCGCCGGCGTCGTGTTTCTTACCCTGGCTGCCCTCAACCGCGCACTGCGCCGGGAAGGCTTTTTCGGGCCGGACCGCCCGGAGCCGCCCCTGACCGACGCCCTCGACCTCGTCGCCCTGGCGACGGTGGCCGACGTGGTGCCGCTGATCGGCCTGAACCGCGCCTTCGTGACTCAGGGCCTGACGGTGATGCGCCACCGCGGACGCACCGGTCTGGCTGCCCTGCTCGACGCAGCCTCGCTCAGCGAGCCCCCTGAGGCGTGGCATCTGGGCTTCGTGCTCGGGCCGCGGATCAACGCCGGAGGCCGGATCGGCGATTCGGCCCTTGGCGCGCGCCTGCTCACCACGGCAGACCCGGTCGAAGCGACCCGGATCGCGGCCGATCTCGACCGTCTCAACCGCGAGCGCCAGGCGATCGAGGCGCATGCCGTGTCCGAGGCCGAGGCCGAGATGGACCGCGCCCTGACCCTCGACCCCGCCCGGGCCGTGCTGGTGACCGGCAATACCGAATGGCATCCCGGCATCGTCGGGCTGATCGCGGCGCGGCTCAAAGAGCGTTTCAACCGGCCGGCCTTCGCCTTCGCGATCCGGCCGGATGGCACCGCCACCGGCTCGGGCCGCTCGATCCCCGGCGCCGATCTCGGCCTGGCGGTCCGTGGCTGCGTCGAGGCCGGGCTCGCCAGCAAGGGCGGCGGTCACGCCATGGCGGCGGGCGTCACCCTGCGGGCGGACGACATCCCGCGTTTCGAGACGCATCTCGCTGCTTTGCTCGGCGCCAGCGTCGCGGTCTCGCGGGCGGCCGACGCCCTGATGATCGACGGCGGCCTCAGCGCCGGCGGCGCCACCGCCGAGACCGTCCGGCTGCTGCAGCGGGCCGGTCCGTTCGGACAGGCGGCGCCGGAGCCGGTCTTCGCGCTGGGCCGGCACCGGCTGGTCGATGCCGCGGTGGTCGGGTCGAGCCATGTCCGCGCCCGCCTGCGCAGCCGCGACGGTCAGGCCGTCGGCGCGATCTGCTTTCGGGCGGCCGAACGGCCGCTCGGGCAGGCCCTGCTCAAAGGGATCGGCCAGGAGATGCATGTGGCCGGCACGCTGTCCTGCGACCGCTGGCGGGGTGCCGAGCGGGCGCAGCTGCGGATCATCGATCTGGCGCCGGCCGAGGGCTGAGACCGCTCAGCCGCCGGCCATGACCAGCGCCCAGAACCGTTTGTAGCGGGTGTTCGGGGCATCGACCCGGGCGATGCCGATCCGCCGGATCTGCGGAAGCAGCATGTTCTTGTTGTGCTCGGGGCTGGCCTTCCAGCGGGCGAGCACCTGCTCGAAGGTCTCCGAGCCGGCGCTGAGGTTCTCGGCGGCGTAGGACCGCGCGAGACCTGCGGAGGCCATGCGTGAGGTGAAGCTGCCGCCGACATCGTGGCTCAGCTGTCCATGCCGGGCATTGTTGCCGGCCTGGAAGGCGGCGGCCTTCACCAGGCCGGTGTCGACGATGACCGGGCTCAGCCCGTGCTGGACCCGGTAGGCCGAGATCGCGGCCGCGGCGGCGACCTCGTCGAGGATCGCGGTATGGGTCGCGTTCTCCACGGTCGGTTCGGGCGTGAAGGACAGGCCGCCGCAACCGGCGAGCGACAGCGACAGGGCAGCGGCGAGGGCAGGGAGGATTTTCGACACGTGGACAGGGATTCCGGATGAGATGGGTCTCCCTCCGGCTCGGTTGCGGCGAAACCGCGGCGCCGGTGGTGGCTCCGGTGCCGCGACGCCGGACCGTGGCGCCGCGGCCACGGCGCTTACGCCGCCAGGGCGTCGCCCCCGAGCATGACCGGCGCGAAGACCCGGAGGAGGTCAGGGTCGAGATGGCCCATCCCGTCGGTCATGATCGCCAGGGCCTCGGCGGGGCTCGCGGGCTTCCGGTAGGCGCGGCGCTCGGTCAGAGCCGAGAACACGTCGCAGATCGCCACGATCCGCACGAGATCGGAGATCGCCCGGCCGGAGAGCCGATCCGGGTAACCGGTCCCGTCGAGACGCTCGTGATGATGCAGGACGACGTCGATGACCTCGTCCTCGAACGTGCCCTGCGCCCGGAGGAGGTCGGCCCCGATGACGGGATGACGCTGCATGAGCCGCAACTCCTCGGGATCGAGGTGGCCAGGCTTGTTCAGGATCTCGCCCGGGATGCGGCACTTGCCGATATCGTGGAGGAGGGCGGCGCGGACCACCCGCCCGAGATCGACCCGGCCCAGCCCGATCTGCGCACCGAAGCTCGCGGCGTGGCCGGCGACCCCGAGCGTGTGCTGGTAGACACCGACATCGTGGCGCCAGACCTCGGCAAGCCACGCCGTGATCCCAGCTTCGGAGACAGCGGCGAGCACCAGATCGGTTCCGCGCTCGACATCGGCGCGCTGCAAACCGGCGCCGAGGGCCGCGCTGTCGAACAGCTCGGAAACGATCGCGGTGGCGTCCGAGACCTGACCGACGAGCTTCTGCCGGCGCGTCTCCGCCGATCGCGTGACCGCCTCGATCATCGCGAAGACGTTCGCCAGCACCACCTGGCGCGGGGCCGCAGCGGGCAACTGGCGCAGGTGCGGGGCCGGTTTGGCGGGCTCGCCGCGGACGAGCACGAGACGCGGGACCGGAAGCCCGCGACGGGTCAGCGCCGGCTCAAGGGCCACGGCCTGGGCCGGATGCAGATCCAAGACGATGAGATGGGGGCGGCCCTGTGGAAGCGCCGCATTTGCCGGGACGGCCCGGCAATCCATCACAAGAGCGATGGCCCGTTCCAGGGCGGCCCGTTCCGTGGGGCGATCCGAAATCAGCAGGACGAACGGACCATTCATGATCCGCGAAGAGGTGCCGAGAGCCAACGCGGTTGCTCCCTCGCCCGCAAGGTCAACGATCCGTTGACCTTAGCGGAGACTTTTGAGGAAAGCGTTAACCCTACGCAGTTTGCGAGCGTATAGGCGCCGGAAGAGCAGTCTTCAGGCGAGGCTGACGGCGCCGTCCTGACGGGTCTGCTGCGTGGCGACCTTGCCGGAATCGGAGGCCGGGCTCAGGACGTCGGCCAGCTTGACAGCCAACAGGGCCTGGCAAGCGGCGAGGGCGACGAACACGACGAGGAAGCTGGCGATCATGTTGAGGCTCCGGTGCGGCCCGAATGGCCACGCGATGTTGCGACGCCAGAGATGCCATCTCGCAGCGCAAACTGGTATACCAGATGCTGAATGCCACTCATGTTTCGGACGCATAAGCGATGGAAGCCATGAGCGAAAGCCCGGCCTCAGTGCCTGACGCCTCGCCCGAAACCCGCTCGCCGTCTGCACCAAACGGTCCGTCGCCGGGCCGATCTATGTTGCACCGCAAGCGCGGCCATGCAGGCGCCGTATCGATGTCGCCGGCGGTGCATCCTGGGTTCGACGCAGCAGACTTCGGCCAGACGCGGTGCTCAGTCCAAGTAGTCGCCGTAGGTGTCCACGTGCTGAGCGAGGCCGAGGCCGTGTTCGCGCACCAGCCGCTCGGCCTTGTCGGCGTCCCGCGCTTCCAGCGCCGCGATGATCGCCACGTGCTCGCGGATCGACCGCTCGGCCCGGTCGCCCTGGCGGAGCGCAGTGCTGCGGATCCCCCGCACATGCATCAGCAGGTTGCTGGTGAGCTCGGCGATCGGCTCGCAATGGCCCAGCGCGATGATCCGTTGATGGAAACGGATGTTGGCATCCGAATACTCGTCGATGTGTTCGGCCGGCTGCCCCTCGTAAAATTCGGGGAACGACTCGCGCAGGGCGCGCAGCTGCGCGTCGGTGGCGCGGGTGCAGGCGAGGCGGGCCGCCATGCTCTCCAGCGCCGTCCAGGCGTGGATCATGCCGACGATCTCGCGCTTATTCTTCTTGATGACGAAGACGCCGCGCCGCGCTTCCGACCGGACGAACCCCTCCTGCTCCAACACGGTGAGCGCCTCGCGCACGGGCGTGCGGCTGACCCCGAGATCCTGCGACAGTTTCCGCTCGTCGAGCCGGACCTCGTCAGGCCGCCCGTAGATGTCCATGTTGGTAATAGCAGTCTTGAGCGCTTCATAAGCCAGGGTCCGTAAACTGGAGCTGGCGACGATCGGTTTAACGCTCAACGGTTCAGAGTTCGACATGCCTCGTCCAGTCGGCCCATGCCCATGATTTCTCGCACGTGTTGTCTGTCGTGCGCTCATAAAACGAACTAGCCCAAACCTTTTCCCGATCCTAGCCAAATGCGCGGCGACTCCACAGAGCGCTCGCCGGCAGTCGGCCGGAGACGCTGGCCATGATCGGCCCTTTCCGGAACGGTAATGCCGAAAATCCGCCCCACGTCTGACAAGCCGCGATAATCCTGCGGCGTATTCGTGTATTTTTGTGCAGGATCGATTGACAGACTCGCCGTACCTCAGCACCATTCTGCTGGCATACCGTCGACCAGTGGGGCACGAGAGAGACCTTTCGGCGGTGAAGGGCGGAGCCGCCGAGACTTCATTTGTCCGCCAGACAAGAATTTTTCAAAGCACGTCGCGCGCTTTGTACTGCCAACGGCGGCTCCGTCGGGTCATAAACACAGCCGGCGTTCGAGAGAAAATAATAAATCCAATCTGGAGGGAAGCGTATGTCCGAGACCACCAAACCGGTTGGGCGGGGCCGATGGCTCCAGCTGACATTCGGCGTCGTCTGCATGTGCATGATCGCCAACATGCAGTACGGCTGGACGTTCTTTGTGAACCCGATGCAGGAGCGGCACGGCTGGGATCGCGCCGCGATCCAGGTCGCCTTCACGCTGTTCGTGGTCACCGAGACCTGGCTCGTGCCGATCGAGGGCTGGTTCGTCGATAAGTACGGCCCGCGGATCGTCACCCTGTTCGGCGGCCTGCTCTGCGGTATCGCCTGGGTGATGAACTCCTACGCGGAGTCGCTCACGATGCTGTACGTGGCCGCGGCCATCGGCGGCACCGGCGCGGGCGCGGTCTACGGGACCTGCGTGGGCAACTCCCTCAAGTGGTTCCCGGACCGGCGCGGTCTGGCGGCCGGCATCACCGCGATGGGCTTCGGCGCCGGCTCGGCGCTCACGGTCGTGCCGATCCAGGCGATGATCAAGTCTCAGGGCTACGAGGCCGCGTTCTTCTACTTCGGCATTGGCCAGGGCCTGATCGTGATGCTGATCGCCCTGTTCCTGCGCTCGCCGGTCAAGGGCCAGGTCCCGGATGTTGCCCGGGTCAGCCAGTCCAAGCGCGACTTCAAGCCGGGCGAGATGGTGCGCACCCCGATCTTCTGGGTGATGTACGCGATGTTCGTCATGATGGCCGCCGGCGGCCTGATGGCGACCGCGCAGCTCGGGCCGATCGCCAAGGACTTCAAGATCGCCGACGTGCCGGTCTCGCTGCTCGGGATTACGCTGCCGGCGCTCACCTTCGCTGCGACGCTAGACCGGGTGCTCAACGGCGTGACGCGGCCGTTCTTCGGCTGGGTCTCGGACCATATCGGCCGCGAGAACACGATGTTCATCTCCTTCGCTATCGAAGGCTTGGGCATCTACGCGCTGAGCCAGTTCGGCGAGAACCCAATCGCCTTCGTGCTGCTCACCGGCCTGGTGTTCTTCGCCTGGGGTGAGATCTACTCGCTGTTCCCGGCGACCTGCGGCGACACGTTCGGCTCGAAATATGCGGCGACCAATGCCGGCCTCCTCTACACGGCCAAGGGGACCGCGGCGCTGATCGTGCCCTATACCAGCGTGCTCACCACCATGACCGGGAGCTGGCACACGGTGTTCCTGGTGGCGGCCGGGCTCAACATCCTGGCGGCGTTCCTGGCCCTGTTCGTGCTCAAGCCGATGCGGGCGGCCTACACCAAGGCGCCGCAGACGAACCTCGCGCCGGTGCTCGCCCAGTAAGGCGCATCCGAGCGATCGACAGGAGGCCCGGCGCCGGCTTTACGGCGCCGGGCCTTCGCGCGTACCCGGTGCCGGGGTTCATCCGAGGATCGGGCATGGATACGGACGAGCGGAACGCACGCGCGAGCGTCGTGGCGGCGGCGCGGGATCTCGATGCGCAAGGGTTGAACCGCGGGACCTCGGGCAACGTCTCGGTGCGGTTCCGCGACGGCCTCCTGATCACGCCCTCGGGGCTGCCTACCGCGCGCATGCGCCCGGAGGACATCGTACCCCTGGCCTTCGACGGGACCCACCCGACAGGGCTCAAGCCGTCCTCGGAATGGCGCTTCCACCGGGACATCCTGGCGGCGCGGCCCGAGATGGGCGCTGTCGTCCACGCCCACCCGATCCACTGTACCGCCTTCGCGCTGTGCGGGCGGGAGATCCCGGCGGTACATTACATGATCGCGGCCTTTGGCGGCCCGAACGTGCGCTGCGCGCCCTACGCGCCCTACGGTACGGCCGAGTTATCCGAACTCGCTCTGGTGGCGCTCAGAGACCGGAATGTCTGCCTGCTCGCCAATCACGGCATGATCGCTGCCGGGGAGAGCCTGGAGAAGGCGCTGTGGCTCGCCGTCGAGCTCGAGACTGTGTGCTGGCAATACGCCGTGGCGCTCCAGGTCGGCGCCCCGAACATCCTGTCCGACCATGAGATCAACAGCACCGTGGAGCGCTTCCGCGGCTACGGGCTGAACGCGGCTGACAAAGGCTGAACCGCGGCCCAGACGACCTGCAACCTCCACGCGTCGGCCTGTTCAAGGCGTGACGCGCTCTCCTCCCCCTTACGGCTACGGGCTACACAGGTTTCGACCGTAGCCGTGATCATGCCGTGGGCGCAGAAGGCGCGGGTCCCCTCTTCCGTGCGGGAGAGGGCGCGCGTTTCAGCCTACAGGAGCGCTTGTGCTCTAAACCTGTGGAGCCTGTAGCTCTTATGGGGAGGGGAAAATGGGAATCCCCACCGCTCAGCGGCCGAGGACCTGCCCGAGCGTGATGCCGCTGGAGGCCGCGAACTCTGCGGCCGCGATCTTCTTGCCATCCTCCGGCTTGACCTTGCGGATCTCGATCCGGCCGCCCTGCGCGCAGACGCTGAATCCGTCCGCGTCTACGGCGATGACTTCTCCGGGCTTGCCCTTCACGTCTCCAAGGCGGCGCACCGGGTGCAGGCGCGCGTCGAAGATCTGGAGCTTCTTGCCGTCGAGCGTGGTCCAGGCCCCAGGGGCCGGGTTCGCCGCGCGGATCAGGTTGTAGATCTGATCGGCATGGGCCGACCAGCGGATCTCGGCTTCTGCGGCACGGAACCAGCCCTCGTAGCTCGCCGCATCCTCGTCCTGATCGATCTCGATATGCTCACCGGCGACGACCAGATCGGCCGCCTCCAGCATCGCCTCGACACCCATCGGGAACAGGTTGCCAAAGTAGATGTCTCCGAGCGTCGCGTCGGCGCCGATCTCGCAGGTCTTCTGCAGGATCACCGGGCCCTCATCGAGACCGTCCGTGGGGCGGAAGATCGTGAGCCCGGTCTGCAGGTCGCCCTTGGCGATCGGCCAGTTGATCGAGGACGGGCCGCGATAGCGCGGCAGCAGGCTCGGATGGTACTGGATCGTCCCGTGCTTCGGGATGGTGACGAAGCTCTGCGGGGCGAATTGCAGCACGTAGGCCATGATGCCGATATCGGCATTCAGGTCACGCATCGCCGCCTCGGCCTCCGGGCTCTTCAGGCTCGGGAACTGGAAGACCGGGAGACCCTTCTCAAGGGCGGCGGTCTTCAGGACATCCGGCTTGGCGCCGGCCTTCTCCGGCGCACAGAACACCCCCGCCACGGTATCACCGCGCGTCAGGAACGCGTCCAAGACGGCCTTGCCGAAATCCTGTTGACCGATGACGGCGATGCGCATGGGAAATCCCTGGCGTCGTCCGGCCCCGACGCGGGGACGGATTCGTTCTGGTTGGACGGCGTGGGCGTGTAGATCGGTAACGGCGATCCCGGACGCGCGGCCCGGGATCGCCCGTCGGCCTCACTCGGCGGCGATCTTCTGGACGGCGCCGATCGCGCCGGACCCGGCGATCTCCTCGATGTCCTCGGCCGAGTACTTGAGCACGTCGCGCAGGATCTCGTCGTTATGCTCGCCGAGCAGGGGCGAGCGCGCGACCTCGGTCGGGCTCGCCGACAGCTTGATCGGGTTGCCCACCGAGAGGTAGCGGCCGCGGGTCGGGTGATCGACCTCGACGATCGTGCCGGTTGCCCGCAGGGCCTCGTCCGCGGCGATCTCCTTCATGGACAAGATCGGGCCGCACGGGATGTCGTGCCCGTTCAGGATGTCCATGGCCTCGAACTTAGACATCTTCATCGTCCAGGCTTCGATGCGCGTGAAGATTTCGTTGAGATGCGGCAGGCGCGCCTTCGGGGAGGCGTAGTTCGGGTCGGTCTTCCAGTCCGGCTCGCCGATGATGTCGCAGATCGGCTCCCAGACCGCGGCCTGCGTGATCACGTAGATGTAGGCGTTCGGATCCTGCTCCCAGCCCTTGCAGCGCAGGATCCGGCCCGGCTGTCCGCCGCCGGAATCGTTGCCGGCGCGCGGCACGGCCTCGCCGAAGGGAATCCCTTCGCCGAACTGGCTGTATTCCTTCAGCGGACCGTGCTCGAGGCGCTGCTGGTCGCGCAGCTTCACGCGGCAGAGGTTGAGCACGCCGTCCTGCATGGCGCAGTCGACCTTCTGGCCGAGCCCCGTCTGGGTACGGTGGTAGAGCGCCGTGACGATGCCGAGCGCCAGATGCAGGCCAGTGCCGGAATCGCCGATCTGAGCGCCGGTCACCATCGGGATGCCGTCCCGGAAACCGGTGGTGGAGGCCGAGCCGCCGGCGCATTGCGCGACGTTCTCGTAGACCTTGCATTCCTCGTAACGGCCGGGCCCGAACCCCTTCACCGAGGCCAGGATCATGCGCGGGTTCTTGGCGTGGATCTTTTCCCAGGTCAGGCCCATCCGGGCCAGCGCTCCGGGGGCGAAGTTCTCGACGAGAACGTCGCATTCCTCGATCAGGCGCCAGAGCACCTCCTTGCCCTTCGGGTTCTTCGAATCGAGCGTCAGCGAGCGCTTGTTGTGGTTCAGCATCGTGAAATAGAGGCTGTCCACATCCGGAATGTCCTGGAGCTGCTGGCGGGTGGCGTCGCCGACCCCGGGCCGCTCGACCTTGATCACGTCCGCTCCGAACCAGGCCAGGAGCTGGGTGCAGGTCGGGCCGGACTGAACGTGGGTGAAGTCCAGGATGCGGACGCCTTCAAGGGCCTTGCTCATGGTCGGTCTCGGATCTCGGGTCGGGTTTCGGGATTCAGGGTCGGGAGGCGGTTCAGGTCGGTCTCACAGGCGCCGCGCCACCCTGGAGGCTGCGCTGCGCTTCGGTTGAGGACGCGCGTCTGGTGTTTGCGGACGGACCATGCCGACACTCCCTCCCATTACGCGGCCCCGTCGAATCGCGGTTCCGTCACCTTGGCCCGGTCAGGCGGGCCTTCAGGTTTGTATACCACATGCCATCAGCGGGAGGCGAGTACAAAGAAACTCTCGCGAAGGTTGTGGTCAGCGCATCAGCTTAGACCCAAGAGTTTTGTGGCTCAACGCGGATGGGCCAGATCACAGGGAGAACCGGGCCCCGCCCCCTTGGCATACGTCTCAAGGGGGTCCATCATTCCGCCAAAATCGGTACTCCGCGACGCGGAAGACCGCGCAACAACGCTGAACGAGGAACGCCCATGCTCGCCAGCACTAGCCTGATCAAGTCCTCTTGGATCGCCGTCGATGTCGCTCGCGACCGGGCGGAGCGCGTGCTCGTCGTCGAGACCTACATCGCGGTGAGCCCGCTGGAACCGAATTTCGACGCCGCGCAGTACGACCGCGTGCTGTGCTGCGTGCAGAAGGTCCTGAAGGCGCATCCCGAGATCGACCGGGCTTCGATTCTCAGCATGCACCGCGGTTCGGGCTGCACGGCCCTGTTCCGGGAGCCGCCCGCGGATGCGGCGCGGCCCGCCGCGGCGTGAATCCAGTTTTCCGGCGGTTGCGCCCCGCTTGAAGCGTGGGCGGCCTGAAGCGGGCGCTTGCGCGTCCCGCCGTGTGTTTGAGGGCCGGCCGATCGCGAGCCGTTTCAGGGACGGTCCGGCTCGGCCTTGGCCGGCGGCTCTTGTGCTTCCAGCGCGACCCGAGCGGCGTGGAACCACCAGAGCGGGATGTCGCGGTTGGCCTTCGTCAATTCCGACGCCCAGCCCTCCTTGGGCATAACCTCGGCCCGGTCCGCGAACAGGCGAAGCGCGCTCTCGGCCCGCTCCCTCCGGCAACGCTCGCGGATCGCAGTGCGTTCGGCCTCGGCCCGGGCGTCGGTCTGCTCGATCAGCCGGCGGGTCGCCAGTTCATCGGCGTCGAAGGCGAAATGCTGCCAGAACGCCTCCGCCTCCCGGGCGACGTCCCGTTCCCGCTGTGCGACGGCCAGAGCCACCTCGGCAGTTTCCTGGGCCACCTCCGCCGCATGGGCGCGTGCCAGAAGGCGGTTGTTGGCCTCAAGCAACTCGCGCTCGCGCTCCGGCGCCATGCGCTGGCGCCGCAGGACACGCAGTTCCTCGTCGCGCGCTGCGCGATCGTTCGCGGCGGCGATCAGCCCCGCCAGAGGCCCGTCCGCCAGGGCGTCGGCCCGCCGGAGATACCGTTCGCGCAAGCCCGGATGGTCCCTGTCCAGGGCCGGGCCGTCCCAGGCCGGATGGTCGGTGATCCCGGATCCGTCATGTTCGTAGAGCGACCGTGCCACCGCACGGCGCAGGTCGTCGGCAGGCGAAGTCGCGACGTGTTCATTCATGACGCTACGCTGGCGGCGAGTAACAGGACGGCAATCAACGCGCTTGTGCAGCCGGAGGAGCCATGGGCGCATGACGCTCCGGTATCGAGGCGGGGGCATTCGTCACGCCCATGCATTTGTCCGATGGCCCGAGGATCCGACACGCACGACTCTTACCGTGCGCGGTCGTTCCAGCCATCCTGTAAAGACGCCGTCGCACGCATTACGCACCGGTCGCTGTCGATCCATCGCGACATCTTCGCCGATCCCGTTGCCGAGGCGAAGACGTCCGGTTCGGTTCCGTTGCCGGGAATGCGGGTCTGCTCAGACATGCATCGATTCTGCCGGCGCGGAACGTCCACCGGGTCTCGAGAGCCGACGCAACTTCCCGCGACTCGGACTCACGCTTCGGATTTTCGGGCGATCCGCTCCAGCGTCTCGAACATCGGCTCCAACTCGCCTTTGTCTAGTTGGTGAAAGCCGAGGGTCCGGCCCATGATCACGCCCAGGATCGCGAAGAACAGGACCGAACCCTCACCCGGGCAGGCGCTGTTCATCCCGGCGAGCCGCTCGAGCTGGCCCGTCACGAAGGCACGATAATCGTTCAGGGCCTCGGGATACTCGATCGAAGCGAGGAGCAGGGCACGCGAGGATTCATCCTCGTCGCAGTAATGCTTCCGGACATGCTCGACCATGGCCAGCGGAAGCTGCGCCGGTCCGGGCTGGATGGCCGCCTCGCAGGCGGCGATATCCGCGCGCAACGCGGCAAGCTTGCGGGCGACGAGCGCCAGGATCAGAGCATCCTTCGAGGCGAAGTGATGCAGCACCCCGCCCTTGCTCAACCCGGCCTCGGCCGCGACGGCGTCGATCGTCAGCGCCCGCGCGCCGCCCTTGCGCAGCACCGCGTCGGCCGCTTCCAGAATGATCTCTGGCCGTTCCGCCAGCCGCTGCCGTTTGACGCGCATGGGTCACCAAATTAAAAACCGACTGGACGGTATGTAAGCGATGAAGTAGGAGGACGTCACGCCGGTGGCCCGATTTTGCCGCAACGGCTGACGGCAAGATTCCCATGATCGTTCCTCGATACACAGCCCTGCTGCTCGCGACGATCACCTTCGCGTCGGCGGCGCAGGCCGCCGAACCGGCAGATGAGCCCGACTCGTCCCTGGCCCGGGTCCGGATCGTGGAGGCGCGCCGCACCTCCGTCGCGTCCGAAGTCGTCTTGACCGGCGACATCCAGGCCCAGGCCCAGGTCAACGTCTCGTTCCGGACGAACGGTAAGGTCGCCGAGCGGCGGGTCGAGGTCGGCGACCATGTCGAGGCCGACCAGGTGCTGGCCGTGCTGGAGCCGCTCACCCAGCGGGCCAACCTCGACAACGCCAAAGCCGCCCTGGTGTCGGCCGAAGCGCTGCTGACCCAGGCCAAGATGGCTTACGAGCGACAGAAGCAGCTTCTGGCCGGCGGCTACACAACGCGGCCGAGCTACGACAATGCCGAGCAGGAAGTCCGGACCACGCAGGCCGCGGTCGATTCCGCAAAGGCCGCGCTCGGGACCGCCCAGGAGCAGTTTTCCTACACGGAGCTGCGCGCCGGCGTCGCGGGGATCGTGACGAGCCGCAGCTTCGAGGTCGGCCAGGTGGTCCAGTCCGGCCAGACCGTCCTGGTCATCGCCCAGGACGGACCGCGGGACGCGGTGTTCAACGTCTACGAATCGCTGACCGCGCGACCGCCGGGGGACAAGACCATCACGGTTTCGCTGCAGGCGAATCCGGCGATCACGGTCCGCGGCACCGTGCGCGAGATCTCGCCGACCGTGGACGCGTCGAGCGGAACGGTGCGAGTGAAGATCGGTCTGGAGAACACCCCGCCCGCCATGGGGTTGGGTGCTGTGGTCATCGGGCATGGTCGCTTCGCGCCCCACGACGCGGTGATCCTGCCCTGGTCGGCGCTGTATCGCTACGACGGGCACCCGGCGGTCTGGATCTACGATGCCGGCCGGCGGACGGTCGCAGTCCGCCCCGTGGACATCGACCGGTACGGGCCGGATGTCATCGCCCTCAAGGGCGGCGTCGAGCCGGGTGAGCGCGTCGTCATCGCGGGCATTCAATTTCTGCGTCCCGGGCAGGAGGTTGCGGCTGCCCTCGTCGAGAGCAACCCATGAAGACGCGCGCGGTTCTGATTCTGGCCGCCTACGCGGCATTCCTCGGCGGCTGCGGCGGCCACGACGACGAGCCCAAGGATGCCGCGGCGCCGGTGCGCCCGGTGCTCACACAAGTCGCCGTGCCGGGCGACACGATCACGTTCGGGCCGTTCGCCGGCACGGTCGAGCCGCGCTACCAGTCGCAGCTCGGGTTCCAGATTCCCGGCCGCATGGTGGCGCGGGACGTGACCGTCGGCGACATCGTCAAGAAGGGCCAGCGCCTGGCCGCCCTCGACACCGTGGTCACGCGGTTCGACCTAACGCGGGCCGAGGCCGATTTCGCCGATGCGCGCGCGCAGGCCGAGAACGCGGAGGCCGCCGAGGCGCGCAGCCGCCGCCTGATGTCGGGCAACAACGTCTCGCAGGCGACCCTTGATCAGGCGGTTGCCAAGCGCGACACCGCCCGGGCGCGCGTCGATCAGGCCGCCGCGAGCCTCCAGAAGGCCCGCGACCAGATGGGATACACCGAGCTAAAGGCTGAGTTCGACGGCGTCGTCACCCAACGCCTGGCCGAAGTCGGGCAGGTGCTGAGCGCCGGACAGGGCGTCGTCACCGTCGCCCGGCCGGAGATCCGCGAGGCCGTCGTGGACGTGCCGGAGCAATATGTCGGCGCGCTGCCGGCCGACGGGGTGTTCAAGGTCTCGCTCCAGAGCGCGCCGGAATTGACCGCCCGAGGCCGCGTCCGCGAGATTGCGCCCATCGCCGAGACCGGGACGCGCTCTCGGCGCATCCGGATCACCCTGGACAATCCGGGCCCCGCTTTCCGGCTCGGCGCAACCATCGACGTGTCGCTCACGCGCAAGGTCCCGCGCCGCTTCCTCCTGCCCGAATCCGCTTTGCTCGTGGAGGGTGAGCGCCGTTCGGTCTGGATCGTCACGCCGGACGGCAAGGCGGTGACGCGCCGCGACGTGACTGTGGCCTCCACCCCGGAGACAGTCGAGGGCGGGCGCATCGCCGTCCGTGACGGCATGGAGCCGGGCGAGCGGGTCGTCGTCGCGGGGGTCCATGCCCTGCGCGAGGGCCAGGCCGTGGGCCTGACCGACGATGCCCGTTGAGCCGGTCGAACGAGAGTTTCCCGTGAAGGATTTCAACCTCTCCGACTGGGCGCTCGGACATCGCTCGTTCGTCTGGTTCCTGATGGCGGTCTCGCTCGTCGCGGGCGTGATGGCCTATAGCCGCCTCGGCCGCGAGGAAGATCCGCCGTTCACGATCAAGACCATGGTCGTGCAGACGACCTGGCCGGGCGCGACGATCAAGGACACGCTCGATCAGGTCACCGACCGCGTCGAGAAGGAATTGCAGCAGCTCAACGCGCTGGATTACGTCCGCAGCTACACCACGCCGGGCTCGTCCACGGTCTTCGTGCAGTTCCGTGACACGCTGAAGAAGTCCGAGGTCCAGCCCGCCTTCTATCAGGTCCGCAAGCGGCTTGGCGACATCAAGGGCCAGTTCCCGGACGGCGTGCAGGGGCCGTTCTTCAATGACGAGTTCGGCGACGTCTACGGCAACATCTACGCCTTCACGGCCGACGGCCTGACCTACCGGCAGCTGCGCGACTACGTCGAGAGCATCCGAACCGAGGTCCTGCGGGTGCCCGATATCGGCAAGACCCAGCTGATCGGGACACAGGCCGAGACGATCTATCTCGACTTCTCGACCCGCAAGCTCGCCGGCTACGGCATCGACTTCCAGGCCCTGATCAAGGCGCTTCAGGCCCAGAATGCGGTCTCGGCCTCCGGCGTGGTTCAGGCTGGACCGGAGCGCGTGTCGCTGCGGGTCACCGGCTCCTTCACCTCGGAGGCCTCGCTTCAGGACGTGAACCTGCGGGTCAACGATCGCTTCTTCCGGCTCGCCGACATCGCCGAGATCAGCCGCGGCTACGAGGATCCGCCGGCGCCGATGTTTCGGGTCGACGGCAAGCCCGCCATTGGCCTCGCCATAGCCATGCGTCCGGGCGCCAACCTGCTGCATTTCGGCGAAGCGCTGAAGGGCGAAATGCGCCGGATCGAGGCGACGCTGCCGGTCGGCGTCGGCGTCCACCTGGTCTCCGACCAGCCCAAGCAGGTGGAGCACGCGGTCGGCGGCTTCACCGAGGCGCTGGTCGAGGCCGTGGTGATTGTGCTGGCGGTCAGCTTCGTCAGCCTCGGCGTACGGGCCGGCCTGGTGGTCTCGGTGTCGATCCCCCTCGTGCTCGCAATCGTCTTCGTCATCATGCAGATGATGGATGTGACGCTGCAGCGCATCTCACTCGGCGCGCTCATCATCGCCCTGGGCCTGCTGGTCGACGACGCCATGATCACGGTCGAGATGATGGTCGCTCGGCTCGAGCGGGGCGATACGCTGCGCAAGGCGGCGACCTTCGCCTACACCTCCACGGCCTTCCCGATGCTGACCGGGACCCTGGTGACCGTGGCGGGCTTCCTGCCGATCGGCTTCAACGGCTCGGGGGCCGGTGAGTACACCTACTCGCTGTTCGTCGTGCTGGCGGCCTCGCTGCTGGTCTCCTGGGTGGTGGCCGTGCTGTTCGCCCCGCTCATCGGCGTCGCGCTGCTGCCGAAGACCGTGAAGCACCATGCGGAGAAGCGCGGCTTCCTGACCCGGCTGTTCCTGGCCATGCTCCGGCTCGCGATGGCTTGGCGCTGGACCACGGTCGTGCTCTGCCTGGGGCTCATGGCGGTGGCGAGCGTCGGGATGGGCCATGTCCAGCAGCAGTTCTTCCCGTCCTCCGACCGCTCCGAGCTGCTGGTCGACCTGACTCTGCCGCAGAACGCTACCATCGCCGAGACCAAGGCGCAGATGGACCGGTTCGAGGCCAAGCTGAAGGACGATCCGGACGTGACGAGCTGGTCGTCCTATGTCGGCCAGGGCGCGGTGCGCTTCTACCTGCCCCTCGACCAGCAGCTCTCCAACGCATTCTACGGGCAGATCGTGGTCGTCACGAAATCCCTGGAGACCCGCGACGAGGTGATGGCGCGGCTCCAGGCGATCGGGCGGCGCGACTTCGTCGGCACCGACGTGCTCGTCCAGCCGCTCAGCCTCGGCCCGCCGGTCGGACGCCCGGTCCAGTACCGGCTCAGCGGGCTGGACATGGAGACGGTGCGCCGCCTCGCCCTCGACCTCGGGAACGTCGTCGCGGCCGACCACCGCCTCGACGTGCCGACCTTCGACTGGAACGAGCCCGGCAAGGTGTTGCGGGTCGAGATCCTTCAGGACAAGGCGCGCCAGCTCGGCGTGACCAGCCAGGACATCGCCGGCATCCTCAACGGCATCGAGGGCGGCCAGGCGATCACGCAGGTGCGCGATTCGATCTACCTCGTGAACGTGGTCGGTCGGGCGCGGGCCGCCGAGCGCTCCTCGCTCGACACCCTGCAATCCCTGCAGGTCGGGCTCGCCAACGGCTCCGTCGTGCCGCTGCTCTCCTTCGCGCGGATCGGCTACGACCTCGAGCAGCCGATCGTCTGGCGCCGGAACCGGCTGGCGACCGTGACGGTGCGGGCGACGATCCGCGACACCACGCAGCCCGCTACCATCGTCACTGGGCTGCAGCCCGGGATCGACGCCTTCGCGAAGGCGCTGCCCGAGGGCTACAGCCTGGAGACCGGCGGCGCCGTCGAGGAATCGGCCAAGGGCCAGGGCCCAATCGCGGCGGTCGTCCCAGTGATGCTGCTCACCATGGCGCTCCTGCTGATGGTCCAGCTCCAGAGCGTCGGGCGGATGCTGCTGGTCTTCACGGTGGCGCCCCTCGGCCTGATCGGCGTCGTGCCGGCGTTGCTGCTGTTCGACAAGCCGATGGGCTTCGTGGCGATCCTGGGCATCCTGGCCCTGATCGGCATCATCATCCGCAACGCCGTGATCCTGGTGAGCCAGATCGAGGAGTTCCGGGCCGAGGGCATGGCACCCTGGGATGCCGTCTACGAGGCCACGCACCACCGGATGCGGCCGATCCTGCTGACCGCCGCGGCGGCGAGCCTGGGCTTGGTTCCGATCGCCCGGGAGGTGTTTTGGGGGCCGATGGCCTTCGCGATGATCGGCGGCATCCTGGCGGCGACCTTCCTGACGCTGCTGTTCCTGCCCGCCCTCTATGTCGGCTGCTACCGGATCCGACCGGAGAGCCGTGACCGGGCTCCGGCGCAAGCCGCCTGAGCGACCGGTGACACCGATCGCAGCGTGGCCCCACGCTGCGGTGAGCGGTCGGCCCGCCCCTCCGCCCCCTCAGGGCGGGCCGACCGTGATTCGTTTCACGCCATGCAGACGGAAACTCCGGACCGTCCCCGCACGTAAGCGGGGCAAAAGCCGAGGAATCCCGCCCGCATGAACGCCTTCATCGCCGTTGTCCTGGTCTGCGCTAACGGTCTCGCCCAGGAGGCCTGCACCGATGCCGAGGCGCTGGAGGTGCGCAAGGTCCGGGTCGCCAACGAGCTCGGCTGCGCCACGGGCTGGCAGGAGATCATCGCCCGCACCAAGCGGCGCGAGGAGATCGGCAAGTCCGCCTACCTCAAGACCGCGTGCCGCCGGGTGAAGGAGCCGCAGTGACCGGGCACGCCCGGCTATCTGTCGTACTTGATGTAGGCGAAGCGCGGGTCGGCCGGGGTTCCCTCCAGACCCTGTCCTTCGAGCGCCGGCTGCCAGGACACGACCTCCTCGATCTTCTTGGCGAGCGCGAAGTCCTTCTCGGTGATTCCCTTGGCCGCATGGTTCATCAGCCGCACCTCCACCCAGGCATAGGATGCCGTGAGATCGGGGTGGTGCCAGGCGGCCTCGGCGAGGTGGCCCACGGTGTTGATGACCATGAGCGTGCCCTTCCAGCCCGCCGTCTTGTAGGTCCGCCGGATCCAGCCGTCCTCCAGCCGCCAATGCGGCAGCTCGGCCTTCAGCCGGGCCTCCACGGTCGCCACGTCCAGAACGCCCTCGCGCCGCTCGCTCATCCGCCTCGTCCTTCTCGGTTCGTATTAGAGGGCGAGGGTGCCCGCGGCACCGGCGGCGTGCAAGCGCACAAGGAAATTCGCCGCGGTGGACGGCGTGCCGTGCGGGCCCTATGACCTTTTTCCAATGGCGGCAGGACAAGTCCACGCCCAAGTCTGCGATCTTTCAAGACCGCGCAATACGATGGGAGAAGGCGTGATGCTGTCACGGCGCGCAATGCTCGCCGGCGGCCTGCTCGGCGGCCTCGGCCTGCGGGCGGCGCGGGCGGACGTGCCGGTGATCCGCCTCGGGAGCCTGCCGTTCGGCACCTCGACCTGGGAAGCGGCGGTGATCAAGGCCCGCGGCCTCGATACTGCCAACGGGTTCCAGCTCGACGCGGTCAAGCTCGCCGGCAACGACGCGGCGCGGATCAGCTTCATCGGCGGACAGGTCGACACGATCATCGGCGACCTTCTGTGGGCGGCCCGCCTCGGCAATGACGGCCAGGCGGTGCGCTTCATCCCGTACTCGACCTCAGAGGGCGCCGTGATGGTGCCGGCCGACAGTTCGATCAAAAGCTTGAAGGATCTCGATGGCAAGCGCTTCGGCGTCGCCGGCGGGCCGCTCGACAAGAACTGGCTCCTGCTGCGGGCGCAGGCCAAGGACGCCGCCGGGATCGACCTCGAACACGCCGCCGAGATCGCCTACGGCGCGCCGCCGCTGATCACCCTGAAGCTTGAACAGGGCGCCCTGGACGCAGCCCTGACCTACTGGACCTATTGCGCGCGGCTCGAGGCCAAGGGCTTCCGCCGGCTGGTGGGCGCCGAGGACATCATGCACGCGCTCGGCGTCGCCGGCGACGTCTCCCTGATCGGCTACCTGTTCCAAGATACCACCGTGAAGGAGAAGCCCGACGCGGTTGCCGGATTCGCCCGGGCCTCGCGCGCCGCCAAGGAGATGCTGGCGGCCGATCCCACGACCTGGGAGGTCGTGCGTCCGCTGATGGCGGCGGAGAACGACGCCACCTTCGAGGCGCTCAAGCGCGACTTTCTGTCCGGCATCCCGCGCCGCCCGGTGGCGGCCGAGCGCACCGATGCCGAGAAGCTCTACGCCGTGATGGCGCGCCTCGGCGGCCCGCGCTTGGTCGGCAAGGGCGCCGGGCTGCCGCCGGACCTCTACTACGACGCCGGCCGCAATGGCTGAGCGGCCCGTCAGGCTGGTCCCAGCATTGGGGATCGCGATCGCCGGGACCGCATGGGCGCGCTGACCCGCATCGCGTCCCTGGTTGTGCTCGTCGCCGCCTGGCAGTTCGCTGCGCTGGAGGCCGGCTCGCGGCTGTTGCCGGCCCCGATGGCAGTGCTGCGCTTCATCGTCGAGGAGGCAGAGCGCGGCGACCTCGCGCACAATGTCGGGGTCACGCTGCTGCGGGTGGCGATCTCTTTCGCGGTGGCGATGGTGCTGGGGATCCTGCTGGGCGTCGCCCTCGGTCGATCGAAGGCCGCCGACCTGACCCTCGACACGCCGCTCCTCGTCCTGCTCAACACGCCGGCCCTGGTGATCACGGTGCTGGCCTATGTTTGGGTCGGCCTGACCGAGATGGCCGCGATCCTCGCGGTGGTGCTCAACAAGCTGCCGAACGTTGCCGTGATCGTCCGCGAGGGCGCGCGCAACCTCGATCCGGGCCTCGACGAGATGGCCCGCGCCTATCGGTTCGACCGGCGCACCTGGGCGATGGACGTGCTGGTGCCGCAGCTCCAGCCCTACGTGGTCACGGCGGCGCGCTCGGGCCTGTCGCTCGCCTGGAAGATCGTGCTGGTGGTCGAGCTGCTCGGCCGCCCCGACGGCGTCGGCTTCGCGATCAATTACTACTTCGTCCAGAGCACGGATGTCGCTGCCATCATCGGCTACAGCCTCGTGTTCATGACCGTGATGATCGGCATCGACGTCCTCCTCCTGCAGCGGCTCGAAGCGCATGTCCGCCGCTGGCGCTGAACCCGTTCTCCAGGTCGCGATCGCCGTCAAGCGGTATCGGTCCAAGGGCGCCGAGCCGGTGGAGGCGGTCCGCGATCTCAGCTTCGGGGTCGGCGCCGGCGAGATCGTCTGCCTGATCGGCCCTTCGGGTGCCGGCAAGACCACGACCCTGCGGATCCTGCTCGGCCTCGATACGGATTTCGAGGGCCACGTTTCCGGGGCCGATCAGGCCGGCATGGTGTTCCAAGAGCCGCGGCTGCTGCCCTGGCGCAGCGTCGAGCACAATGTCCGGCTGGGTCTGCCGCGGGCGCGGCGCGGACGCGATCTCGACGGCTTGTTCGCCCAGCTCGGCCTCACGCCCTGGCGCGGCAGCTACCCCAAGGCGCTGTCGCTCGGGATGCAGCGGCGGGTGGCGCTCGCCCGCGCACTCGCCGACGCGCCGCGGGTGCTGGTGCTCGACGAGCCCTTCGTCTCCCTGGACGATAATGCCGCCGCTGAGTTGCGCGGACTGGTGGTCGAGACGGTCGAGTCCGCCGGCATGAGCGTCCTGATGGTGACTCACAACGTCGCAGAGGCGATCGGGATCGCCGACCGGCTTCTGCTGGTGTCGAAACGGCCCGCGACCCTGATGGCCGACGTGCCGCTCGACCGTCCCCGTGGGCAGCGCGACCGCGCCTGGGCCGAGGCGACGCGGGCCGCCCTGGCCGCCCGTCATCCCGGCATCATTGCGGAATAGACGGCGCCGTCGCGCGCGAAGGGTACGCCGGGCTCAGTTCGCCTTGGCCTCCACGTCGAGGCGGTCGAGCAAGGCCGCTGGCGAGCGGGCCGCACCGATATCGATGAAGCCGATGCCGGCCGGCTCCTTCGATTTCGCGTGGAGCACGAGCTTGCCCGGCTTCATCACGAACTGCCCCATCGCGGCGCCGATGCCCTTGGCAGCCGCGGTATTGCCCAAGATCACCGGGACGCCGAGCAGGCTGGCTGTGACGTATTCCTTGCGCAATTCATCGGGCTTGAGGCTCAGGTCCTTGGATTGCGCCGTCAGGAAACGCTCGAACAGCCCGGCATTCTCGATCGTGAGGTCGAGGCTCTTGGCGCTGCCGGAGAACATCAGCATCGTGGCGGCCGGCAGGGTCCCGTTGAACAATTCGGGCCCGATGCCGCCCAAGGTGCCGGTCAGCCGGACGGTCCCGATCTCGCGGCCGGTGACGGTGACGTCGCGCAGCGACAGGTCGCGGGCCTTCCCGTCGAGCGCCGCGTCGGCCACGACATCGAGGTCCAGCTCGCGATACCCGTAGGCCGGCAGCGCACCGATGATCGGGGCGCCGGCAACCAGGTCGGCCGGCAGGCTCAGGCCCGTGAGGGTGAGCCGGCTCGCGGTCGGGACGCCGTCCTGCGGCGGGCCGAAGGACAGGGCCGCCTCGCGCAGCGCGATGCGACGGGTGGGCGGCGGCGTGATGGTGACCGCGAGCGGGTCGCCGAGCTTCGCGTCGGGCGCCTTGGTATCCGCGGGCTTCGATTCCGCGATCTTGCCCTCCGAGGGCTTGGCCGAGCCCGGCCTGCTCTGCGCGGGGCCGCGGGTCGCCGGCCGCGGATCCAGCGGGGCCGCCTTGGGCGGCTCTGGGTCCAGCGGCAGGTCGATGCTCAGATCGGTCAGCGTCATCCCGCCCAGCGTCGGCGTCAGGCTGCGCATCTCGGCGTCGCTGAACCCGGGGCGGTTCTCGGATCCGGCGGCGGCCTTGCGCAGGGCCTCGACCGTCGGACCGAGCGAGACGTTCGAGAGGGCCAGACGTCCGAGATGCGCGCGCAGGCTGCCGCGCGACACGGTCATGTTCTCCAGGACCGTGCCGGACTTCGACCCCGCGGCGGCATAGGTGGCGCGCTCGATCTCGAACAGCACCGGACCTTGCGGGTCGGTGTTGCTGACGCTCAGACCCTGCATGTCGAGGCTGCCCAGGGCCGTCGCCTCGATGAGGTCGGCGGCGGAGGCCGCGAAGCTCCGCCGGTCATTGGGCCCCTGGAAGCCCGCGGCCACGATCTCGAACGCGCCGTTCCAGCCGTCCGGGATCTGCCGGCCGCCGAGGTCACGCCCGTTCAGGTGGGCGATCTTCACGGTCGTGCCGCGCGCGTCGGAATAGGTCACGTCCGAGACCTGGATCGTGCCGTAGACCTTCTGCACCAGTCCCTTGCCGTCACCCGGGACCGTGTAGAGCCGGTTGAGCGCCACCAGGTCGAGATCGGTCGCCCGGACCCGGCCGTAGGTGCCGTAGCCGCGGTTCGGGCCGGTGACGGCACTGACCGTCGCGCCGGCGGCGGTGAGCTCGCCGACGCGGCCGGCTTTCACGTCGCGGGCGATCACGTCTCGGTAGGTCACGGTCTGGCGATCGTCGCCGGGGCCGGCATGCTCGGAACTCAGAACCGGAATGGTCAGGCTCCCGGCATCGAGCCGGGCCAGCCGGGCCTCCCAGGGCTCGGAGGAATCCGACTTCAGGATCGCCGCGAGCTCATCCTTGGACAGGCGCGTGCCGCTGGCCGTCAGCTTCGGCGCCCGCAGCAGCGTGCCGCCGAGCGGCAGCATGACATCCGTGATCGTGACGTCCTGGACCGCCGCAGCGCCTTCCTGGGCCGCCAGCGGCGCGGGCGCCGCCGCGCCGGCAAGGCACAGGATGGCGCAACTCGCGGCCAAAGCCGATCGCAGGCGGGATCGGACCTTCGGATGGATCATGGGAGGGTCCGGATCACGGCTCAGGCTGGCTAGCCGCATGGGTGCCGCGTTTTACCGGTCGAGGCAATCGCGCATGGGCTGCACGAGCCGTGAGCCGGCTCCAGTGTCGTACACGGGCAACGGCCCCGCCAGGCGGCGGGCCGTCGCGCCCGGGTCAGAGCGAGAACGACGTGCCGCAGCCGCAGGAGGCGGTCGCCAGCGGATTCTCGATCTTGAAGGACTGGCCAATCAGGTCGTTCACGAAGTCGATGGTCGAGCCGGACATGTATTCCAGCGAGACTGGATCGACGATCACGGTGGCGCCGTCGCGCTCGATCGCCACGTCCTGGGCTTCCCGGGACCGGGTGATGTCGAAGGCGTAGGAGAATCCGGAGCAGCCTCCGCCGTTCACGCTGATGCGCAGCGACGAGCCCGGGGGCTCCGCGCCCATGATCTCGTTGATGCGCCTGGCGGCGCGGGGGGTCAGGGTGATCTCAGCCATCTTAAGCTCTGGCCACGCAAGTGTCCGGTGGATGGCGCCGCCCGGCCGTTGCCGAGCCCGCCTCGGCCCACAAGATATGGGCTCGGAGCCCGCGCCGCAACGCGCCGGGCGGGGAGGGGTCATGATCAGGCTGCGCGAGATCGAGAGCGGACGCCGTGCGTCCCAACGGTGAGCGCTGGCGGGCGGCCTACGCCACCGATCCGGCCCGGACGCGGGGACGGCTGATCGTCGAGGAATCGTCGCCGACGCGCAGCGATTTCCAGCGCGACCGGGACCGGATCATCCATTCGACGGCGTTCCGCCGCCTGAAGCACAAGACCCAGGTCTTCGTGCATCACGAGGGCGACCATTACCGGACCCGGCTGACCCACACCTTGGAGGTCAGCCAGATCGCCCGGGCGCTCGCCCGGGCGCTGGGGCTCGACGAGGATCTGGCAGAGGCCTTGGCGCTGAGCCACGACCTCGGCCACACCTGCTTCGGCCATACCGGCGAAGAGGCGCTGGATACCTGCATGGCGGACCATGGCGGGTTCGACCACAATGCGCAGGCTCTGCGCATTGTGACCCGCCTTGAGCGGCGCTACGCCGGGTTCGACGGATTGAACCTGGCCTGGGAGACCCTGGAGGGACTGGTCAAGCACAACGGCCCCCTGCTCGACCGGGATGGGCAGCCGACCCCGCGCTATGCCGAGCGCGGCATCCCGGCCGCGATCCTCGAATACGATACCCTGAACCCGCTCGACCTGTGGAGCCAGGCGGGTCCCGAGGCACAGGCCGCCTCGCTGGCCGACGACATCGCCTACGCGGCGCACGACCTTGATGACGGCCTGCGGGCCGGCCTGTTCGAGATTCCGGAGCTGCGCGCAGTCCCATTCCTGGCCGATCTGCTCGACGAGATCGACCGGCTGCATCCGGGCCTCGAACCGTCCCGGGTGATCCACGAGCTGGCCCGTCGGGTGATCACCCGGTTCGTGGAGGACGTGATCCGCGAGGGCGGCCGCCGGATCGCCGCGCTCGCGCCGCGCAGTGTCGAGGACATCCGGAACGCCGCCGAGCCGGTCATCGTGTTCTCGCGACCAATCGCGGAAGCGGATGCCGAGATCATGCGCTTTCTCTGGGCTCGCATGTACCGGCACCCGGGCGTCGTGGCCGTGCGCAAGAAGGCCGACGCCATCGTCAACGACCTGTTCAAGGCCTTCACCGCGGCCCCGTCCCGGATGCCGGACGAATGGAGCGCCGGACTCGACGGTGCGTCAGAGAGCCGGATCGCCCGGCGGGTCGCTGACTACATCGCCGGCATGACCGACACCTACGCGGTCCTGGCGCATCGCAAGCTCTACGCAACGACACCCGACCTGTACTGGGAATTGCCGAGCCGGGGCCTGCCCCTCACCGAGCCTTGAGAGCCCGAGAGGGGCAGGTCGCGATCAGCAGCCGCAGCCGCAGGTGAAGCTGCCGTAACAGCCGCCGCCCGAACCGTATCCGCCGTACCCGCCATAGGCGGCCGGATAGGCGTAATCGTAGCCGCCGTAGGCTGCGGGGTAGCCGTACCCGCCATAGCCGTAACCGCCGTACAGGCTGCCGGCCGCGAGCCCGAGGCCGAGGCCGAGGCCGATACCCGCGCCGGCCAGGCCGTAGCCCAGGCCACGCCCGTAGCCGCCGCGATAGCCGTAGCCGCGACCATAGCCGTAGCCGCCCCGTCCGGCGAAGCCGCCGTACTGGCCGCCATACCCGCCGTGATACCCGCCGCCCCGGAAACCGCGGGCCTCGGCGGCCGGCACCGTCAGGACCAGCGCGCCGAGAGCCGCGCCCACCATCATCAAGGTCTTCATCAATATCTCCGGACTCGAGAATTTTGCGATCCGGTCGATCACATAGATACACGCGAGCCAAGACAAGATGCTTGGCGGCGCGTCGGTAGTTGTCGCATGGGGATAAACTGCCGTCGCCTGCCCGAATGCCGGGTGGTTTCGGCGGTGCGGTTAACGGCGGCTTGCGGCGCGGGGGCGCTGGGAATCGCCACCGCCGTGACACCCTCACGCCCCCTTGCTAGACGGCGTCCGGCGGGCGCAGGCCGGGATGGCCGGGCGGAAGCAAACCCGCGCGAGCGAGATCGAGACCGATGAACATCTTCGCCCTGTTCGAGGCGCGTGTGCGCGAGGCTGTGGAGGCGCTGACGCGCGCCGGCCAGCTGCCGGAGGGCCTCGACCTCGGACGCGTCGTCGTCGAGCCACCGCGCGACACCACGCATGGCGATCTCGCGACCAATGCCGCTCTGGTCCTCGCCAAGGTGGCGCGCGCCAACCCGAAGGCCCTGCGCGAGGCGCTGGCGGCGGAGCTGCGTACGGATCCCCGCATCCTCGAGGCGAGCGTCGCCGGCCCCGGCTTCATCAACTTGCGCCTCGCGCCCGGGATCTTCCACGATGTGGTCCGCAGTGCGCTCTCCGACCCGGAGACGTTCGGGCGCGCCCGGCTGCAGGGCGGTCCGATCAACGTCGAGTACGTCTCGGCGAATCCGACCGGGCCGATGCATGTCGGCCATGGCCGCGGCGCCGTGTTTGGCGATGCCCTGTGCAACCTTCTCGTGGCGGCCGGCCGCCAAGTGACGCGCGAATATTACATCAACGACGCGGGCGCCCAGGTCGACGTGCTGGCCCGCTCCGCCTACCAGCGCTACCGCGAGGCTCTAGGCGAGCCGTTCACGATCGCCGAGGGGCTCTATCCGGGCGACTACCTCAAGCCGGTGGGCACCAAGCTCGCCGAGACCCATGGCCGGGCGCTCCTCGACCAGTCGGAGGCCGACTGGCTCCCGGTGGTGCGCGAAATTGCCCTCGGCATGATGTTGGACATGATCCGGTCCGATCTCGAGGCGATCGGCATCCGCCACGACGTGTTCTTCTCGGAGCGGACGCTCTTGCAGAGCGGGGCCGTCAAAGCACTGCTTCAGGAGCTGCGCGAGCGAGGGCTGGTCTACGAAGGCCGTCTGCCGCCGCCCAAGGGCCAGCTGCCCGAGGACTGGGAGGACCGCGAGCAGACGCTGTTCCGCACCAAGGATTTCGGCGACGACACCGATCGGCCGCTGCTCAAGTCGGACGGCTCCTACACCTACTTCGCCTCGGACATCGCCTACCACAGGGCGAAGTACCTCGCGGGTGCCACCGAGCTCATCGACGTGCTCGGCGCCGACCATGGCGGCTATGTCAAGCGCATGCAGGCGGCTGTGAAGGCGGTCAGCGATGGCAAGGCGACGCTCGACGTGAAGCTCTGCCAGCTGGTGCGGCTGTTGCGCGCGGGCGAGCCCGTGAAGATGTCGAAGCGGGCCGGCGAGTTCGTGACCCTGCGCGACGTGATCGACGAGGTCGGCCGCGACGCGATCCGGTTCATGATGCTCTACCGGAAGAACGACGCGACGCTCGATTTCGATCTTGCCAAGGTGGTCGAGCAGTCGAAGGACAACCCGGTCTTCTACGTCCAGTACGCCCATGCCCGGGTCCGCTCGGTGCAGCGGCAGGCGCGCGAGGCCTTCCCTGACGCGGACCTCTCCGCCGAAGCCCTTCTGCGCGAGGCCGCGTTCGACGTCCTGACCGATCCGGGCGAGATCGAAATGATGCGCCTGATCGCCCAATACCCGCGGGTCCTCGAATCCGCAGCGCTGGCGCACGAGCCGCACCGAATCGCGTTCCACCTCTATGAACTGGCCTCGGCACTTCATAGTTTCTGGAACAAGGGCAAAGACTTGCCGCAATTACGGTTTGTTAATGCAACCGACCGAAAGTCGTCCTGGGCGCGGCTGGCGCTCGTCGAGGCTCTTCGGAGTACCCTCGCGGCCGGCCTCGCGGTTCTCGGTGTGACCGCGCCGGACGAGATGCGATAGGCTCGATATGCATCGGGCCGGTGACCGGCCCTGATGTGAGGATGCTGCCATGACGAACGCTTCGCGCGCTCAGGTCGATTTGGACGCCCTCGCGCGCGATCTGCGTCACGAGCAGGGTCGCGGCACGCAGGGCGGCAGCAAGCCCGACCCCCTGGCCGAGCTCGCGCGAATCGTCGGTCAGGATGACCCCTTCCGGGCGCTGCTCGCTGCGCGTGACGAGATGCGCGGCGCGGCCACCGCGCAGCCGGAGCCCAGCTGGGATCATCGGGTCGAGCCGAGCTTCGCGCCCGAGCCGCCGAAATCCACGCCCGCCGACGCCTTCGACCAGTATCTCGCCTCGGTGGAGCGCGACACGCACGAGGAGCCGGTATCCTACGGCGCGGCGGCCGCGGGCACCCCGGAGGCCGCCGGCCCGGATTACGCCGATGGCCGCTCGCTGCGCCGGGTGAACCCGCGCCGCCGCCTGGCCTCGGTCGGCGCCGGCATCGCGATCGTCGCCGTCGCCGTGACCGGCGCGCTCACCTACAAGGGTCTTCACGGGTCGAACAGCGGCGGCGGCGTACCCGTCGTCCAGGCCGATTCCACGCCCCTCAAGGTTGCCCCGAAGGTCGCCGACGGCGTCGAGATTCCGGACCAGAACCGGCAGATCTACGACACCAAGGGCAAGGCCAAGGAAGGCCAGATCAAGATCGTGAACCGCGAGGAGCAGCCGATCGACGTGGCCGAGGCGGCCCGCGCGGCGCAGGGGACCGGCCAGGCCGGCGGTGCACAGAGCGGCACGACGCCGGGCAACGGCCCGTTCGAGGCGTTCGGCGAACCGCGCCGGGTCCGCACCGTGGCGGTGAAGCCGGAAGCCCCGCCCGCACCGGTCCAGCGCGAGGCGCAGGCCGAGGGCGCGCCGGCCCCGATCCCGACCATGGTCCTGCCCACCGACGAGCCGCCGCAGCAGGCGAAGCCGAAACCCGGCCGTCAGGCGGCCGCGTCTCTGCCGGCGCCCACGCCGGAGCCGGTCCAGGCGCCGCCGCCGTCCACCTCGGCTGAAGCTGCCCCGCCGAAGCCCGTCGCCGTGAAACCGCCGCCGACGGCCGCCCAGCGGGTCGCCTCCCTGGCCGCCCCAGCCGCGGACGCGCCGGAGGCCGTCGACGACACCGTCAAGACAGGCTCGGTCGGCGGGTTCTCGGTCCAGCTCGGCGTGCGCGGCAGCGCCGTCGAGGCGAAGGCCGCCCTCAAGCAGATGCAGGCGAAATACAGCCAACTCGCCGGCAAGCCCGAGCTGATCCGTCAAGCCGAGGTCAACGGCAAGACGATCTACCGCGTCCGCGTCGGGCCGCTGGCCAAGAACGAGGCGGCCAGCTTGTGCAGCGCCCTGCAGGGCGAGGGCGGTCAGTGCTTCGTGGCGAAGAACTGAGCCACCGATAGATCCGGTCTCGTCTCGTCCCTGGAGCAGGGGAGGCGGGATCCGCCTTGAACGCGAGTCCGCCCCGCAACACCCGGCCCCCGTCGAGACGCCGAACGGGCCGGGCACGCGGTTTCGCCTTGCCGGCTCCCTGTTCCCGCCCGACTCTGCCGGCATCGAGTCGCCGTTTCCTCCGCCGCACCCGCGCGGCCATCGAGAAGCCCGCATGACCGCCCGTGCCCTGATCCTCGGCTGCGCCGGCAAGACGCTCTCCGCCGAGGAGGCCGCCTTCTTCCGCGACGTGCGGCCGTGGGGCTTCATCCTGTTCAAGCGCAACATCGGCACGCCGGACGAGGTGCGCGCCCTCACGGCTGCGCTGCGGGACTGCCTGGGCTCGGACACGGCGCCGATCCTGATCGATCAGGAAGGCGGCCGGGTCCAGCGCATGGGGCCGCCGCACTGGCCGTCCTATCCGGCGGGCGGGCGCTATGGGCGCCTGAACGGCAGCGCCACCGCGATCGCCCGGCTCGGCGCCCGGCTGATGGCGCACGATCTCGCGGAGGTCGGCATCAACGTCGATTGCGCGCCCGTGCTCGATGTGCCGGCACCGGGATCGCACGACATCATCGGCGACCGGGCCTACGGTTCGAATCCCGATTCGGTGGCCGAGATCGGTCGCGCCGTGGCCGAGGGCCTGATGGCCGGCGGCGTTCTGCCGGTGATGAAGCACGTCCCCGGCCACGGCCGCGCCGCCTGCGACAGCCATCACGGCCTGCCCGTCGTCGAGGCGACGCTCGAGGCCCTGGCGGCTCAGGATTTCCGGCCGTTCCAGATGCTGGCCGACCTGCCGATGGCCATGAGCGCCCACGTGGTCTTCACGGCCATCGACCCCGATCGTCCGGCCACCCAGTCGGCGAGCGTCATCCGCGATGTGATCCGCGGCGCCATCGGCTTCGACGGGCTGCTCATGACCGACGACCTGTCGATGCACGCACTCACCGGCACGTTCCGCGACCGGACACAGGCCGCCTTCGCGGCGGGCGTCGATGTCGGGCTGCATTGCAACGGCGCCATGGACGAGATGCGAGCCGTCGCCGAGGCCGCGCCGTTCCTGACGGGTGAAGCTGCCCGGCGGGCCGCCGCCGCGCTCGCACGCCTCGACAGGGCGGGCGACGCGCTGGATCTGCCTGAGGCCCGGGCCCGGTTCGCGGCGGCGATGGCCAGTGCGGCCTGACCCGCGGCCTTCCACCGCGGGCATCCACCGTCCCTGAAGCCGCCTCTGCTTGTGTTCGGGCGGTGCGATCCCTAGGTTCGCCCGGAAATCTTCAACCGGTCGTAGCGTCACGCTCCCACAGGTGGGCGCAGGCAGGTGGACGCACGCAGGAGGTTGCCATGGGCAGCATGAGTATCTGGCACTGGGTCATCGTTGCCGTCATCGTCATGCTGCTGTTCGGCCGCGGCAAGGTCTCGGACCTGATGGGCGACGTCGCGAAGGGCATCAAGGCGTTCAAGAAGGGCATGGCCGAGGACGAGACGCCGCCGGCGAGCCAGCCGGTCGCGCCGAGCGAGCCGGTCCGCACCATCCCGCACACCGCCGAGACGAGCCCCGGCACCGCGGTTCCGGCGAGCCATCTGCCGGGCGGCGAGCGCAAGCCGGTCTGAGAGCCTGTCAGGGCGCGCGCTGTGGTGTAGAGCCTGACGGGGGTTCGGACTCACGTCCGGCTCCCAGGGCAGCAGGACCGTCGACGACATGCTGGACATGAGTTGGGGCGAGGTGATGCTGATCGGCGGCGTCGCCCTCATCGTCATCGGGCCGAAGGATCTCCCGAAGGCGCTGCGCACCGTCGGGCAGATCACGACGAAGCTGCGCCGGATGGCCGGCGAGTTTCAGATGCAGTTCAACGAGGCGATCCGCGAGGCCGAGCTCGACGAGGTTCGCAAGGAGGTCGACGGCATCCGCAACACCGTCCGGTCCGCGGGCTCCGGCTTCAACCCGGTCCAGACGATCCGGGACGAGCTGAAGGGTGCGGTCGAGGGGCGGGTCGCCGCCCGGCAGGGCACCGAGCCGCTGGGCCCCGAGAAGCCGGCCGCGGATACGCGCTCGCTGGCTGACGCTACGGCGCAGCTCAAGGCCGAGCAGGACGCGACTGCGCCGTCAGGCCCCGAGCCATCGTCCGTCGCGACCGATAACGTGGCGCATGTTGATCCGCTCGAGCACGCCGCCCAGCCCGACGCGCCGCTCCCGATTCCCGGCTCGGTCGACGATCCCTACGGACCGCCGCCGGAGCCCAAGACCGCGCACGACACCCCCATGGACCCGAAGAACGGCGCCACAGCCCGATGATCAGCGACGCCGACGAGGCCGAGATCGAAGCGTCCCGGGCGCCGCTGCTCGAACATCTGATCGAACTGCGGTCGCGGCTGATCAAGTCGCTGATCGCCTTCGTGGCGATGTTCTTCTGCTGCTTCTTCTTCTCGCGCGATATCTACAACATCCTGGTCTACCCCTACGTCTCGATCGTGGGCGCGCAGAATGCCGAGCTGATCGCAACGCACTTCCTCGAGCAGGTCTTCACCAACATCAAGCTCAGCGTCTTCGGCGCCGCGTTCCTGGCCTTCCCGGTGATCGCCACGCAGATCTACGCCTTCGTGGCGCCGGGCCTTTACCGCAACGAACGCAAGGCCTTTCTGCCCTACCTCGTGGCCACGCCGATCTTCTTCGTGCTGGGCGCCCTGGTGGTGTTCTTCCTGGCGATGCCGCTGCTGATCAAGTTCTCGGTGTCGCTGCAGCAGGTCGGCGTGGCCGGCGAGCCGACCATCAAGCTGCTGCCCAAGGTCGACGAGTACCTCTCGCTAATCATGACGCTGATCTTCGCCTTCGGCATCGCGTTCCAGCTGCCGGTGATCCTGACCCTTCTTGGCCAGATCGGCATCATCGACGCGGCCTTCCTGCGCGAGAAACGGCGCTACGCGATCGTGCTGGTCTTCGTCGTGGCCGCCGTGCTGACGCCGCCGGACGTCATCTCACAGCTCTCGCTCGCCCTGCCGATGCTGATCCTCTACGAGGCTTCGGTCTTCTCCGTGGCGCGCGTGGAGAAGCTGCGCGCGGCCCGACGGGCGGCGGAAGGGTTGGATCCGTAAGGTCCGGACCGACAGGTTCCCGTCTCAAAAGGCCGCGGACCTTTTGCGGGTCCAGGGCAGAGCCTTGGCAAATCGGGGCTACACGCCCCGAACCCCGCCAAAGGGCCGGAGGCCCTTCGGGAAACCAATCTGCGCTACGCTGTCCGCAGCAGAACGTGCCGCTTCTTACCGAAGGACAGCTTGATCACCCCATCCTGGGTCAGGTCCGCGGGCGTCAGCATTGCCTTCTCGTCCGTCACGGCCGCATCGTTGACCCGCAACCCGCCGCCCTTGATCTGGCGGCGCGCTTCGCTGGTGGAGGGCACGAGCTTGGCGATCTCGGGGCCGAACGCGGTCAGCACGCCAAGCCCGCCTTCGAGTGTCGCGACGGGAACGGTGACGGTCGGCAGATCGGCTGCGAGCGTCCCTTCCACGAAGGTCTTCCGTGCAGTCTCGGCGGCGGCCTCGGCCACCTCGCGGCCGTGCATCAGGGCCGTGGCCTCGGTGGCGAGCACCATCTTCGCCGCGTTGATCTCGGAGCCGGCGAGCGCCGCGAGCCGTGCAATCTCGTCCATCGGCAGGAGCGTGAACAGCTTGAGGAAGCGCGCTACGTCCGCATCCTCGGTGTTCCGCCAGAACTGCCAGTAATCGTACGGCTTGAGCATGTCCGGGTTGAGCCAGACGGCACCGGCCGCGGTCTTGCCCATCTTGGCGCCGGAGGACGTGGTCAGCAGCGGACAGGTCAGAGCGTAAAGCTGGGGCGTGCCCATGCGCCGGCCCAAATCGATGCCGTTGACGATGTTGCCCCATTGGTCCGAGCCACCCATCTGCAGGATGCAGCCGTAGCGGCGGTTCAGCTCCACGAAGTCGTAGGATTGCAGGATCATGTAGTTGAATTCCAGGAACGAGAGTTCCTGGTCGCGCTCCAGGCGCAGGCGGACGCTGTCCATCGACAGCATGCGGTTGACCGAGAAATGGCGGCCGATGTCGCGCAGCATCTCGATGTAGTTGAGCTTGGTCAGCCACTCGGCATTGTCGACCATCACGGCATCGCCCGCACCGCCGCCGAAGCGCAGGAACCGGTCGAATGTCTTGCGGATCTCGGCCTTGTTGGCGTCGATCTGCTCGACCGTGAGGATCTTGCGGGTCTCGTCGCGGCCGGACGGGTCGCCGACCCGCGTGGTGCCGCCACCCATCAGGGCGATCGGCTTGCCCCCGGTCGCCTGCAGCCAGTGCAGCATCATGATTGAGAGCAGGTGCCCGACATGGAGCGAGGGCGCCGTGCAATCGTAGCCGACATAGGTCGTCAGCCGCCCTTCGGAGGCCGCGGCGTCGATCCCGGCGAGGTCCGAGGTCTGGTGGATGTAGCCGCGCTCGGTCAGGATCCGCAGGAAGTCAGATTTCGGCGCGAAGCTCTCGGCGGTCATGGCTGCGGTCTCGGATCGCGAGCCGGCGCGACAGGCCGAGGCTCTGCGTGCTAGCTCGCGCTGGGGTTCAGGATACGGCGCGCTCTTAGCAGGGCGTTGGCCGAAAGGCACGGGGTCAGGCGGAATGGCGATGATGCGCGCGATCGGGCTGATGAGCGGCACCTCGCTGGACGGCGTCGACATCGCGCTGATCGAGACTGACGGCGAGCGGGTCCACGTGGTCAAGGGCCAGAACAACTTCCTCGAGCCGCTGGGGCCGACCGGCTACCGCGGTTATTCGGACGAGGAGAAGCTGCTTCTGCGGGTCGCCACGAAGGATGCCGAGTCGGTGCTCCATCCGGGCGACCGCCCCGGGCGCTTGCCCGAGGCGGAAGCGTTCGTCACCCAGGCCCATGCCGAGGCGGTGGAACGCTTCCTCGCCGAGAACGGCCTGAGCGCCGACGCCATCGACGTGATCGGCTTCCACGGGCAGACCGTGATTCATCGGCCGGACCAGCGCATCTCGATCCAGATCGGCGACGGGCAGGCCTTGGCGACTCGGCTCGGCATTCCGGTGGTGTCGGATCTGAGGCGGGCCGATATCGAGGCCGGGGGCCAGGGCGCGCCGCTGGTGCCGGTGTTCCACAAAGCCCTGGCCGAGGCCTCGGGCTTCGACGGCCCATTCGGCATCCTGAATATCGGCGGCGTCGCAAACGCCACGCTGATCGACTCGAAGGGCGGCGTGATCGCGTTCGACACCGGCCCCGGCAACGCGCTCATCGATGAGTGGATGCAGGAGCGCGAGGGCAAGAACCTCGACGATGGCGGGCGTACCGCCGCTCGCGGCCGCCCGGACGAGCCCCTGCTCGCTTGGCTGCTGACACATCCGTTCTTCTTCCGCCGGCCGCCGAAGTCGCTCGACCGGAACTGGTTCTCGCATAAGCTCGCCGGCCAGCTCTCGACGGAGGACGGTGCCGCGACGCTGACGGCCTTCACGGCCCGCGCCGTCGCCCGGGCCCTGGACCACGCGCCCGAGATCCCGACCCGCTGGATCGTGGCCGGCGGCGGTGCGCGCAACGGCGAGCTGGTGCGGCTGCTGAACTACCATCTGCGGTCCGAGATCACGACCGCGGACGCCATCGGCTGGTCCTCGGCCTATCTGGAGGCGCAGGCCTTCGCGTATCTCGCAGTGCGCTCGCTCCGGGGCCTGCCGATCACCTTCCCATCCACCACGGGGGTGCGCGAGCCGATGACCGGCGGCGTGCTGGCGCGACCGAATGCCTGATCCCTGGGCGGCAACCGGCGGACGGCCCGTCGGTTTGCTCCGTTCGGATCGCGACCGGAATTGTAACCTTGGCCGAGACCTACCTGCGCTACCACGACGGCGTCGAGACGCCGGCACCGGATGAAGCCGAGACGATCGACGCGATTATCGCGTCGATGACGCGCGAGAGCCAAACCACGGCCAAGCGCTACGGCCACGCGGTGCGCGCATCGCACGCGAAAATCAGCGGCGTGGTGACGGGCGAGCTTCAGGTGCCGGACGATCTCCCGCGCGAGCTGAAGCAGGGCCTGTTCGCCAAGGGTGGGACCTATCCGGTGATCGTGCGCTTCGCGCAGGGGCCGGGTGAACACCTGAAGGACAGCGTCTCCACCCACCGCGGCATGGCGATCAAGGTTTTGGGTGTCGCGGGCGAGAAACTGCAGGGCCACGGCGCGGAGACCCAGGATTTCGTGCTTGCCACCGGGCCGGTCTTTCCGAACCCGGATGCCAAGGGCTTCCTGGGCAGCATGAGGCAGCTGGAGGCCGGTACGAAGGCGCCCGAGGCGCTCAAGGCTGCTTTCTCACGGACGGCACGTGCGGCCGATACGATCGTCAAGGCCGTGACCGGCGAGAGCTCGCCGCTCCTCGACTTCTTCGGCCACGAGCCGCTGCATCCCTTGGCCGAGCCGTATTATTCGCAGGCCGCGCTCCGCTACGGCGACCACGTCGCCAAGGTCGCCGCCTTTCCGACCGGCGCGAAACAGGTCGCGCTGGCCGATCAGGATCTGCATCCCGGCGAGGATCCCAACGCGTTCCGGCACGCGGTGGCCGCCTATTTCACTGGCGACGCGGCGATTTTCGAGCTTCGCGTGCAGCTCTGCACCAATCTCGACGACATGCCGGTCGAGGATGCGGCGAAGCGCTGGGACGAGGCGGCGAGCCCCTATCGCACCGTCGCCCGCCTCGTCCTGCCTGCGCAGGATTCCCAGTCCGAGGCCCGGACCCGCTACGCCGACGACGTCCTGTCCTTCCGGCCCGCTCACAGCCTCGCGGCGCACCGGCCGCTTGGCTCGCTGATGCGGGCACGCCTCAAGACCTATCAGGCGCTCTCCAGCTTCCGTCACGGCCGAAACCAGACGCCCGAGACGGAGCCGACCACCATAGAGCAGGTTCCGGCCTAAGAATGAGCCTCGGCCACGCCCTGCGGCGGATCGTCGAGGAATACCCGCTCGCCCGGCTCGATCCGCCGACCGGGCATCCCCTGGCGGCAGTGATCCGGCGCGGCGCGCCGGACGAGCTGCGCGCTGCCCTCGAATCAATAGAGGGTTCGTTTCTGGTGAAGGGCAGCCCCGGCCGCGGCAGCCATTGGGCGGCGGTGCCCTGGCTTGCCGTGTTCGACCCCGCCGTCACAACCAGTGCCACCCGCGGCTATTACCTCGTCTACTTGTTTCCGGCCGATCGCGAGGTCGTTCACCTGTCGCTGGCCCAAGGAACGGTGGCGGCGATCCGTGAGCACGGGCCGCGAGCGGAAGCCTACCTCCGCACCAGCGGCGACGCGCTGCGGTCGCGTCTGTCCGATTTCGCAGGGCGCCTCCCGAACAGGTGCATCACCCTCGGGACCTTGGGCGAATTGCCGGAGGGCTACGAGGCGGCGCATATCCTTGGCCTGACCTATGATCTAGACGCTCTCGGCGACGAACGCCGCCTGCGCGCCGACCTTTCTGTCGGGGTGGCGGCTTACAGGGCGCTGAAGGCACGGGGTGGGCTGGCTGTGTCGACAGGAACCGCCGGAGCGATTATGTAGTTTTTAAGCTACTGGCACACCACGCTGACCATACGTCAGACCACGATCTACGAAGCTTGGTTTGCTGGATTGCGCGACGAGCGTGCGCGGGTTCGTATCGACGTTCGCATCAAGCGCCTTGCCCTGGGTAACGCTGGGGACGTGAAGCCTGTCGGTGAAGATGTGAGTGAACTTCGGATCGATTACGGACCGGGCTATCGCGTTTATTTCGCGCAACGCGGAAGCGAGATCGTGTTGTTCCTATGTGGCGGCGATAAACGCACGCAAGATCGAGACCTCCGCGAGGCCCAGTCGCTCAACCGGCAGGAGAAACATCGATGACCGTCGAAACTCGGTCCTGGGATGTTGCTGAACACCTCGATACGCCCGAACGCATCGCCCTGTATATCGAGGCCGTGCTCGAGGATGGCGATCCCGCCCTTATTGCAGCGGCCATCGGTGACGTGGCGCGCGCGCGCGGCATGGCGCAGATCGCGGCCGAGACAGGACGATCACGCGAGAGCCTGTATCGCGCACTATCCGACAAGGGAAATCCGCAACTCGACACCTTGATCGGAGTCCTGAAAGCGATCGGGCTGAGGCTCAGCGTGCAGCCGATCGCCGGCTCGGAGCTGGCATAGGGTCAGACTGAGGAAGACGGTTTGTGCCTCCGGCGCTCCCGCGCTAGACGGGCCGGGTCATGTCTCACAACACGTTCGGTCATCTCTTCCGCGTCACGACCTTCGGCGAGAGCCACGGGGTCGCGCTCGGCTGCGTGGTCGATGGCTGTCCGCCCGGGCTGGCGCTGGAGGCAGAGGAGATCCAGGCGGAACTCGACCGGCGCAAGCCGGGCCAGTCGCGCTTCACGACCCAGCGGCGCGAGCCGGATCAGGTGAAGATCCTGTCGGGGGTGTTTTCCGACGACCGCACCGGCGGTCGCCAGTTCACCACCGGCACACCGATCGCCCTGATGATCGAGAATACCGACCAGCGCTCGAAGGATTACTCCGAGATTCGCGACAGCTATCGGCCGGGCCACGCCGATTACTCCTACGACGCCAAGTATGGCATCCGCGACTATCGCGGCGGCGGCCGATCCTCGGCTCGGGAGACCGCGGCGCGGGTCGCCGCCGGCGCGGTGGCGCGCAAGGTGATCCCGGGCGTCACCATTCGTGCGGCGCTCGTTCAGATGGGGCCGCACGCCATCGACCGGGCGCGCTGGGACTGGGCCGAGACCGGCAACAACCCGTTCTTCTGCCCCGACCCGGAGGCGGCCGCGCTCTACGAGCGCTATCTCGATGAGATCCGCAAGGACGGTTCCTCCGTCGGCGCCGTCATCGAGGTGGTGGCCGAGGGCGTGCCGTCGGGCCTCGGCGCTCCGATCTACGGCAAGCTCGATGCGGATCTCGCTGCCGCGATGATGTCGATCAATGCCGTCAAGGGCGTCGAGATCGGCGACGGGTTCGCGGCCGCGGCCCTGCGCGGCGAGGACAATGCCGACGAGATGCGGGCCGGCAATGACGGGCGCCCGCGCTTCCTGGCGAACCACGCCGGCGGCATCCTCGGCGGCATCTCCAATGGCGAGCCGGTGGTGGTGCGTTTCGCCGTGAAGCCGACCTCGTCGATCCTGACCCCGCGCCGCTCGGTCACCCGCGACGGTGTCGAGGTCGACCTGATCACCAAGGGCCGCCACGATCCTTGCGTCGGCATCCGTGCCGTGCCGGTGGCGGAAGCCATGATGGCCTGCGTGCTGGCCGATCACTATCTACGCCATCGCGGGCAGGTGGGCGTGGCCTGACCCGCCGGAGCAGGATCCGATCACGGCGTGGTCAGGCCAACTCCGGGACCAGAGATTTTCACAGGCTCGCTCAACCCGGACCACCCTCTGTCCGGCGCTGAGCGAGCCCCCCCTTCCTCCGCGCGGGGTGGGGGATGCGAGACGAAAGAGCGATCCGTGCCCCATTGCACCGTCACAGAGGCCATCTCGGCCTTCGCCCGCGGCGAGATCGTGGTCGTCACCGACGATGACGATCGTGAGAACGAGGGCGACCTCGTCGTCGCGGCTTCGCTCTGCACGCCGGAGAAGATGGCGTTCATCATCCGCAACACCTGCGGCATCGTCTGCGCGCCGATCACACAGGACGAGGCACGGCGGCTGCATCTCGACCCGATGGTGGCCTCGAACGACGCGCCGCTCGGCACCGCCTTCACGGTCACGGTCGACGTCAAGCACGGGCTGACCACCGGCATCTCCGCGGAGCAGCGCTGCAACACCGTGCGCGCGCTTGCCAACGGTAATATGGGCGCAGGCGATTTCGTCCGCCCCGGCCACGTCTTCCCGCTGATTGCCCGCAATGGCGGCGTGCTGATGCGCTCGGGCCATACCGAGGCCGCGGTCGATCTATGCAAGCTCGCCGAGCTGCCGCCGGTCGGGGTGATCTGCGAGCTCGCCAACGACGACGGCACCGTGATGAAGGGGCCGCAGATCGAGGCGTTTTCCGAGAAGCACGGGCTGAAGCGCGTCTCGGTGGCCGATCTGATTGCCTATCGGCAGGCCCGGGACCGGCTGGTGGAGCGGGTCGGGCACTTCACCGTCCAGTCCAGCCACGGGGACGTCACCGCCTACGCCTTCTCGACCCCGTTCGAGGCGATCCAGCAATTCGCCTTCGTGATGGGTGAGATCGGCGATGGCCGGGACGTGTTGGTTCGCCTCCATCGCTCCAACGTCGCGGCCGACGTGATCGGAGGCGGCAAGCAGATCGACGCCGTTCTCAAGCGCTTCGCGTCCGAGGGCCGCGGGGTGCTGGTGTATCTGCGGGACGGGACTGCAGGCGTTCCGCTGAAGAGCGCCCTGGAGGAGGGGACCGAGGCTCTGCGCGCCCGCCAGTGGCGCGAAGTCGGCCTGGGCGCCCAGATCCTGCGCGACCTCGGCGTCGTCTCGATCCGCAACCTCGCGACGTCGGCGCGCTCCTATGTCGGCCTCTCCGGCTTCGGCATCGAGCTTCTGGGCGACGTGCCCTTGGAGGGCTGACCTGTCAGGCGCGGCGCGCGACGGTCCAGATCGCCGCGCCGGCCATGATGGCGGCGGCGCTCCGGTTCAGCCGGGCGCGGAACACGGGTTTCCGCAAAGACTCCCGTGCCCGCGCCGCAAGGGCGGCGTAGGGCGTCATCACCCCCGCGAGCACCAGCGTCGTCAGTCCGACCAGGATACCGAAATCGCCCGCCGCGGCCGTCCGCAGGTCGACGATCGTGGGCAAGACGGCGAGGTAGAAGACGATCGTCTTGGGGTTGGCCAGAGTGATGGTGATCCCCGCGGTGAAGCTGGATAGGGGGCCTCCCGCCGGGCCGCCCTCGATCCGGTCCGTCTGTCCGGCCGCGCGCCAGAGGCGCACAGCCAAATAGCCGAGATACAGGCCGGCGCAGAGCCGGACGGCGACGAAGACTTCGCCCAACGTCTCCGCGATCACGGCCAGTCCGAAGACGGCCGCGGACAGGAAGGTCAGATCGCCGAGGATCAGCTCCGCCGAGAAGGCCATGGCGGCCCGGAAGCCCGAACTGAGCGCCCGCGCCACCAGGGCGACGACACCCGGGCCGGGCACGGCGGCGGCGACGCAAAGCGCCAGCGCGTAGGCGAGATAGCTGGTGAGCGTCATCGACCGCGCCCGGACCAGACCAAAGGCGCGTCCGTCTCAAAGAGACGCATCCAAATGGGCGGGGCGCAGCGTTTCACCGGCAGCCGGAGTTTGATCGATTCGAAATCGGCCGATCATGCCGGGCTTCGCGGTGCCCGCAAGGCGAATCCGATCGCCTTGCTCACCGTCCCATCAGCGCGTCCACATGGGCGGATACGGATTTCGCCAGCCCCTCCAAGCTGTAGCCGCCCTCCAGCACCGACACGATCCGGCCGCCGGCGCAACGCTCGGCCAGGTCCATGAGCTTGCGGGTCGCCCAGCCGAAATCCTCCGCCTCCAGACGGAGGTTCGCCAACGGATCGAGGCGGTGTGCGTCGAAACCCGCCGAGATCACGATGACGTCGGGCCGGAAGGTTTCCAGCCGCGCCACAATGCCGGCCTCGAACGCCTCGCGGAACACTTCGCCGTCGTCGTTGGGCCGCAGCGGTACGTTGACGATCGTGTCCTTCTCGCCACGCTCCGAGGCGGCGCCGCTGCCCGGGAACAGCGGCATCTGATGGGTCGAGGCGTAGAGCACGCTCGCATCGTCCCAGAAGATGTCCTGGCTGCCGTTGCCGTGGTGAACGTCCCAATCGACTAAGGCCACGCGCTCGGCACCGTGTTTCTGCTGGGCATAGCGGGCGGCGATCGCGGCGTGATTGAACAGGCAGAAGCCCATGGACCGGGTCCGTTCGGCATGGTGGCCGGGCGGACGCATCGCCACGAAGGCGTTGCGGCATTCGCCCGCCATCACCGCGTCCAGGGCGTGGTTGGCCCCCCCGATCGCCCGCAACGTCGCCTCCAGGCTGCCGGCGGACAGGATCGTGTCGGCGTCGATCCCGACCATGCCGTGTTCCGGCACGGCGGCGACCAGTGCATCGACGTATTCGCGGGGATGGGTCAGGGTCGCGACCTCAATCTCCGCCCGCGGTGCGGCCACTCGCACCAGGCCGGCGAAGCGCTCGTCTTCCAGGGCACGCTCGATGGCCCGCATCCGCGCCGGGCGCTCCGGATGGCCCTCCGGCACCGCGTGGTCGAAACTCGCCGGATGGCTCACGTAGAGGGTGGTCACGACGATCGCTCCCGGGTGCGGTCCTGTCGCGGACCTGCAACAGGAGCCGGCAATGTGCCACGGGCGGAACGCGCGGACTACGGCAGGGTGCCAGGCCTCGTTATAGTTGCTCAAATCTTCCACGGGACGAGTCCCGAACGGGTCGCATGTCCGGGCGCGCGGAAGACGTCCGAGGACCGGCGCATGCGCATCATCCCCGTCATCGCCTGCGCCGCGTGGCTCGCGGGCTGCACGTTCAAGGCCGTCCCCGACCCGAAGGTCTCGGCCCGCGATGCCGCGTTCATGGCGCTTGTGCCCGAGGCCGAGTTCGATCCGCACTTCGCCCGATACCAGGTGAGCGATCCGACCGGGCAGCCCCCGGGCACGATCGTGGTCGAGACCAGGGAGCGCCAGCTCTACCTCGTGCTGCCGGACGGCAAGGCGATCCGGTACGGCGTTTCCGTGGGCGATGAGGCCTTTGGCTGGACGGGCACAGCCACCATCGATCGGAAGGCCGAATGGCCCGCCTGGAACCCGCCGGCCGAGATGATCAAGCGCTGGCCCCACGTCCACGCCATGCAGGGCGGCCCGTTGAATCCGCTCGGCGCCCGGGCCCTCTACCTGGCCGATCACGGCCGGGACACGCTCTACCGGATCCACGGCACCAACGAGCCGGAGAAGATCGGCCAGGCGGTCTCCTCCGGGTGCATCCGCATGCGCAACATCGACGTGGTGGACCTGTTCGACCGCGTGCCCGTCGGGGCGACGGTCATCGTCCGGTAACGCAACTGATCAACGTCCCAATAAGCCTGCTTGCTCGGTCCGTGTTTACCTGAACTTCCGTTCAGACCTTGCCGTTAACTTCCGGCAGGGGAGCCGTCCCGTAAGTTCAAATCACACCGGGACAAGCACCGACCGCAGCAAAGGTCGGAGGAGCAGGCAGCCATGACCATGATCTCCGTTCAACAGTTCTGCAACCATGCCGTTTCGACTGGCGCGATCAGCGACGAGGACCTCCTGGTCCTCAAGCGCGAGGTGCTGCCGGAGGGAATCATGAGCCGTGACGAGGCGGACATGCTGATCGCCCTGGAGCGTGCGGTGATCGGCTCCGACGATTTCGCCGACTTCCTGGTCGCTTCGGTGGTCGACTTCGCGGTGTGGGGCCTGCGCCCGACCGGCTATATCGACCGCGACGTCGCCGCCTGGCTCGCCAGCTCGCTCAGCGGCCGCGACGGCCCGACCCCGGTCGGCGCCCGGATCGCCATGGAGATCGTCCGCGAGGCGCAGGGCAGCGCCGAGGCCCTGATGGCTTTCGCCCTCGACGCCAACCGCTGGACCCGCGAGGCGGCCCAGGCTCCGCGCGTCACGTTCGCCCTGGCCGCCTGAGACTACGACCAAGGCGCAGCTTCCGTCCGCGGCACATCTGATCTATCGGGACTGTCAAGCCGGTGTGCAATCCGGCGATCTCGAGAGCGATGCGCCAGCGATGTTCGATAAGATCCTGATCGCCAACCGGGGCGAAATCGCCTGCCGGGTCATCAAGACCGCCCGGAAGATGGGCATCAGGACGGTCGCGGTCTATTCGGATGCCGACCGTGACGCGGTCCACGTCGCCATGGCCGACGAGGCGGTCCATATCGGCCCCGCCGCCGCCGCGCAGTCCTATCTGGTCATCGAGAAGATCGTCGAGGCCTGCCGGCAGACCGGCGCCCAGGCGGTCCATCCCGGCTACGGCTTCCTGTCCGAGCGCGAGGCCTTCCCGAAGGCGCTCGAGGCTGCCGGCATCGTGTTCATCGGCCCCAATCCCGGCGCCATCGCCGCCATGGGCGACAAGATCGAATCCAAGAAGGCGGCCGCGGCCGCCAACGTCTCCACCGTCCCGGGCTTCCTCGGCGTGATCGAAAGCCCCGAGCACGCCGTCGAGATCGCCGACGGGATCGGCTACCCGGTGATGATCAAGGCCTCGGCCGGCGGCGGCGGTAAGGGCATGCGCATCGCCCATTCGTCGGGCGAGGTCGCCGAGGGCTTTGCCCGCGCCAAGTCGGAGGCCTCCTCGTCCTTCGGCGACGACCGGGTCTTCGTGGAAAAGTTCATCACCGACCCGCGGCATATCGAGATCCAGGTGATCGGCGATAAGCACGGCAACGTGATCTATCTCGGCGAGCGCGAGTGCTCGATCCAGCGCCGCAATCAGAAGGTGATCGAGGAGGCACCGTCGCCGCTGCTCGATCCCGAGACCCGCCGGAGGATGGGCGAGCAGGCCGTCGCCCTCGCCAAGGCCGTGAATTACGATTCCGCCGGCACGGTCGAGTTCGTCGCCGGCCAGGACAAGTCCTTCTATTTCCTGGAGATGAACACCCGGCTCCAGGTCGAGCATCCGGTCACTGAGATGATCACCGGCCTCGACCTCGTCGAGCTGATGATCCGGGTGGCCGCGGGCGAGACGCTGCCGCTGACGCAGGAACAGGTGAAGCTCGACGGCTGGGCCGTGGAGAGCCGCGTCTACGCCGAGGATCCAACCCGCAACTTCCTGCCCTCCATCGGCCGCCTGACCACCTACCGGCCGCCGGAGGAGGGGCGGCAGGGCACCGCGATCGTGCGCAACGATACCGGCGTGGAGGAGGGCGGCGAGATCGCGATCCACTACGATCCGATGATCGCCAAGCTGGTGACCTGGGCGCCGACCCGCGCCGAGGCGATCGCCGCGCAGGGCGATGCCCTGGACGCCTTCGCGATCGACGGCATCCGCCACAACATCCCGTTCCTCTCGGCGCTGATGGCCCATCCGCGCTGGCAGGAGGGCAATCTCTCCACCGGCTTCATCGCCGAGGAATTCCCGAACGGCTTCGTCGCGCCCGAGCCCGCGGGTGCGGTGGCGATCCGAATGATGGCCGCCGCGGCGGCGATCGATCACAAGCTCAACCAGCGCAAGCGCGGGATCTCCGGGCAGATGCGCGCCCCCGGCCTGTTCGCGTTCGAGCGGGACCGGGTCGTGATCCTGGCCGGCCAGTCCTACCCGGTGACCATCGAGGCCGAGGGCGAGGACCTGATCGTCACCCGAGATGACGGCACGGCGCTGGCGGTGGCGAGCGGGTGGCGCCCGGGCGAGCCGGTTTGGATCGGCACGATCGGCGCCGAGCGCGTCGCCATCCAGGTGCGCGGCCTGCTGAACGGCGTGTTCCTGCAGCATGCCGGCGCCGCGGCCGAGGCCCGGGTCTACACCCGCCGCGAGGCCGAACTCGCCGCGCTGATGCCCGTGAAGGAGCAGGCCGGCTCCGGCAAGCAGGTGCTCTGCCCGATGCCGGGTCTCGTGAAGCAGATCCTGGTCACCGAGGGCCAGGAGGTGAAGAACGGCGAGCCCATCGCGGTGGTCGAGGCGATGAAGATGGAGAACATGCTCCGCGCCGAGCGCGACGCGACGGTCGCGAAGATCCATGCCAAGGAAGGCGACAGCCTTGCAGTGGACGCGGTGATCCTAGAATTCGCCTGATGATCGCGCGTTCGTCGTGCGTGCAGTTCACGACGAGCAGACGAAGCTCCTGGCCACCGCGCTGAACAACATCGCGGTGGCTTCTGTGGTGATCGGCTTCGTAACGCGGATCACGGCCATGCGTTTGGAAGTCGCGAGCGCGCTGGCCTTGCGTCCAGCCACCGCCATCTTCGCGGCGATCTGGCTTTCCTCAAGCTTCGGCATAGATGCGATCGGCAGGCGCGTGCTGCGGAGCGTCAGGCCATGAGTTCGGGTGGAACCTTCATTACGTTCGTCATCCCGGCGGTCGCCATCGTCGTCACTTATGTGGCGATGCGTGCGAACGCATGGGCCATTCAACGCGACCGGCGCACATCCGGACCATGATGTGGCGGCCTAGCCGCTGATCTGATCACGTCAGCATGCCCCTGTATTTCGCCTACGGCGCGAACATGGATGCCGCCGCGATGGCCCTGCGTTGCCCGGTCTCGCGGCTGATCGGCGGCGGGCGGCTGCCGGCGCACCGATTCATCATCATGCGCGAGGGCTATGCCTCCGTGGTGCGCGATCCCGCCCGCACGGTTCACGGGGTCCTGTGGGAGCTGGCACGCGACGATATTCCGGCCCTCGACCGCTACGAGGGCGTGTCTGGCGGCCTCTACACCAAGGCGACATTGCCGGTGACGACGGCCGGCGGGGTCAAGCGCGCGCTGATCTATCTCGGCCGGTCCACCGCGCGCGGCCGGCCGCGTCCGGGCTACCTCGAAGCCGTGGTCGCGGCCGCGCACGCCGCGCAGCTGCCGCTTGCCTATATCCGCGAACTCAGTACCTGGATGCGCGGCCCGCCCGCCTGACCATCGGGCAATTGGTACGCAACCTGCTTGCTCGCGATCGACCGGGGCGGCGACACCATCATGCGCCTCGGCCAGCTGTGATGTTTGCGCAGCGTGCCATTCGGTCAACGGCGATCGGCGGCCGCGTGCGAGGGAGAGGTTCGCATGTCCTATCTGGCGCCCGCCGATTTCGTGAAGAAGGCCGTCGATGCCGGTGAATCGAAGGTCTTCATGGCCACCAAAGACACGTTCATCCGGGCCTACATGGCCGGCGCGATCCTGGCGCTCGCCGCGGCTTTCGCGGTGACCATCAACCAGACCACCGGCCAGCCCCTCGTTGGGGCGCTGCTATTCCCGGTCGGCTTCTCGATGCTGTACCTGCTAGGCTACGACCTCTTCACCGGGGTCTGCGTGCTCACCCCGCTCGCTCTGATCGACAAGCGCCCCGGCGTCACCGTGGCCGGCATCGCGCGCAACTGGACACTCGTGTTCTTCGGGAACTTCGCCGGTGCCCTCACCACCGCACTGATGATGGCGATCGTGTTCACCTTCGGCTTCGCCACCGAGCCGAACGCCGTCGGCAAGGCGATCGCCGGTATCGGCGAGGCGCGCACCCTCGGCTACGAGAAGTACGGCGCGGCCGGTATGCTGACGCTCTTCGTGCGCGCCATGATGTGCAACTGGATGGTTTCCACCGGCGTCATCGGCGCGATGCTGTCCACCTCGGTTCCCGGCAAGGTGATCGCGATGTGGATGCCGATCACGGTGTTCTTCTTCATGACCTTCGAGCATTCGGTCGTGAACATGTTCCTGTTCCCGTCGGCGATCCTCATGGGCGGCCACCTGACCGTCATGGATTACCTGCTCTGGAACGAGATCCCGACGCTGCTCGGCAACATCGTCGGCGGTCTCGCCTTCACCGGGCTGATGCTCTACTCGACCCATGTCCGCACGGGTGAGACGCGCTCGGCCCCGGTCGGTGCCGGCGTCCGTCGTCCGATGGCGGCCGAGTGAGGTTGAGCGGCCCGTGCTCCCGCACGGGCCTTTGGGGACGGTGCCGATCCGATGAGCGCGACGCGTACCGTCTCCGTGATCGTGAAGGGGCGGGTCCAGGGTGTTTCCTATCGGGCCTGGACCCAGGCCGAAGCCCGCGCCCGGGGCCTGTCCGGCTTCGTGCGCAACCGGGACGACGGCTCTGTCGAGGCGCTGTTCAGCGGTCCGCTGGAGGCCGTCGACCACATGGTGGCTCTGTGCCGGTCCGGGCCGCCGGCGGCCCGGGTGACCGACGTCAGTGTGTGCGAGGGCGGCGATCCGCCGGAGGCAGGCCGGTTCGAGATCCTGCGCGGCTGAGACCGTCGCGAGAGGCAGGACGGGTTCTGCGGGGCGTATGGGACTGGTATGGCCTCGGGCCGCTACCGATTCCGATACCCGGCACTCCGAGACCATGACAGACCTGACCGCAGGCAGTGCCGCCTTCTCGCCCCTCGATCTCGGGGCGCTGGCCTATTTCATCGTCGCCTGGGTCGCGTACGGCCTGTCGGTCGGCCGCCTGCGCGGGCGCATGATCTCGCTCAGCCAGATCATGAACGTGCACCGGTCGAACTGGGCCCGGCAGATCATCGGGCGTGAGAACCGGGTCGTCGACACGCAGATCAACGCCTCTCTCCAGAACGGCACCGCCTTCTTCGCGTCGACCTCGCTGATTGCACTGGGCTCGGTGCTGACCCTGTCCCGCTCCGGCGACGACGTGCTCAACCTGTTCGCGACCCTTCCGTTCGGGACGGTGGCGAACCGGACGACCTGGGAGCTGAAGGTCGCCGGCCTCGCGGTGGTCTTCGTCTACGCCTTCTTCAAATTCGCCTGGGCCTACCGGCTGTTCAATTATGCGGCGATCCTGCTGGGCGCCGTGCCGCCGAAGGGCTCGGGCGTCAGCGACACAGAGGTGATGCGGGCAGTCCGCCGGCTCGCGGCGATGAATGTCAGCGCCGGCCGGCACTTCGCCCGCGGGCAGCGCGCCTTCTTCTTCGCGCTGGCCTATCTCGGCTGGTTCGTGAGCCCGTATGTGCTGATCGCCTCGACTAGTGCCGTGGTCGTCATCATGTGGCGTCGGCAGTTCGCCTCGGAGATCCGCAAGGCACTGCTGGAGGCCGGTGAAGGCCCGCACGAGGGACCGCTCCTGGCCCCCGCCGAGGAGGCACGGACATGACGATGACCAAAGCAGACGAGGCGGCGATCGAGAAGACCCTGCTCGGGCTGGTAGCCGAGCGCGGCGTCGGCAAGACCATCTGCCCGTCGGAGGTCGCCCGGGCCTTGGGCGGCCCGCACCCCGACGGATGGGGGCCGCTGATGCAGCCGGTGCGGCGGGTCGCGGTGCGGCTCGCCCATGCCGGCCAGGTTGCGATCCTGCGCAAGGGCAAGCCGGTCGATCCGGACGATTTTCGCGGTATCTACCGGCTGGCGCTGCCAGGCGCCGCGACCGGTTCGGGCCTTGGCAACCAATCCGGCGTGTAGCCGGCGAGCCGGTAAACCACGAGGCCGATCCACTCCTTCACCGCGAGATCGAGCTGGAGGAGCCCGTCCGAGGCGAATCCGTGGAACCGGGCGGCGTCGCCCCAGCCGCGGGTTCGGTAATCGACCGGGAAAGCGTCCACCGTGAAGCCGGCCTCCCGGAAGCAGCCGATCGCTCGGGGCATGTGCCAGGCCGAGGTGACCAGCAGCCAGCGCTCTCCCGGCTTCGGCTGGACCAGAGCGGCGGTAAACGCAGCGTTCTCCTGAGTGTTGCGCGACCGGTTTTCGAGGATCAGTCGGGTGCGCGGCAGGCCGAGGACATCGGCATGGCGGCTGATGATGTCGGCCTCCGCAATGCCGCCGCCAACGAAGCCGCTTCCGCCGGAGAAGACGAGCCGGGCCTGCGGAAAACGGCGCGATAGATGGGCCAGGTAGACCGGTCGCTCGCCGGCATCATTGCCGAGCACCTGCTCGCGCGCCTCGGACAGCCCGGCCTCGATACCGCCGCCGAGCACGATGATGCCCGCGGGCGCCGGCCCATCTTCCGGGTAGGGCGGAAACCGCTCCTCCAGCGGCAGGAGGGCGATCTCCGATACGGGGGTCAAGCCGCCAACGGCCAGTCCCACCAGACCGAACGCGGCGAGCGCGAGGCCGGTTCGGCGCAGGCGGGTCGCCGCCAGAAGCACGAGCCCGGCGATTGCCGAGAAGATGAACAGGTTCGACGGGGTGATCAGGAAATAGACCACCTTCGAGAGCGGGAAGAACACCGGGCCGCCTCAGGCCGGCTTCGTCTCGGCCTCGAACCGGGCCAGGGCGGCGGCGTCCGGCGGCAGCAGGCTGGAGAGGCTCTCGCCTTTCTCGACCTCGCGCTGGATCCACAGGTCGAGGCGCTGCTGCTCGACGGCTTCCAGGGCGATGCGCTCAGCGAGCTCGGCCGGCAGCGCGACGATCCCGCCGGGTCCGCAGACGACGATGTCGCCGGGATGGATCGCGGCGCCGCCGCAGGAGACCCGTTCCTGGCTGCCGACCAGGGCCAGCGTCTCGCTCCCGACCTCCGGCGCCGACCAGACCGGCAGACCGACCGCGTCCGGAAGGGCGCCGTCGGTGACGAGGCCGGCGACACCGCGCTGCGCGAGCCGCGCCGCCACGATCGCGCCGAAGGGCAGGGCGAGGCCTGAGCGGGCGGCGTCGATCACCAAGATGGCGCCTTCCGGGACCGCATCGATGGCGGCAGAGAGGTCGCCGGCCGCGTCGTTGCGGGCCGGAATCATCCGCATCGTGTAGGCCGGGCCGATGGCGCTTTCGCCGTTGCCGGTCAGACCGCGCGGGCTGAAAGCCTTAACGCCCGCGCGCGACAAGGCCCGGGCCAGGCTGGCCGGCGTCACGGCGGAGAGTGCGTCGCGCAGGGTCGGATCGATCGCCATCAGAGGCTCCGTGGAAGGCGGGCGCCGGACGGATCGGCGAGTTGGCTCAAGGTGGATCGCACAGGCCCGCCGACAAGGCCGCGCTTGCCGCCTCGCCCCGAAAGATGGTTGCCGGTGTCCGGGGAGACGTTCGCGATCTCAGGAGATCGGCTCGCGCAAAGCCCGCGCCGCTCCGGGCCGGGCCGCGAGCCGCTCGTACCAGCGGCGCAGGGCCGGCCGCTCGATGCGCTCGGCCGGCAGGTTCAGCCAGCGATGCGCCGCACAGCCGAGGGCGATGTCGGCGATGCTGAAACCATCGCCGACCGCGTAGGCGCGACCCGTCAGATGCGCGTCCAGAATGGCGGCAAACGCCTCTGTCCGCTTCACCGAAGCGCCGATCACGGCGCGGTCCGGATTGGCCGACCGGTAGAGCTGCCAGAACGCGTCCCGCATGGCGGGCGTGAAGGAAGTGGCCTGCCAATCGAGCCATTGCTCAATATGGGCGCGCGTCCGCGGATCGGCAGGCGGTGCGAGAGACGGGGCCATCGCAGCGACGTAGCGGAGGATGGCATTCGATTCCCAGAGGACGAACCCGTCCTCCTCCAGGGTCGGGACCAGCCCGTTCGGGTTTTTGGCGCGATAGGCGGGGTCGTCGACGACGCCGTGCGCACCGCCGGCATCGATCCGCTCATAGGCGAGGCCGGCCTCGTCCAGCGCCCAGACGGCCTTCTGCACGTTGACCGAGGTAAGCCGGCCCCAGAGTTTACGCATCGTCACGAACCGTCTCCGCTACGCCTTCGGAGGGTAGGCGTGCTCACACCCGTTGGGATCGGTCACCCGCGTCTCACCGTCCGCGTCGCGCAGGTAGCCCGGCCCGACCGGCACTTTGCCGTGGCCGCCGGGGATGTCGAGCACGTAGGTCGGCTGCGCGAGCCCGGAGAGGCGCCCGCGCAGGGCGCGCATGAGCGCCTGCCCCTCGGTCAGGCTCGTGCGCAGATGGCCGGTGCCCGGGGCGAGGTCGCCGTGATGGAGGTAATAGGGCTTGATCCGATTCTCGACGAAGGCCCGCATCAGCGCCTCGAGGGTCGCTGGGTCGTCGTTGATGCCGCCAAGCAGGACCGATTGGCTGACCATCGGGATCCCGGCATCCACCACCCGGGCGCAGGCGGCGCGGGCAGCCGGCGCGAATTCCCGCGGGTGGTTGGCGTGCAGGGCGACGAACACCGCGCGGCCGAAGCGCTTGAGCGCCGTCACCAAATCTGCATCGACGAGATCGGGCTTCACCACCGGCACGCGGGTATGGATCCGCATTACCCGGACATGCTCGATCGCCGACAGGCGCTCGGCGATGGCGCCGAGGCGCCGGGCGGAGAGCGCAAACGGGTCGCCGCCGGTGAGCACCACCTCCCAGATCCGCGGATCCTGCGCGATGTAGGCCAGCGCGCCGTCGAGTTCGGCTTCGGTCAGGGAGCCGAGGCCGTCCGGCCCGACCATCTCGCGCCGGAAGCAGAACCGGCAATAGACCGGGCAAATATGCAGCGGCTTCAGCAGCACCCGGTCGGGGTAGCGGTGGACGATGCCTTTTACCGGTGTGTGCGCCTCATCGCCAATCGGGTCGGCCCGCTCCTCCGGGGCGACCACGGTTTCCGCACCCTGCGGCACGAATTGGCGGGCAATCGGATCGGTCGGATCGTCCAGATCGATCAGCTCGGCCATGTCCGGCGTAACCGAGACGGCGTAGCGCGACAGCACATCGTGCAGGGCGTCCGCCTCCGGGCCGGAGAGCAGGCCGGCGGCGGCGAGGTCGGCGGCGTTGCGCAGGGTGCGGTTCACGGCAGGGTCTCCGCGACCGGGGTCCAGAGGACGTCGTCGATCCGGTTCGCTCCGCAGGCCAGCATGGCGAGGCGGTCGAAGCCGAGGGCGATCCCGGAGGCGTCGGGCATCACGGCCAGCGCGGCGAAGAAATCCTCGTCGATGGGGTACGTCTCTCCGTAGACGCGCAGCTTCTCCGCCATCTCCCCGGCGAAGCGTCGGCGAAGGGAAGCGGGATCGGTCAATTCGCCGAAGGCATTGGCGAGTTCGACCCCGCACGCATAGAGCTCGAACCGTTCGGCCACCCGCGGATCGTCCGGGGCGGGCCGGGCGAGGGCGGCCTCGCTGATCGGGTACTCGCACAGGATGGTCGGGCGCCCGATGCCGAGATGCGGCTCGACCCGCGCCACCAGCACCCGGGAAAACAGATCGGCCCAGGTGTCATCCGGCGCGATCCGGAGGCCGGCCTCCGACACCGCGGTGGCGAGGCCGTCGCGGTCGGTCGCCCCGGTGGGCGAGATCGTGGCCAGCAGGTCGATGCCGGCAAAGCGCGTGAAGGCCTCGGCGAGGGTCAGGCGCTCCGGCTCGGCGAACGGGTCGGCCTCCCGGTCGCGATAGCGGAAGCGGCGGGTGCCGGCGGTCTCGGCGGCGAGTGCGAGCAAATCGGCGCAATCGGACATCAGGTCAGTGTAGGGCACGCCGGCGCGATACCATTCCAGCATGGTGAATTCCGGATGGTGCAGCGGGCCGCGCTCGCGGTTGCGGAAAACCCGGGCGACGCTGAGCAGCCGCGTCTCACCGGCCGCCAGGAGCTTCTTGCAGGCGAATTCCGGCGAGGTGTGCAGGTAGAGCGGCGTCCGCGCCCCGCTCGCGCCGATCGCCGCGGTGGCGAAGGCCGAGAGATGCACCTCGTTGCCTGGGGAGACCTGCAGGCAGGCGGTCTCGGCCTCGACGAAGTCGCGCGCGGCGAACCAGGCCCGGAAGGCGGCCAGGATGCGGTTGCGCAGGAGCAGCCGCGGCCGCCGGTCGGCGTGGCGACCGGGCGACCACCAGGGCGAGGGCGCGCCGCTCAAAGCCCGATCCCCGGGCGCGGGCGGTCTCGGCCGGGCAAGGCAATCCTCGGCGTCGTCATCGCACGATCCTGACGGGCTCCCGATCGGGCCTCTCGATGTCCAGGCCTCCGCACGGGCCACGGGTTCCCCGGATTGGGAGAGGCGCGCATCGAGCCCACGCGCTTCGGTTGAGGCCCGCCCGCTGGCAACGGCGCCGCAGATGCGATAGTGCCGGGGCCTAGATCCCATGCACGCGCTTGGCGTGTGCCGACCCGCCTTGTCAATGCAGGACCGAATTCCGTGAAGGTGATCGCCTCAACGCTCCGTAAGGGCAACGTCGTCGAGAAGGACGGCAAGCTCTACGTGATCCTGTTCGCCGAGAACATCCACCCCGGCAAGGGCACCCCGGTGACCCAGCTCGACATGCGCCGCATCACGGACGGTGTGAAGGTGTCCGAGCGCTACCGCACCACCGAGCAGGTCGAGCGGGCCTTCGTGGAGGATCGCGAGCACACCTTCCTGTACAGCGACGGCGAAGGGTTCCACTTCATGAATCCCGAGAGCTACGAGCAGGTCGCCGTGCCGGCCGACGTGGTCGGCGACGCCGCCCCCTATCTTCAGGAGGGCATGGCCGTGATGCTGTCGAGCCATAACGGCGTGCCGCTGACCATCGAGCTGCCCCAGCGGGTGACGCTGGAAGTCGCCGAGACCGAGCCGGTGCTCAAGGGCCAGACCGCCTCCTCGTCCTACAAGCCGGCCACGCTCTCGAACGGCGTGCGCACCACCGTCCCGCCGCACATCGCCGCCGGCACCCGCGTCGTCGTGATGACGGCCGACGGCGCCTATGTCGAGCGCGCCAAGGACTGATTTTTTTGAGGAATCTCACTGCGGGCTGACAGCAGTGCGGTGAGAACCTCTATCTCACCCGCGCCCTCATCCCGAGGTGCCGGAGCGAAGCGGAGGCCTCGAAGGAGGCTTCCGGCCAGCTGCGTTATCTTTCGAGGCCTTCTGCGAGCCTCCCTGTGCTCGCGCCTCAGGATGAGGTGATTGGGTGAGAGTCTGCAGATCCCTTCGCAGCGATCTCAGCCCACGACCTCACCGCGGCGCCCGAGACGCCGCCTCGATCGCCCCGTAGCAGCCCTGGGACACGGCCTGTGCCCGCAGCCGCTCCTGCGGGCTGAACGGCCGTCCATCCTCCCGGAAAAGGTCCTCCTGGATCAGCGCGTCCGAGGTGCAGCGGGCCGCGATCCGGCAGAGCGGCGGCTCGCCGCCGGTGCGGGTGCAGATCGTGACGTAATCGGCGCGGAAAGCCCGCACTCCCGCACGCGGGTTCGGTCCGGTCAGGGTGACGAGGCCGGTGAACAGCGCCAGCAGCACCGGCTGGTGGACGAGATAGAGGACCAGGCTGTGGCGTCCCGCGAAGGCCGCGGCGCGGCTCAGTGCCGAGCGCGGCGCCCAGGCGCCCAAGCGCGAGCGCGCCAGCCAGGGCAGGCCCAGCCGCCCGACCATGATCCCCGTCAGGACGAAGCCGAACCACGGGAACAGCGGCACGTAATCGTTGGTCCGCGGCGTCCCGGCGCCGAGCCCGAGGAAGTACAGGACCGGCGCGTCGAGCACCGGCGCATGCACCAGGGCGGGGGCGGCGAAGATCGCGGCCGCGGCCAGCGCCGTCACCGGAACCGGCAGGAACAGGAACGGCAGGCCCAGTACGCTCGACGCAGCGATGCAGTGCAGGATCCCGAAGAACACGTAGGAATCCGGGAAGGCGAACCAGGTCCCGATCGTGACGAGCAGGGCCGCCCCGCCGATCCGGGCGAGCCGCAAGAGGGTCGGGCGCAGGCGGATGCCGCGTCCGTTCATCAGCACCAGCCCGACGCCCACCAGCGTCAGGAACGTGCCGGCGATCGCCTCGGCTGCGCGATGCCCAGTTGGCGTCAGGGCGTAGTTCTCGGCGGTCAGCCGGAGATATCCGAGGTCCCAGAGCGAATGGTAGCTCGCCATCGCGAGCAGGGCGCCCCCTCGAACCGCGTCGATGATCGGGTACCGGGCCCGTGCGGCGCTCGGGGCAGCGTGTGACGACTTGGGGCGAGATAGAGCTGGTACCATGGCGAGGGCTCAAACCACGCCGGCGCTCGGGACGCCACCGGGGTGCGTCGGCGCAATGGCGGAGCCGGGCGGCGTTCCCGAACCCTCTCGAAAACGTGAAGGGGTGTGCGGACCGGTCGCGAAAACCTGACTGGACGCCGTGGCTGAGGATATCCAAACGGCTCCAGCGGCGCAAAAACGCCGTAACCCCGCTCCCCCTGCGACCGATCGACTGTTGCGAGCCTGCCTCCCCCGGGCAAGATTGCAACTCGGGATGGCTCCGATGCCGGTCATATGGGCTTTCCGGGAATCAGGACTTCGTTAATCTTGCTGCGAGAGCGCGCGGCGTGATTCGGTGTAGGTTGCTCGGCCATGTCTGACGAACGCGCTTCCGGGCCGCAGAACCCCAGTCGGATCGAGGACGCCCGGACCGCCGACGGGGCGCCGGGCGACGATGAGGCGCTCGACCTCGTCGAGGTCTCCGGCCGTATCAAGTGGTTCGACGTGGCGAAGGGCTTCGGCTTCATCGTGCCCGATGACGGCGCCCCCGACATCCTGCTGCACGTCACCTGCCTGCGGCGCGACGGCTTCCAGGCCGCGAGCGAGGGTGCCCGCATCGTCGTGGAGGCGGTGGAGCGACCGCGGGGCTGGCAGGCGTTCCGGGTTCTGTCGCTCGACCAGTCGGCGGCCCTGCATCCCTCCGAGATGCCGATGCCGCGCACCCATGTCTCGGTGACGCCGACCAGCGGGCTTGAGACCGCAGTGGTGAAGTGGTTCAACCGGCTGCGCGGATTCGGCTTCCTCACCCGTGGCGACGGCACGCCCGACATCTTCGTGCACATGGAGACCCTGCGCCGTTACGGCATCGCGGAATTGAAGCCGGGCGACGCGGTGCTGGTGCGCTACGGGGACGGCTCCAAGGGGGTGATGGCCGCCGAGATCCGCCTGATCGACGACGCGCTGCCGACCTCGCACTGACGGCGCGCCGCGAACCCGCGCCGATTGGGCGGCCTCGTCTTTTTCGCAAACGCCGGTCCCCCGCTCCGGGCGCGATGCGCTATCTGCACCCGCGGCGGACGTCCCCGTCCGCAATCGCGTTTCCCGAGAGGCCAGTGCCCGTGAGAATCCTGACCCGTGTCGCGCAGGCGGCCACGATCGTCTGCCTGGTCCTGACCGCGTCCGCGCCCCACCGTCCCGCGATCGCCCAGGAGACGGCACTCGAGAGCGCCGCCAAGACCGAGCCGCTCATTATCGTCACGAAGGCCGGTCCAAAGCGGTTCGACGTCGAGGTGATGCGCGACGATGCCGGGCGCTCCCGGGGATTGATGTTCCGCCGCCACATGGCGCCCGACCACGGCATGCTGTTCGATTTCGAGCGCAGCGACCCTGTGACGATGTGGATGAAGAACACCTACCTGCCGCTCGACATGCTGTTCATCCGCAAGGATGGCACCGTGAGCCGGATCGCGGCCGATACCGAGCCGCTGTCGACGGCGATCATCGCGTCCGGCGGACCGGTCTCGGCCGTTCTGGAGCTCAATGCCGGAACCGCGGCCAAGCTGGGAATCCAGGCGGGCGACCGTGTCGAGCACCCTTTGTTCAAGGGACGCTGAGCCGACGGGCAGGTTCGCGAACGCAGCGGGAACAATCGCCTTGACCGCTGCGATGTTCCGCGCCAATGTTCCGGCATTGTTCCGGTGCTTCGGAATGCCGGCACAGCGCGGAGGATCCGATGAGCGATGTGGCCGATGCCGAGCTGTTCGGCAATGACGATTGGTCGGTGAGCGCCGACGGGCTCGAGCACCGGGGGACGGGCTATTTCATCGGCCGGGATGCGGTGGCTGCGCGCCGGGCCGAGGGCCTGTGGGAATGGCCGCTCCAGATGGCGGAGAAGAGCTGGTGCCGGCCCAGCCTGTTCCGCGAGGCGTTCCTGAACGCTCTGGCACAGTTCGGGATCGCCCGCGATGCCGGCCTCACCCGCTCCTTCGCGCTAGGCTACGGCATCCGGGCCGTCGAGGCTCCGGCGCCGGACACGTTCGTCACCCTGGCCGACGTTCTGAAGCCCCGCACCGCGCCGGAGACGGTCCGGGTCGCCGCCCGGGCTCCGGCACGCGCGCTGGCTGCGGCCGGCGCCTGAGGCGGCCGGTCGTTTGACCGCGACTGTCTTCGCCGGATAGCCCTCTTTGCGAGAATGCGGGAGAGACGATCATGGCGAATGCTGATAACGCCGGGCTGGACGGCTTGATCACGTCACCGCTGTCGCGACGCGGCTTCGTGATGACCAGCCTGATCAGCGGCCTTACCGTCGCCACAACCCGCGTCGAGGCTCAGGTGATCCGCACGGATGCCTCCGGGATCGAGGCCGGGGAGGTGAAGATCCCCGCTGCCGATGGTCCGATGCCGGCCTACCGGGCCGTGCCCGAGGGAGCCGGCCCATTCCCGATCGTGCTGGTGATCGAGGAGATCTTCGGGGTCCACGACTACATCAAAGACATCTGCCGACGCCTGGCCAAGGCCGGCTATTGCGCGGTGGCCCCCGAACTCTACGCTCGGCAGGGCGATCTTTCGACCATGACCGATCCGAAAATCATCATCCGGGACGTGATCGCGAAGACGCCGGACGCGCAGTGGATCGGCGATCTAGACGCCACCGCGGCCTGGGCGGCCTCCGCGGCCAAGGGCGATCCCGCCCGGCTCGGCGTCATGGGCTGGTGCCGAGGCGGCCGTGATGCCTGGCTCTACGCGGCGCATCGTCGCGACCTGAAGGCCGCGGTGGCCTGGTATGGCCCCATCGGCGGGGAGCGGACGGATATCCAGCCGCGGACAGCGGGGGATGTCGCGGCCGAGATCCACGCCCCGCTGCTCGCGCTCTACGGCGGCGCAGATACCGGCATTCCGCCCGCCTCGGTGGAGGAAGCCCGCGACAAGGCGAAGCAAGCCGGCAAGACCGTCGAACTTGTGATCTATCCGGATGCACCGCACGGTTTCCATGCGGATTACCGGCCGAGCTACCACAAGGAGCCGGCCGAGGATGGCTGGAACCGCGCGCTCGCCTTCCTGAAAGCCCACGGCGTCGGCTGACTCAGGGGCTCTCGCTGGTCTTGTCAGGATGTTCTCGGGTGGCTGTGCTTCCCGGGACACGGCCACAACTTGTCGAATATGCAAGGGTCGCGGGTGGATCTGTGCCCGCGCGGGTCCGGACGATCGTCACGACCGGGGCATTGAACCGATCGTCGCGACCGCCGTTCAGCCCCTGTAGAGTGTCCCGGCCCATGAGCGATTCGGTACAGCCCGGACAGAAGCCCGTGATCCTCGTCGTGGAGGACCAAGCCGACGAGCGCTTCCTCGCGGCCACGCTCCTGGAGGATACCGGCTTCACGGTGATCGAGGCCGAGACCGCCGACCGGGCGCTCGCCATCCTTAACGACCGGGCCGACGAAGTCAGCGTCGTGTTCTCCGACGTGCGCACGCCAGGCCCGATCGGCGGCTTCGAGCTGGCGCGGATCATCGGCGTGACCTGGCCGCGGGTCCGGGTGCTGCTCACCTCCGGGGATGCCGGCGATCAACCGAGCGACCTGCGCATGTCGGCGACCTTCATCCCAAAGCCCTGGCGTGCCGAGGACATCCTGGCCTGGGTCGAGCAGGCGGCGGGTCGCCCCTCCGGGACGACGGGTCCTGCGGTCATCGGGCCGGGTGGTAAATTAATTACGCCGGGCCTGGAAACCTGAGGCCAACTCCGGGTTGTACGGCACTTCAAGGGCGCGCGACGCCCGAATCCCTGCAACGCCAACAACCCCGAAGACAATCATGCGCATCGTGGCCGCCAACCACGCCGATTCTCTGCGACGGAACCTCTCGGACGACCGGAACGCGATCTGCGTCGTGGATAGCGTGACCGATGAGTTGCGCATCCATTACGAGTCCGCGACCGACGACGTTCCGGCCGAGATCCTGGCTTTGGCGATGCGGCTCGACGGACCGATAGGGCAGCCGGCCTTCGCCGGATAAGCGACCGGGGCGTGTCGCCAAGGCGAGGGAATCTGCTATTCAGCGGGTTCTGACCTGCCGGCGCATCGCGTCTCTCAGCCGAGCCCCTCATGCGTCTCAACGTTCTTCGCGGTTCGCTCGCGGCCGGCCTGATCCTGGCGCTGGCCGGGATCACCGGTGCGCAGGCCGCCACACCGCCAGCGCAGCCGGCCGAGGGCCCCGGCGGCGTCGGCGACCGCAAGGCGACGATCGTGAAGCGGCTGCTCGGGCGCGGGACCGCGACCACCTTCGCGTTCCACGCGGGCGGCGCGGCGCCCGAGGCCGGCCGGCCCGTGGCGGTGTTCCTGCACGGCTGGGGGGTGGTCAACCCGCAGAGCTACGGCGGCTGGATCGACCACCTGACCCGCCAGGGCTGGCTGGTGCTCTATCCCCGCTTCCAAGAGGTGAACCGGACCCGCCCGGCCGACGCCCCCGGCATCGCCGACACGCTGGTCAAGGCCGCGCTCGCCGACCTCGCATCCGATCCGGACGCCAAGCCCGATCTGTCCCGGGTCGCGCTGATCGGGCATCTCGCCGGCGCGCCGATTGCCTTCGACATGGCTGCCGGCGCCAAGCAGCAGGGGTTGCCTGTCCCGAAGCTGATCTTCGCGGCAGCGCCGGGCGGCATCGCCAGCGGCCCGAAATCGCGGGGCATCACGCTCAGCGAGCTGTCGAGCATCGACCCGTCGACACTGCTCATCACCATGGTCGGCGACAAGGACACGCGCGCAGCCGATCTCGCCGCGAAGCGCCTGCTGCGCGAGGCCAGCGCCGTTCCGATCGAGCGCAAGCTCTTCGTCCGCGCGCTCTCGGACGACCACGGCTTTCCGGCACTCACCGCAACCCTGGCGGCGCCCGCCGGCACCGACGCGGCTTATGACGGCGGCGCGATCAAGCCGGGACCGGAGCCGAAGGACGCGGCCAAGGACGCCCCCAAGCCGCCGCCGTTCCGCTGGTCGGCCGACATGGCGCTCACCGGCGAGCAGCAGACCCTGGTCTCCCAGATCAACATCGCCCGCGTCGACGCGCTCGATTATCTCGGCTTCTGGAAGACGTTCGACATCGCGGCGGCCGCGGCCTTTGCCGGGTCGGACGCGAATGCGATGAAGAACAACCCGCGGCTCGCCGACATGGAGCGCTGGAGCGACGGCTGGCCGGTGAAGCGGCTTTCCGTCGAGACGCCCCGGCTGGTGGCGCCGGCTGCCCAGGCCGGGACCCCGGCGGCGAATACCCGGAAGCGCTGATCGGCGCCCCCGGGCGGGCTTCCCCCTGGCGCAGGGCTTGCTACTCTGCCGGTGTTCGACACGGGGGATGATGCCATGCCCGAGTTCGTCGCCAGCCTGCTCGCCGCAGCGGCCTTCTGCCTGACCCTGCTCGCGCTGAACGCGCTGACGCGGTTGCTGATCCAGGCGCATGGTGCGCCCCCGGATCTCGGCGAATCCGGATTCCTTCAGATCGGCGGTGCCCTGGTCGCAGCCCGGGTGGCCTATCGCCGGGCGCCGCATCGCCAGTTGGATTGACCCCGCGCATCGCTTCAGCGAGCCCGGTGTCGCGCTTGCGGACTCTATTCCGACGCTTCGGCGGCCTCTTCGCCGTCCTTCACGCCGAGCGCGGCTTTCTCGGCCAGCAAGGCAGCGAGGGCCGCGCGGATCCGGTCGCCTTGCGCGCGATGCGGGTGATCGAGGGCGGTAATCAGGGCTCGGCGATAGCGGTCCTGGATCACGGCCAGCTGGGTCGCCTTGCCGATCTTGGCGGGCGCCTTCTCGACCGGCTTCGGCTTGGCCGCTGGTCTCTTCTTCGGGGGCTTCTTCTCGGGCATGGCGGAGCAAGCGACCCGACGGTTCCGCGGTTCCCGAAATTGCCATGACGACCGCTCGCGGGGACGGCGATGCCGATCGTCCTGGCACGACATCTCGCCCTTGTGAGGTGACACCTGGTGCCGTCGGGATGCGATCCGCGCGTTGGAATCGCCCGATCCGATCCACCGTCAGCCCGCCCGGTTCGCCAGCGCGGGTTTTTTGTCGCGCGCGCGACGCCTGCTTCCCCGGACGGGGGTTTCACCGAGCGCCCGGTTATTCCGGTGCGCCGCAGCGGAGCCGGGATTGAAAACTCGGGAAGAGGCAGTGCTACCGTCAATCGTTACTGGCCGTGGATCCCTCCTACAGCCACATATTTGGTAGGGACTATGCGTAATATTAGTTTTAATCGCGCCTTTTGATCAATTGCGACAGCACAGTATCGAGTTGCCATACCATCCGAGTTGAAATACGGGAGCGATAAGCTAGAGGGGCATCGGATGAGACGCATCAGGGCAGCACTTCTTTTTGTGCTGGCATGCGGGACGGCTGCCGCCCAAAGCGACGGCAAGAAGCCCTCCGCGCCGCGGCCCGTCTCGAAGTTCCTCCCATTCTCGGAAGGCTCCATCGACGGCTTCCCCTCGGTCCAGATCGACGGGGTGCTGAAACTCACACAGAGCGGCAACCAAATCACCGCATCCAGTCTCGATGTCTGTTTTCCGTCCGACAGCCTGTCCCTCAGGCTCGACCGGCTGGCGATTCCGCTGCAGGTGCAAGGTTCGACCCTGTCAGGCTTGGGGGTCAGCGCGGGTGGCCGTCAGGTCTCGGTGACGTTAAAGCGCACCGGGCAGAAGGAATCTCTCGGCCTTGAGGGCACCGTGACCCTGCCCGGGCATACGATCCGAATCGCGCAATCCGATCTCGTTTCACTCAACGAGGATCCCACGTCGTCGACTGCTCAACCGGATGGGACCGGGGAGGAGGATCCCGACGATGGTGCTTCCGTCACCGATCCGAGCAAGGTCCTCGCGACGGTCAAGATCGCCAACCTCGCTGATCTGATCCGGACGGTTCGCGCCGAGGGCGGACGGCTCGATCCGGTCGGCCTCATCCCCCAATGCAGCACGTTGAGATCGGGACGCGCGACGGCCTCGATCGAGGTCGATCCGAGCCGCTCCGCCGCCCTGTTGGACAAGGTCCGGGCCGTCCCGGGCGTCACCAACGCGGAGTTCGGGACGGTGCTGGATCATGCGCTGCTGATCCGGCTTAAGGCAAAGCCGAACGAGGCCGATGTCGCGTCGATCCTGAGCAAGGCGGCGCAGAAGGCGATTCCGGGCCTGTCGACGGTGTCGTCGGAGAAGGATCCCAGCCGGGGCGAGGTCCGCGTGGCGTTCCGGAGGACGCTGCCCGATTTTGCCGCCGTTGGGATCCAGGAGGCCATCACGCTGCGTGCCTTCGTCTGGCAGGACGTCCGCGACCCATCGAAATACTACATCCGGCTGCGACCGCTCGATGCGAAGCTCGTCGACGCCGATCCAAAGCCGGTCCTGCTCTCGGGCCGCGCCGATACGGAAGGCGAGGACGACAGCACCGCCTCCGATCTCAACACGGAGATGGCGCAGCAGGCCATCGGCAACGCCCTGGCGTCCGAACTGCACGGGGAGGTCTGGGCCGACGAGCGCTGGGTTGCAAAATAGCGCCGCCCTCGCCGAAACCCCGAACGCTACCGCAGGAAGTCGCCGAAGGCGCGCGGGCCGTTGCCGGTGGGGATGGTCGTCACGACCTTCAGGGTGCGGGCGTCGAGGACGCTCAGCGTGTTGTCGCCCCAATTGGCGACGTAAAGGCGCCCGTCCGCATCGGCCGCGATGCCCTCGGGATGGTCGCCGACATCGATGTCGGCGATCGGCTTGAGCGTGGCGAGGTCGAAGGCCGTGACGCTGCCGGCATATTGGTCGGTGACGAAGCCGCGGCCCTGCGCCAGCGCGATCACGTAGGGCCGCCGGCCGGTGGGGATCCGGGCGATCTCGCGGCCCGCCGCCAGGTCGATCACCGAGACGTCATCGCTCGTGACGTTGGCCGTGTAGGCACGCCCGGCCGCGGCATCGAGCGTGATGCCGAACGGGTGCTGGCCGACGGGGATCGCCCTGGTTTCCTTGCGGGCCTTGGCGTCGACCACCGAGACCGTATCAGCCTCGCGGTTGGCGACGTAGAGCGTCGCCCCATCGGGCGAGACCGCGATGCCGGAGGGCGAGGCGCCCACCGCGATCTCGCCGTCGGGAACCAGCGTGCCGTCGCGCTCGGTCAGCACGAACAGGCGGTGGCCGTACCAATCCGCCACGTAGACCGTGCCGCCCTTCGGATTGGCGGCGACGCCGAGCGGTCCGCCGGGTAGGGGCACCTCGGCCACGACCCGGCCGGCTTCCAGATCGAGCACGGCGAGGCCGTGACCCTCGGGCCGGGTGACGTAGGCGCGCCTGCGGTCAGGCGACAGGGCGATCCCGGCCGGGGCCCCGTCGAGCGCGATGCTGCGCACCACCTTGCCGGCGGCGAGGTCGACGATCTCGACCGCGCCGCCGAGCTGGGCCGTCACGATCGCCTCCCGCGCCGGTTCGGCGCGGGCCAGCGTCGCGACGAGGGCGAGGGCGGCGGCGAGCGCCGCGCCTGTTCAGGCTCACGAGCCCTTCTCGACCTTGGCCTTCAGGTTGGCGAGGCTCGCCTTGATCCAGGCACCAACGCCCTTCTCGGAGGCCTCGTCGTTCAGCTCGGGCGGCGGATCGTTGTTCATGTAGCCGCGGTAGAAGGCGGCCTTCCACTCGACCTTGGACTTGGCGTCGCCGGCCGGCTCGACCGTGATCGTCGCGGAATAGTCGTTGGCCGGCAGGTCCTTCACGTCGACCTTTTCGATGTAGTACGAGAACAGCTTGTCGTCCGGCTTGTACTTGTTGCTGGTCTCCTGGATCTGGTTGCCGTTCTTCAGCGTCAGGGTGCGCTTGAACTTGGCCGGCACGTCGCCGCTGACCTCGGTCTTCGTGACGTTCTCCATCCAGTCGGCGTTCTTGACGTCGCCGACGACGGCCCAGACCTTGTCGGCCGGCGCGTTGATCTCGATCGACTCGGCGATCTTGCGCCGGGTCGGGCCATGGGCCTGCGCGGTCGCCGCCACCAGGGCAGCCGTGGCCGCCAGGGCCAGGGTCATTGTCTTCATCGTGTCCTGCTCCTCCCGCCTCCAGGGCCCATTCCGGTCAGGGGAATACCGGTTTGGCGCCTTAGAGCGTGTCACAAGTGAGTGTCAGGCCCGCATCCGAACGCCCGGATACGGGTCTAGCTTGCGTCCCGATCGAGGAGGCGCGCCTCGGGGCCGAGAGCCTCCGCGACCTTGTCCTCGATCCAGCCCCAGGCCTCGCGCTCGCGCGGGCCTGCGGTCTTGGCGATGGCGATGGCGAGGTAGGCCATCTCCGTCAACACCTTGTCCGGCTCAAGCATGTGGAGCCGGGTCGAGAGGATCGCCGCCTCCAGCACCGCGGCCTGGGCGCGGTTGTAGCCGATGAACGGCGCGTGGGCGGCGGAATGGACCATGCGGCTGCGGAAGCGCGGCCTCGTCTCGTGCTCCTCCACCGAGGCAACCTCGAACTCGGCATGGCCGAAGCTGTCGGCAAGCCGCCGGCCGGGAATGGCCGCGCAGGGTACGGTCGGCCAGTCACGCCGTCCGGTCACTGCGCCGGCGATCACCCGGATGTCCCGCGGGCTCGAGGCTGCGAAGCACGGGTTGGCCTCGAGATTGGCGATGGTCGGCGAGGGCCGGAACGGCGCCAGCACGTAGCCCTCCGCCTCGCTGATCAGCCCGAACGGCACGAGGTGCAGCTCGCCGGAGGGCGCGAGCGTGGTGACGATGGTCTCCAGGATCAGCGGCATGGCTCAGGCCCTGTCCGCCGGCACCAGCCGGCCGCAGACCAGCTTGGTGGCGGACTGGGCTGACTCGAGCGCAACCTCGTCCCGGGCCTCGGCGTCCGTGATGGTCTCGGGGGCGTCGGCATTCGCCTCCGGCTTCACCAGCCGGGCGTCGCGGGTGCCGGGCGGCGGCGCATCGGGGCCGGAATGGCGGGTATGGCCGGCCTTCTTAAAGGCGGTGGAATCCTCGACATCGGCGTCGGCCGCGCAACCCCAGTTAAGGGGCTCGTCCTGCACGTAGCGCTTGCCGAGCCGCCAGGCGGTCTCGGCCTTGGCGAGCTCGGCCCCGAGATAGAAGGCGTGGGCGCCGTCGCTCTTCACGTCGAGGTCGGGGAAAAAGGCCATCGCGTCGGTGCCGACCCTGTGGACGTCGCGGTTGTAGACATGGATCCCGTCCTCGGCGACGGCGATCCGGTAATTCGGGTCGCGGACCTCGGCGGCGGCCTGGGCGACCTCCGCGGCGGTCTGCACGAAGGGGCGCTTGTCGTGAAGGGCCAGCAGCGCCCGTCCGTAGCCCTTGGGCAGGGCGGAATCGACTTTCGCCGCGTACATCACCCGGCGGGCAGCGTCGTGCTCCTCGACGGTGCGGCGGGTGTGGTTCGAGACCTGAACGATCAGCACGTTGCCGATCGACAGTTCCGAGCACATCCCGACCAGAAGGGCGGTGACGCCGAGCGAATCCGCCTCGGTCAGCTCCGTCAGGTTGCCGGTGCCCATCATCATCTGGATGTCGGGCCAGCGGGCGCGGGTGTCGCGGTAGCGGCTGATCGAATCCACGAAGCCGTGGTGGATCGGCTCCAGGATCGGATCCGCCAGGAACGGCCGCCCGGCCTTCAGCATCCGCTCGATCGCCCGGTCGAGGGAGGGCAGGTCGTCCGGGCGCAGGGGCACCAAGATCGGCACTGCATCGGTCTCGAAGGCCAGATCCAGCGTGTCGACGTTCAGGCTGAGCAGGTAGTCGGCCCCGGCGCGGGCGCCCCGGGCCAGCTCGTCTTGGTTGAAGGAATCAACGCTGACCTTGAGGCCCGCGCCCTTCAGGGCCGCGACGGATTCTTCCAGATGCGGGAAGGTCGTGTCCGGCAGGCCGCCGAGGTCGATCACGTCGGCGCCGCGGCGGGCGAGATCGAGGCCCTTGGCCAGGATCTCGTCGGGCGTCATCTTCGAGGCGTCGACGATTTCGGAGAAGATCCGCAGATCGTGCTTCGACAGATCGACCTTGCGGCCGGCGAGCCCGAGCCAGGCCGGCAGATCGACCACCTCGTCCGGGCCGCGCTCCACCGGCAGATGGAAATGCTCGGCCAGGCGGGCGGTATCGGCCCGGCAGCGGCCCGGCAGGACGATCCGGGTCGCGCCCTCGGGGATCTCCACTCGGCGGCGGATGATCTCCTCGGTCATCAGCGCGGCGACCTTCACGCCGGCATCCGCGATGCTCCAGCGGATCGTCGCCGGCAAAGCGGCCGCGACCTTCTCCAGCCGCGCCCGGGCGAGGCGTCCGGTGACGAAGACGATGTGCTCGGGGACGCTCACGCCGCCACCCGCTGCTGCAGCGTGACCCGGCGGGTCGGCCCCCAGATCGCGATCCGGCCGCGGTAGTGCGCCGCGAAAGCCGGGAATGCGGCGTCCACCAGCCCGCGGCGGGCCAGCGCGTCCGGGCTCTCCTCCAGCGCGGCGTCAGCGGATTTCACCAGAGCACAACGGTCGGCGCGCAGGCGCGCGGCCAGCCAAAGCGCGAGGCTGTCGGACGTGACGTCCCAGCTCTCGGGGATGTCGGGATGGCCGGCGCGCAGGTGGGCGGGGTCCCAGATGCAGGCCGCGGCCGTGTCGCTCCAGGGTTCGATGCTGCGGGTCAGCCGCGGTTCCCAGTCACAAAAAGATGCGGCCATGCGGCTCATCGCGTCGAGGGCGCGGCGGTGGGCCTCCGCATCGTCGAAGCCGTCGCGGATCTGATCCGCCCGCACGGCATCCGCGAAGGCGCCGCCGCCCGGCACGACGATGCAGCGTCCGTGGGTGCCGTCCGCCACCTCAGCCAGCAGGGCGCGCAGCCGCGCGGGATCCGCCTCCAGGCTGCCGCCGATCTTGAGGATCGTCGTCACGCGGCGTCCCGATGGTTCGGCCGCAGGGCGCGCACGGCTTCGGCGACCCGCAGGGGATCGATGCCGTTGCGTCGGTCGAAGTCGCGGCACAGGCCGCCGCGAAAGCCGAAATAATCCGGTCGGTGGGCGCTCAGGACCGGGATGTCGGTGATCCGGAGGGAGCCGGCCAGCCCGCTCATCAGGCCGTGGGTCCGGCAAGCCGCCGTGAACGCGGCCAGCACCTCCGGCTCGGCGAGATCGGTCAGCCGGGCGCCGGACTTGCCAGCGGTGTCGATCATCGCCCCCGCGAAGCCGGCTTGGGCTAGGGCCGGGACCAGATCGGCTGCCGGGCCGTCCTCGGCGAACAGGACCGCGATCAGGCGGCCGGGCGCGGCCGCCGTCAGGGCGGCCATCGCGGCCTTGTCGCGCCTGTCCCGGGCGTCGAGACCGGTCTTCACCCAGTCGATCCCGGTCGCGGCCATCGCGGTGACGGCGTCGGGCGAGGGGTCGGCCACCGCGCTGGTCACGGCCGCGCCGGCAATCCGGGCGACGATCTCCCCCACAATCCCGGTCTCGAGGGCGCCGAGCGCGCCCCGTTCCGGATCCTTGGCATCGATCAGGTCGGCCCCGGCGAGCTGGGCCGCCTCGGCTTCGGCCGGGTCCCGAACGCTGACGAGGAGGCTGGGCGGGGGGGCTGGCGGAACGGGGAACGCGGACACGGATCTCTCGAAGAAGTGCGGCACGCAATCACGACTTGCCGGGCAGCGGCTCGGCGAGCAGGCGGTTCTTCACCACCCAGCGCATGGCATGCGCCCAGGTGTCGTCGGTATCGGCCCGGATCGTCACCTGGCCGCCGCGCACCATCTTGCCGGTCTCGGCCTCGGCGATGGTGACGTTCAGGTTGAAGATCTGACCGGATCCCTTCTCCACATAACCGGTCACGACGAGATCCGCACCCAGGCTCTTGGCAATGTCGGCCGCGCAGCCGTTGCACTTGTAGAGCGGCCCTTCCTTGGCGACGACGTCAGCCTTCGGGGCGGTATCGACGATCTCCAGGCCGGCCTGGTTGTGCAGAGCGTTGCGCAGCTCGTCGGTCACCAGCGCCAACTTCTTCGTGTCGACCGGCCGGACCCGCGTGCCGTAGGTCGCGCCGGGATCGAACAGCTCGACGGGGAAGATCGCTGCCTTCTCGGCGGCGATAGCGGGACCGGCGAGGAGGCAGGCGATCACCGCGCAGGCGAACAGGTGGCGCATCCTCGGGGCTCCCTCACGATGATCGATGCCGTGTCATCCGGCGCATTCGCGCCCCTATAGCTCGGGCGAAGGGACAAATTGGCAATGTACATCGTCGCGTGCTTGGCCCACGACGCGAACGTGATCATTCGCCAAGAAGCCGCGGTTGAGCGGCCGGATCGGAAGCTGCTAGAGGCCGCGCACATGCACGATCCTGCACACGCCCCGGTCCAGCGCCACACTCTGCCCGCCTGGTCCCGGGCCGGGCTTCGCGCCGCCCTCGTGACCGGTGCGCTGCTGGCACCGCTCGCCGCCCTGGCGCAGCAGCCCGCGCCGTCGCCGATCGATACGCATATCGGGCTGATCTACCGGCCCCAGCCGGCGCCGTCCTCCTACGATGCCGAGGCCGCCCCGGAGGACGAGGGGTTGGCCGGCGCCAAGATGGGCATCGCCGACAACAACACCACCGGCCGCTTCACCAAGCAGACCTTCGCGCTGGACGAGATCGCGCTCAGCGATGAGAAGCCCGACGCCGTGGCGGCCGCCAAGGAGCTCATCGCCAAGGGCGTGAACTACCTCGTGCTCGCCCTGCCGGCGGAGGCGGTGCTGGCGGTGGCCGATGCCGTCAAGGATACCGGCGCGGTGGTGCTCAATGCTGGCGCCCCGGACGACCGCCTGCGGGGCGCCGATTGCCGGGCCAACGTGTTCCACATCCTGCCGTCCCGGGCGATGCTGACGGACGCCGTCGCGCAATACCTGACGGTGATGCGCTGGCGGAAAATTTTTCTGATCGTCGGCCCGACCGACGCCGACAAGGCCTATGCCGAGGCGGTACGCAACTCCGCCCGCAAGTTCGGCCTGAAGATCACCGCGGAGAAGCCCTGGACCTTCGGGCCGCTCGCCAAGGCGCGCGGCGACACGCCGACCCGGGCCGAGGCGATGGTCTTCACCCGGGGCCTCGACTACGACATGGCGATCGTGGCCGACGAGGAGGGCGACTGGGGCGACTACGTCTCCTACCGCACCGTCGATCCCCGCCCCGTGGGCGGCACGCAGGCGCTCACCTCGACCAGTTGGTCGCCCGTCCTCGAGACCTGGGGCGCCGCGCAGGCCCAGAACCGCTTCCGGCGGCTCGCCTCCCGGTTGATGCGCCCGCTCGATTACCAGGTCTGGGCCGCGGTCCGTACGGTCGGCGACGCCGTCACCGCCAAGAAGACGAACGATCCGGCCGTGCTGGCCCCGTACCTGGTCGACCCGGCCTTCAACCTGCCGGCCTACAAGGGCGTGTCGCTGACCTTCCGCCCCTGGGACCACCAGCTGCGCCAGCCGGTGATCGTGGTCCAGCCGAAGGCCCTGGTCTCGGTCGCGCCCGAGCAGGGCTTCCTGCACCAGCGCACCCCGCTGGATACCCTGGGCGTCGACCTGCCCGAGACCACCTGCAAGTTCAAATGAGGGCCGCCGCTGCCTGCGGCGTTGGCGAGGGGCCCGCGCCCTCGCAACGCGCGGGCGATGCTCTACAATCCACTTCCGAGAACGTCCTTCGAGGACGCCGGGACGTCACAAGGGAAGGAATGCGTATGCGCCGCCGCGTCGAGGCAGGTCTGAGTGTGGTCGCCCTCGGAGCGTGGTTCGCCCTCAGCGGGCCGGCCGTCGCCTTCACCGCCTACGTGACCAACGAGAAGGGCAATTCCGTCAGCGTCATCGACACGAATACGATGGCCGTGACGGCAACCTGGAAGGTCGGGCGCCGGCCGCGCGGCGTCACCGTGTCGAAGGACGGCAAGGAGGTCTTCGTCTGCGCCAGCGACGACGACCGGATCGACGTGCTGGATACCAGCAACGGAAAGGTCGTGCGCTCGCTCCGCTCCGGACCCGACCCCGAGCAGTTCATCCTCGATGCCTCCGGCAACCCGCTCTACGTCGCCAACGAGGACGACAGCCAGGTCACGATCATCGATATCGAGAAGAACAAGGTCCTGGCCGAGGTGCCGGTCGGGGTCGAGCCGGAGGGGATGGGCCTGTCGCCGGACGGGAAGATCCTGGTGAACACCTCCGAGACCACCAACATGGCCCACTTCATCGACACCAAGACCTTCCAGGTGATCGACAACGTGCTGGTGGATGCACGGCCGCGCTTTGCCGAGTTCACCGCCGACGGCAAGTTTCTGTGGGTTTCGGCCGAGGTCGGCGGCACGGTTAGCGTGATCGACGTGGCCCAGCGCCGGGTGATCAAGAAGATCACCTTCAAAATTCCAAGCGTGAACGACGAGGCGATCCAGCCGGTCGGCATCCGCATCACCAAGGACGGCTCCAAGGCCTTCGTGGCGCTCGGCCCGGCCAACCGGGTCGCGGTCATCGACGCCAAGTCCTACGCGGTCGAGAAGTACCTGCCGGTGGGCCAGCGCGTTTGGCAGCTCGCCTTCACGCCGGACCAGAAGATGTTGTTTACCACCAACGGCACCTCCAACGACGTCTCGGTGATCGACGTAGCCGCCGAGAAGGTAGTCAAGAGTATCCCGGTCGGCCTGCTACCCTGGGGCGTGGCCATCTCCCCGAACTAATTTGTCACGCGAGGACAGGCGCAGATCGGGGCGTGTAACTCCGATCGAAAGCCCACGACACAAGGCATCGCCGCGTGAACGGCGGCACAGGGATCGGAACGACATGACGCGAACGCTTCGGATCGCAGCCCTCGCCCTGGCCGGCCTGTTCGCGGCCGGTCCGGCCTCGGCCCTCGACCTGACCAAGAAGCGGGAGAACCTGCCCGACCTCGTCCTCGGCGACGATCAGGGCAACGATTTCGCGGTCGAGAACAAGGACATCACCCTCGAATCCGGCAAGGCCTACCGTCTGCGGATCGTCGCCAAGGGCCGCCAGGAATACAAGTTCTACGCGCCCGAGTTCTTCCGCTACATCTGGCTCAACCAGATCGTCATCGAGCACAAGGAGATCCACGGCGGCGGCGCCCCCGATCACCTGGAGTTCGACGATCCCGGCGAGATCGCCGTCGAGTTCGTCGCGATCAAGCCGGGCGCCTACAAGTGGGAGGCCCGCGGCCTGGAGGCCAAGGGCATGACCGGCACGTTGACGGTGAAGTGATGGGCGCCGTGTTCGGAACCGGTTGGGCGGCTCCCGTCACATCGCCTTTCCCCGGCAAAGGGGGGAGCGGGCTCGCGCTAGTGCTGTTCAGCTGTGTCCTGGCCGCGCCCGCCTACGCGGCCGATGACGCATCCTCCTGCGCGGAGGGCATCACGATGATCCGCGACGCCCTGGCGGCGAACCCGTCCGAAGCCGCTCTTCCAAAACTGAAAAAAGCCCTTCGGGTCGCCGAGCGCGAGCAGAAGGAGGGCGAGTTCGACGAGTGCCTCGACGCGGTCGCGGATGCCCGCAAGGCGCTCGGCCGATGAGCGAGGCAGCGTTGCTGGTCGAGCATGTCGGCCACCGCTTCGGCGCGCGAGCGGCGCTCGATGACGTGTCGCTCACGGTTCAGCAGGGGCGTTTCGCGGCGCTTCTCGGGCCCAACGGCGCCGGCAAGACGACGCTGTTCTCGGTTATCACCCGGCTCTACAACAACCAGAGCGGCCGGGTCTCGATCTTCGGCCACGGGCTCGACCGCGAGCCGTCCCGGGCCCTGGCCCGGCTCGGCGTGGTTTTCCAGGCCCGCACGCTGGATACGGACCTCACCGTCGAGCAGAACCTGCTCTATCATGCCAGCCTCCACGGTATCGCCCGCAGGGCCGGGAAGCTCCGGGTGGGGGAGTTGCTCGACCGCGTCGGCCTGGCGGACAGGCGCCACGACAAGGTCCGGACGCTCTCGGGCGGCCAGTCGCGTCGGATCGAAATCGCCCGCTCGTTGATCCACCGGCCGGACCTGCTGCTGCTCGACGAGCCCACGGTAGGGCTCGATCTCGAATCCCGCGCCGACATCGTGGCGATCGTCCGGGCGCTGGTGCGCGAGGAGGGGCTGTCAGTCCTCTGGGCGACCCACATCTTCGAGGAGATTGCGCCGGAGGACGACGCCGTGGTGCTGCACCGGGGACGCATCGTCGCCCGGGGCCGGGCCGGAGATATCGGCGCGCCGGGCGAAAACCTCGCAGACGCCTTCCGCCGCCTCGTCGCCGAGCCTGGGAGGGCAACGGCGTGATCAGTGTCTTGCTACCTCAGGATTGGACGGGATCGCTCGGCCGCGAACGACTCACGCCGTCCATCGCCGGGCGAGACGCGGGTCCCCTCTCCCGTGCGGGAGAGGGGGTACGCTGCGATCGACAGAGTCACCATCGCCGCGGCGCGAACCAAACCGGCCTGCTGCCTATAGGTCAGCTCACATGACGCCCCCCCTCGCCACGGCCGTTCCGGCAACCCAGACCCACAAAACCGCCCGGATGGGCCGGCTCGATGCGGTCGGCTACCTGATCTGCCTCGGCGGCATCGTCCGGCGGGAATTGCTGCGCTTCTTCAATCAGAAGGAGCGGTTCTTCTCGGCCTTAGTCCGGCCCTTGGTCTGGCTGTTCATCTTCGCGGCTGGGTTCCGCAACACGCTCGGCGTCTCGATCGAGCCGCCTTACCAGACCTACGTGCTCTACGAAGTCTACGTGGTGCCAGGGCTGGCCGTGATGATCCAGCTGTTCAACGGCATGCAATCCTCGCTCTCGATGGTCTACGACCGCGAGGTCGGCTCCATGAAGGTGCTGCTGACCTCGCCCTATCCGCGCTGGCTGCTGCTGCTCGCCAAGCTGCTTGCCGGCGTGTCGGTGTCGATCGTGCAGGCCTACGCGTTCCTGGCGGTCGCGTATTTCTGGGAGACCGACATTCCGCCGCTCGGATACCTGGCGGCGCTCCCGGCCTTCCTGGCCTCGGGACTGATGCTCGGCGCGATCGGCCTGTTCCTGTCGTCGCTGGTGCGCCAGCTCGAGAACTTCGCCAGCGTGATGAACTTCGTGATCTTCCCGATGTTCTTCGCCTCCTCGGCGCTCTACCCCCTGTGGCGGATCCGGGAATCCTCGGAAACGCTTTACTGGATCTGCGAGTTGAACCCGTTCAGCCACGCGGTCCAGCTCGTGCGCTTCGCCCTCTACGTCCAGTTCGAGCCGGTCGCGTGCGCGGTCGTCGTGGGCGTGGCCCTCGCGTTCTTCGGGATGGCGGTGGTCGCCTACGATCCCGGTCGCGGCATCATGGCCCGCCGCGGCGGGCCCGCCGGCGATAACGCCTAGCTTCCATGATCGCGTGATGATTTCGGAAACCGTTCGATGACCCGTATTCCCGCCCGCCTTCTCGCCTCCGCTCTCGGCCTCGCGCTGGCGGCCGGGCCCGTCCTCGCCCAGCCGCGGCAGGATCCGGACTGGCCCTGCGTCCAGCGGAAGGTCGCGACCCTGAGCCCCGGCCAGTTCTGGACCGGGCCGGATATCGCCGCAGCCGGCGACTGGGGCAGCGACAACGATGCGGCGGTGCTCGCCCAGAAGATCGCGTCCCGCCGCACCGAGCTGTCCGAGGTCGGCCCGCTGCTCGATGCCTTCGCGGCGAAGCTCGGGGCCGACAAGGACGCGAAGGCCAAGTCGCTGACCCATGTCTATGCCGGCGTGTTCGAAGTCATCAACGGCGAGCGCGACAAGGTCATGGGCGGGATCGCCCGCTACGCCCAGGGTCAGCGCCGCATGGCCGAGCGGATCCGCGACGAGGCGGACAAGATCAGCCAGACCAAGGATGCGCCGAGCGCCACCGACGCCACCGAGCTGCCCAAGGACCAGTCGGAGCTGGAGACCAAATTCGCCTGGGATCGGCGGATCTTCCAGGAGCGCAGCCAGTCGCTGACCTATGTCTGCGAGGTGCCGCAACTGCTCGAGCAGCGGCTCGGGGAGATCGCCCGGATGATTCAGGCGCGGCTCTGAGGGCGGCACCGGACGAGCATGTGGAATTGCCGATTCATCCCAGGATGCTTGCCGGAACTTCCCTAAGCCTCTGAAATCGCTATCGAAACTGTTGCCGTTAAATCACGTGCCCCGGCGTTCGATATCGGTATTTCGGAAAGGTTGCTGAAACCGGCCGCGCGTGGTGTCGGATCAATTGTGTCCCTTTCCTTTGCCCGCCAAGAGTGACCTCAAGCTCGGCTGAAACGAGCGCGGGTTCACGGCAAGGGGATTGGGATGTCACTGAGGGCGCTTCGGAGCAGCCTGGTCGCGTCGGCGTCGGTTCTGGGTGGGGCGATCCTGCCCTGCGCCGCGCAGGCGCAGAATGCCGTGACGCTGGGTGAGATCAGTGTCGTCTCGACCACGCCGGTTGGGTCGGGCGGCGGCAATTCCAGCCGCGTCCAGAACCTGAACGGACCGGGGGGCCTGGAGCCCGCCGGCTCGGCGCCGCCGCCGATCGGTCCGGTCCGCCTGCGCGGCAGCGAGCAGCCTCTCTACAAGATCCCCAGCACGGTCGAGACCGTGACGGCCAGCGACATCACGGTCGATCGCGGCAGCGACAACATCGTGGCGACGCTCGCCCGCCGCACGCCCGGCCTCAACCTGTCGGATTCGCAGGGCAATTCGAATCGCCCCGACGTCACCTATCGCGGCTTCACGGTCTCGCCGGTCCAGGGCGTGCCGCAGGGCCTCGCCGTTTACCAGAACGGCGTGCGCATCAACGAAGCCTTCGGCGACACGGTCAATTTCGACCTGATCCCCCCGCAGGCGATCCAGCGGATCGACGTCGTCACCGGCAACCCGGTCTTCGGCCTCAACGCGCTCGGCGGCGCGGTCAACATCCAGATGAAGAACGGCTTCACCTGGCAGGGCACCGAGATCTCGGCCTGGGGCGGCTCGGATGCGCGCACCGCCGGGTACGTCGAGTACGGCAAAGTCTCCGGCCCGTGGAGCGTCTACTTCACCGGCGACGGCCTGAACGACCGCGGCTGGCGCTACGAGAGCCCGAGCACGATCGGCCGGCTCTACGGCGATATCGGCTACCGCTCGCAGGATTCGGAGTTCCACCTGATCGGGCTCGCCGCCCGCAGCTTCTTCGGTGCCGCCGCCGCGACGCCGGTGGACTTCACCCACCGCGACCCGCGGGCGATCTTCACCTACCCGCAGACCACCACCACCGAGGTCGGCACCCTCCAGCTCACCGGCCGGGTCGACGTGTCGCCGACCTGGGATCTCGCCGGCAACGCCTATTTCCGCCGCTTCAGCCAGACCTATGTCGACGGCAACGACGGAAACTTCGAGAATTGCAGCACGCGCTCCAGCTTCCGCGGCAATCTCTGCTTCGAGGATGACGGCTTCAGCCCGGCCGCCGGCCAGTCGCAGCTCGCCTTCCGCAACCAGTTCCTGATGCTGGGCCAGCAGAACCAGCGCATCCCGTTCCGGTCCGGCATCCCGTACGGCACGCTCGACGTGACCAACACGGAGGCCACGGGCTTCGGCGGATCGATCCAGGCGGCCAACCGCGACCGGGTGTTCGGCCTACCGAATTCCTTCGTGGTCGGCGGCAGCATCGATGCCGCGAACTACTCGTTCAAGTCGTCCAGCACCCTGGGCGTGATCAACCCGAACCTGTCGATCACCACCGATCCGAGCAACCCGTTCTACGGCAACATCCCGGGCCTCGGCACGACCCAACTCCGGACCGCGGGGGCGCTCGGGATCGCCCCGAGCTCGGTCAACGGCTCGAACCTGTATATGGGCCTCTACACCCTCAACACCCTCGACGTGACCGACCGTCTGTCGCTGACGGCGGGCGCGCGGCTCAACTTCGCCCGCATCCAGAGCGAAGACCTCACCGGCTTCTCGCCGGACGTGACCGGCACGCACTACTACAACAAGATCAACCCGGTCGCCGGCCTGACCTATCGCTTCACCGACGCGCTGAACCTCTACGGCAGCTACTCGGAATCGAACCGCGCGCCGACGCCGCTGGAATTGGCCTGCTCCAACCCGGACCGGCCGTGCCTGCTGCCGAATTCGCTGGTCGCCGATCCGCCGCTCAAGCAGGTGACCGGGCGGACCTACGAGGTCGGCTTCCGCGGCGCGCTGCCGAACACCTATGACGGCGGTGTCATCAGCTACAAGATCGGCGCCTTCCGCACCGACCTGTCGAACGACATCCTGTCGCTCGCCACCCCGGGCAACACCGCCCGCGCCTACTTCGTGAACGTGCCCTCGACCCAGCGTCAGGGCATCGAAGTCGGCAGCGAGTACACGGCCGATTACCTGCGGGTCTACGCCAACTACGCGCTGATCGACGCCACCTTCCAGTTCAACGGCACGCTCTCCTCGCCCAACAACCCGCTCTCGGATGACGGGGCGATCGAGGTCCGCAAGGGTAACGTCGTGCCGCTGGTGCCCACACACCAGTTCAAGGCCGGGTTCGACTACTTCATCACCCCCGACTGGCAGGTCGGCCTCTACCTCCAGGCCTTCTCGTCGTCCTACTTCCGCGGCGACGAGTCGAACCTGAACCGCAAGCTGCCGCCCTACTACGTCATGAACTTCCAGACGAAGTATCAGGTGACCAAGAACCTCGAGGTCTTCGGCCTGATCACCAACCTGACCAACAACCGCTACGCCACCTTCGGCACCTTCGCCGAGCCGGGCGCGGTCGCCGGAAACCTGCGGATCAGCGACCCGCGGACCACGACCCTGTCGCAGCCCTTCTCGGTCTATGCCGGCATCCGCTACGCCTTCGGAGCCGACCCGGTCCCGATGTCGGCCGAGCCGATCATCCGCAAGTACTGACGCACCAAGCCGTCAGGCCAGGGCGCCCCGCGCGGTCTTCGGACCGGGCGGGGCGCCCTTCGCGTTTCCGAGACCCCGAGACCGAACGCCGTGCGGCCTCACGTCTCAGGAACGCGCCTTCGTCCCCCGCGTCTCTTCCGGGAGCGATCGACGCTCCGGCCGGCCCCCGGCGATCCCCGCGGGTCGTGGCCGGGCGCGCCTTGAACGACGTGGAGAAACGCCCCGATGATGATGAGATTCGCCGTCGCCGCCCTGGCTCTCGCAGCCGCCACCCCGGCCTGGGCGACCCCCTGCGCCGACGAGGTGTCCACGCTGCAGAAGCGCCTCGACAGCGCGGGCGCCGCTTCGGTGACCGGCACGACGCCGCCCGGCGGCACGACCTCGTCGCATTCCGACAAGGCGCTCGCGACCCCGCCGGCCCTGACCAAGAGCGACGCCGCCGTGAAGCCGACCGCCTCGGGCGTCGACGAGGCGAAGCGCCTGGTTGCCAAGGCCGCGGAGGAGGACAAGGCCGGCAATGCCGAAGCCTGTCGTAACACGATCATGCAGGCCAAGGAGAAGGCCGGCGCCCTGCCGTAGTCCTTCTCAGATCCCGCTTCTCAGCGGTCTTGGCTGAACGTCAGCCGAGACCGCCCCATCTTCCGACCTTTCACCTCGTCCTGAGGTGAGAGGTTCGAAGTGCGGGTGTCAAACCCGAGTTCAATATGCGTTCTCGGTCCTGAACAGCGCGAACGGCGTCGTGATCAGGATCTGCAAGTCGAGCAGCACCGACCAATTCTCGATGTAGAACAGGTCGTGCTCGACGCGCCGCTGCAGCTTCTCCGACGTGTCGGTCTCGCCGCGCCAGCCGTTGACCTGTGCCCAGCCGGTGATGCCGGGCTTGACCTTGTGACGGGCGAAATAGCCGTCGACCACCTGATCGTAGAGCGTGTTGGCAGCCTTGGCCTGCAGCGCGTGCGGGCGCGGCCCAACCAGCGACAGGTCGCCCTTCAGAACGTTGAAGAGTTGCGGCAGCTCATCCAGCGAGGTCTTGCGGATGAAGCGCCCGACCGGAGTGACCCGAGGGTCGCCACGGGTGACCATCCTGTCGGCGCCGGCATCGCATTGATCGACATACATCGACCGGAACTTGAAGACCTCGATCAGCTCGTTGTTGAAGCCGTGACGCTTCTGCCGGAACAGTACAGGCCCGCGCGAGGTCAGCCGCACAGCCAGAGCCACCGCGATCATAAGCGGCGACAGGGCCAGCAGCATCATCAGGCCGACGCTGCGGTCGAACAAAGCCTTCAGCACCACATCCCAATCGGCGATCGGCCGGTCGAACACGTCCAGCACCGGTACCGAGCCGAGATACGAGTAGCTCCGCGGGCGCAGCCGCAGCTTGGCGGCGTGGGCCGACAGGCGGATATCGATCGGCAGCACCCAGAGCTTCGCGAGCATCTGGAGGATCCGCGCCTCGGCGGTGATCGGGATCGTGAACACGATCAGGTCGAGCCGGGCATGACGGGCATAGGTGACGAGATCGTCGACCGTGCCCAGCTTCGGATAGCCGGCGACCACGTCCGAGGACCGGTCGGCGTTGCGGTCGTCGAACACGCCGACGATGCGGATGCCGCTGTCACTCTGCTTCTCCAGGGCCGCGATCAGCTCCTCGGCCGGCTTGCCGCCGCCGACGATCGCTGTCCTGCGGTCGAACCGGCCGGCCCGGGTCTGGACCTCGATCACCCGGGCGAGCGCGAAGCGGCCGGCCAGGAGGGCGGCGAGCCCGGTGCCGTAGAAGGCCGCGAGCCACAGCCGCGAGTAATGATCGGCGACTTTGGCCAGCACCAGGATGGCGGCGACCATCAGGAAGGTCATCGACCACGCCGCGATCAACTGGATCGCGGCTTTGGGAAAGGCCCGGAAGGACGAGATCCGGTAACCGCCGGCGGCCTGGACCAGCGCCACGGTGAGGCCGGCGACCAGCGCGATCACGCCGGCATAGGTCAGCCCGAACGGTACCCGGCCACGCAGCATCAGCAGGTGCAGCAATGCGCCCAGACCGAAGATCAGGGCGAGTTCGGCGGCCCGCACCAGCCCGGCCACGACCACCGGCGAGATCGCCGTCGGCGCGTGCGCCTGCAGGTCCGCGGGCGGAGCCGCACCGCCCAGTCGCGCCACAGCGGTCTGGCCGTCGAGCGGGCCGGTGGCCTCGAGAAGGTCGCGGATGTCGAACGCGCTCATCGATCGGTTCCTCCCGAGGCAACGCCCCCGGGTCTGTAGGAGTCTCACCGCTTTCCGATCATCGGAAACAGATGAGTTACTGAGCCTGGACCCTGGCACGGGCCAGTATAGAAAACTGTCAAGGCGAGCTCGCCCGGGTCGACGTCCCGAGACGCGGGCTCGCCTACGGGATCACGTTCGCGTGGCTCGCATCGCGGCGGCCCGTTCTTGCACGGCCTCGCCCGATCCGAACCTCAGGCGCGTCTCGCGGGCCTGGAACGCCGCGGCGTAGCCCGAGATGACGTCGGCCCCCATCCGCTCCAGGGAGAAGCGCTCATGGATGGATTCGCTGAGCGCCCGGACGCGGGCGGCCAGCACGTCCGGGGCTTCGTCGAGCACCCGGCGGATCGCGCCGGCCAGCGCGTCCGCGTCGCGGGACGGGACGAGGTCGCCGGCCATGGCGCCGAAAATTTCCGGAATGCCGCCGACCCGGGTGGCGACCAGGGGCTGGGCAGCGGCCGCTGCCTCCAGCACCACGTAGGGCAGGGACTCGGCCAACGACGGCACCACCAGGATGCGGCCCCGGGCCAGGACCGAGCGGATCGCCTGCGGCGGCTCGAAGGACGCCGCGTCGGAGAGGCCGAGCCGCTCGACCATGGCGCGCAGGCTCTCGGCATCGGGACCCGAGCCGACCATCAGCAGCCGCAGCGGCCGACCTTCCTGGCGCAGCCGGACCAAAGCGTCGAGCAGGTAGGGCAGGCCCTTCGCCTCGCGCAGCTCGCCGACATAGAGCAGGTCGGCAGCATCGGCTGCCAGAGGCACCGGGGCGAACTCCGCCTCGGCGATGCCGTTATGGACGATCCGGGTCACCTGCTCCGGGCCGCCCACGAAGGCCCGGTGGCGACCGGCGACATACGCACTCTCGAACAGGAACGCGTCGGTGCGGCGGGCCAGCACGGCCTCGGCGGCCATGTAGGTCCGGTGCAGCGCGCTGCCCGGCCGATAATTGTAGCTGCCGCCATGGGGCGTGTAGGCGCGGATCGCCGAGGCCGACGCGAGCCGCGCGTAGGCGCCCCCCTTGGCGCCATGACCGTGGAGCACGGTGGCGCCGACCTCGCCGGCCCGGCGCGCGACCGCGCGCAGGCAGGTCCAGTCCGACAGATGCGGGTTGCGCCGCATCGGGATCCGGAGAAGGCCGAGATCCAGCGTCGGCGCCAGGTCGCCCAGGGCCTTTGCACCGCGCTCGCCGCCCGTGGTCGCGTCGCACACGATGCCGACGGCGTGCCCCGCCGCGGCCTGCAGGCGGGCGAGGTCCAGCACGTGACGGAACAGCCCGCCGACCGGCGCGCGGAACACGTGCAGGATGCGGTGGCGCTGGGCTGGTCGGGTCTCGTTCGGCTTCGCAGCCACGGTATTGCTCCCGGGAGTAACAGTCCCAGGAGTGTGGTGCAGCGACCGTCGCAGTAAACTTAAACGGAACTCCGCTCGACCGGCCTTTTCAGAAGGAAGGTAAGCGGAGTTTTACTGCTGAGCATCAATTCACGTCAGCGCGAGGCCGTTCAGGCTGGCCCAGATCGTGCCGTAATGGCAGGCCGTCGCGGCGAGCACGAAGCCGTGCCAGATGGCGTTCTGGAACGGCAGCGTCCGCCAGACGTGGAACAGCACGCCCACGGAATAGAGCATCCCGCCGATCGCCAGCAGCCAGAGGGCGGTCGGCTGCAGGGCGGCGATCACCGATTCGTAGGCGAGCAAGCCGCTCCAGCCGAGCATCAGGTAGAGGCCAATAGACAGGCGATCGTACCGTCCGGGCATGAACAGCTTGATCGCGATCCCGACCAGGGCGACCAGCCAGATCACCGCCAGCAGCAGGTAGGCGCGCGTCCCGGAGCCGACCAGCGCCACCAGCGGCGTGTAGGTGCCGGCGATCATCAGGTAGATCAGCGCGTGGTCGGCCCGGCGCAGCAGCCATTTTCGCGGGCTGACCGGATAGAGGTTGTATACGGCCGAGACGCCCAGCATCAGCACGAGAGCGGTGGCGTAGAGCACGACGGCGGCCCGCTCGCCGAAGCCCAGATGGGCCGTGAGGGCCGTGGCCACCAGTGCCACCGCGCCGGAGAGGCCGAAGACGACACCGAGGCCGTGGATCACACCGTCCGCCACAATCTCGCGCGGCGTGTAATGCCACGTCAGGGTCAGCGGGCGACCATCCTCCGCGAGAGACATCATGAAGCCTCCTGCTACGCCTGCATCCTAAAGCTTAAAAGCGCTCAGTCGTTCCCTATGCAAAGTGCTGATGCGGAGTTTATCCCAAGGTTCTAGTGCCGCGTGGTAAAAGTGTTGTTGCCCGTGGCTACATCGCCGCAGCCAACCTCACGCCCCGCGGCCGGCTAATCCCTCGAAACCGAGCGCCGGCTCCCGCGCGGCCGGCCGGGCGAGGCCGGTGCCGCGGCTCAGCCGGGCATGGACCACCGCCATGGTCAGCACCGCCATGGCGAGGATCTGGTGCGCCAGCGCCGCCCAGAGCGGGACGGCCAGGAGCAGGGTCGCAATGCCGAGCCCGACCTGGGCCAGGGCCAAGACCGCGAGGCCGGCGGCGCGCCCGGCCGCGCCGGCCGGTCCGCTCACCCGGGCGTCGATGGCGTGCAGGACGGCGACGACCACGATCAGGTAGGCGGTCACTCGGTGGTCGAACTGAACCAGGGCGTGGTTGTCGACGAAGTTCTCGATCCAGGGCTGGATCGCGAACAGGCTGTCCATCGGCGGAATCAGAGCGCCATCCATGCTCGGCCAGGTGTTGTAGACGAGGCCGGCATGCGACCCGGCCACGAGGCCACCCAGGAAGATCTGCACGAGCACCAAAGCCGGCAGCAGCAATGCGACGACGCGGAGGCGGTCGGGCGCGGGATCAACCGAGTCGTCGCGCTGCCCGGCCGCGAGCCAGACCAAGCCGGCCAGGATCAGGCTCGCCATTGTGAGGTGGAGCGCGAGCTTCAGCGGCGCTACCGCGGTCATGCCGGGCTGGAGGCCCGAGGCGACCATGATCCATCCGATCGCGCCCTGGAACCCGCCCAGGATCCCGAGGCCGAGCAAGCCAAGCCCGAGGCGCCGGCTGATCATGCCGCGCCACCAGAAGATGACCAGCGGTAGGAAGAACACCAGGCCGATCAGCCGCCCGAGCAGGCGATGGCCCCATTCCCAACCGTACAGAACTTTGAACGACGACAGCCCCATTCCCTGGTTGAGGATGTTGTATTGCGGCGTGTCCTTGTATTTGGCGAACTCAGCGGCCCAGTCCGCCTCCGACAGGGGCGGGACGATCCCGGTCACGGGACGCCACTCGGTGATCGACAGGCCGGACCCGGTCAGGCGCGTGGCGCCGCCGACCGCCACCATGGCAACCACGAGGGCGGCCACCAGGTAGAGCCAGACCCGCACGGTGCTCGATCGATGGTCGCCCGAAACTCTCATCACCACGCGCATCCCTTCCGCGGTTGCCGGGATGTCCCGGCCCACGCGACGCGTTAGGGGAAGCGCGGGATGCGGGCAACGTCGGCGGCGCCGCAGGCCGCGGCGCTGCGCGCGTTGCCATCCGGGCCCGCGGGCGGTAGCCGTCTCACGTCAGGGAGAGACGAGGCTGTAGAAGTGATGCGCCGCCGCACCCGCACGTTGATCGGCACTGTCGCGATGCTGGCCTTCGTCTGCCTCTACGGACCGCTGGCGATGGCGCTAGCCGACAGCCGCATCGCTGAGACGCCGGCGGCCATTCAGGCCGCGCTCTACTCGATCCTCGGCATCGCCTGGATCTTCCCGCTGATGCCGCTGATCCGCTGGATGGAACGGCCGGACAGCTGACCCGACCCCTCGATTTCGCCGCACTCGGCCGCCAGAAGCGTCCGACCGGATTTCGAGATCCCCCGTTCGTGTATCGCTTGCCCATGCGTCTCAAGCATCTGGCCGCACTCGTCGTGCTGCTCGCGCCGTTTCCCGCCCTCGCGCAGGGCACTCCGCGCTCGATCGGCGAGTGCGAGCGTCTGAAGAACGATCTGGCCTACAACCAGTGCCTGGCGATGTTCGGACCGGCTGCCCGGAACGTGGCGGGCGGCTACGCCTCAGCCGACGCGGCCGCCGCCCCGGCCCTGGCGGAGGCGCTGCCCCAGGCCGAGGACACCGTCGAGAGCACGCCGAGCCGGAAGGGCCGCTACCGCTCGCGCCGCGGCGGCCGGCAATACGCTTCGTTCTCGACCAGCTATCGGCACCGCCGGCGGCGTTGACGCACAATGCGGGCACCGACGCGCCGTACGACCTCGAAAGGGATCGTCAGGCGACGTTGAGCCGCCGCCCACGGTTCCAGGCCAGAAACGGCACGCCGGACAGCAGCCCCGCGAGTGCCGCCCGCGATTGATGGCAGCCGTTGATCGAGACACGCGGCAGGGCGTGCAGGTGGCCGGCATGCTCGGCGAAGAGGTGCCCGGGCCGGGTCGTGACGGCAGTCGCGAAGCCGTGCTCCTGCGCCAGAGCGAATTCCCGCGGGCCGGCCGAGGTGGGATCGCCCACCGGGTAGGACAGATGCCGGATCGCCCGGCCGAGTTCGGCCGCGATCCGGGCGCGGCCTTCGACGATCTCGCGCGCGGCCGTCGCCGCATCGTGCTTGGCGAGCATCGGGTGGCTGACCGTGTGGGCGCCGATGGTCACTGCCGGGTCGCTGGCCAGCTCCCGCAGGTCGGCCCAGGACAGGCACAGCTCGGACGCGACGGCGCCCGGCGCGAAGCCGGCTTGCCGGCACAGATCTGCGATCCGGTCCAGCAGGTCGGCCTCGCTGCCGCGGCGCAGGTCGCGGTAGAGCGCCTCGAAGGCCAACGCCTTCTCCTGCGGGCTGCGGGCCGGAAGGTCGAGGCACCGTGCCCCGATGACGATCCGCACCCGGTCGAGCCGCGCGATCGCCCGCTCCAGCTCGATCCACCACAGGCGGCCGCTTTGGTCGGCGTAGCCGCTCGTGACGAACAGGGTCCAGGGGACGCCGTGGCGCGCGAGGACGGGGCGGGCATGCTCGACATTGTCGCGATAGCCGTCGTCGAAGGTCAGGACCGCGAAGGGCGGCCCATAATCCGGCGCGGCGAGCCGCTCCGGCACCGCGTCGAGCCCGATCACCTCGAAGCCGCGGGCGTCGAGTTCGCGCAGGGTCAGGTCGAGGTAGTCCGGCGTGATGCTCAGCAGCCGGTTCGGCGCGAAGGCCGGGGCGGGATCCGGGCTGACATGGTGGAAGGTGAGGATCACGCCGAGCCCGCGGGCTGCGGGCGCGAGCCAGCGGTCGGCGCCGAGCGCTTGGATCGCGCGGAAGCCGGACGCGAATACCCGATGCTTGGCACGCGACGAGATCATGACTCGGACCCGATCGGGCCGCTCGGCCCGGGCGGGTACAGCGATCACCGGCCGGGGTAAAGAAACCCACAATTGCTCCCCGATCAGAAGTTCTGCCGGAAGATTGTATTAGCCAAAGCCGCGGTTTGCAGTGTTGGGTCGGGATACGCTGCTCCGCGAGTCACTGCTCATTCAGCGCGCATCCGGCAGGGTCGGCCCTTGGATCCGGGCACGGCCCGGTTCGGCGGAGAGATCCGGGTATGGCGACCGGCGTCCAGGTGGCGGGAGCGGAGATGATCGGTGCACGCGCGTCCGGAACGCTGACCGCGGAAGTCTTTTCCGATCTCGCCGCCGTGGAAGCCCTGTGGCGGCGGCTCGAATTCAATCCGGCGAGCCTGCACACGCCCTATCAGCGGTTCGACTGGGTCTCGGCCTACCTGCGGGCGACCGGCACAGCGGCGGCTGCGCGCATCCTGGTCCTGCGGGACGCGGAGGGCCGCGCCAGGATCCTGCTCCCTCTCGTGCTCACGCAACGCTTCGGCCAAACCGTGGCCCGGGTCGTCGGTGACACGCATGCGAATTACCACCTGCCGCTCTTCGCCACCCGCGACGCCGCCGCGATCGCCCCGGGCGAGATCACGGCGGCGCTGATCCGCGCCGGGCGCCCGGCCGGCATCGACGTCTACGCGCTGCAGCATCAGCCCCGGATGTGGGACGGCGCGGCCAATCCGTTCGCGGAGACCGGTGAGCCGGAGGCCAGCGATGCCTATGGGCTGATGCTCGGCCCCGATGCCGAAGCGACCGTACGTCGTGTGTTCAGCGCCGATGCCCGCAAGAAGCTGCGCTCGAAGGAGAAGCGCCTGGTCGAGGCCAAAGGCGCGCTCGCGTATCGTCGTGCCGAGACGCCCGAGGAGGCGGCCCGGTATCTGGCGGCGTTCTTCGCCCACAAGGCTTTGCGATTTGCCGGGATGGGCGTCGCCGACCCCTACGCGCCCGAGCCGATCCGACAATTCCTCGCCGCCGCTGCCTCCGGCGCCGCCCCGGCGATGGAGATCTACGCCCTGTGCCTGGCCGAGAGCGGGCGTGTGCTCGCGACCTTCGGGGGGGCGGTGAGCGAGCATCGCTTCAGCGGCATGATGACGGCGTTCGATCCGGACCCGGAGATCGCCCGGTTCAGCCCGGGCGACCTGCTGCTGCAGCATCTCGTTGGCGACCAGACCGCAAGGGGCCGCCGGGGCTTCGATCTCGGCGTCGGTGAGGCCCGCTACAAGGCGAGCATCTGCGACGAGACGATCGGGCTGGTCGAGACGATCGTGCCGGTGAGCCTGCGCGGCCGAGCCTATGGCGTCGCCCGGATGGCGCTCACCCGAACGAAGCGCCGGATCAAGCGCGATCCGCGGCTCTACGCGGTCGCGGCGCGCCTGCGAAAGCTGACGCGCCGGTCGTGATCTCAGGCGGCGTTGAGCCGGAGCTCGGGACCGGCCAGATCGGCCGCGGCGACGTACTCGGCTGAGCGATCCTGCGCGACCAGGATCTGGCCGGCGCCGGCATCCTCGGCGATCGCGTAGAGATCGGCCAGGGCCGGATCTTCGGCGGAGGCATTCGACGCGATGATGACGCTGTCCATGTAGCCGGCGACGAGTTCGAGCAGGTCGACGGCGCCCGGCGCGGCGTGAAGCCGGCAGACGACCCAATCATAGGCCTCGGCCATGGCTTCGAAGGTCAGGCTCAGCGCATCCGGCCCGTCGAACAGCACCCCCGACGGGGCCCGGCCGGCGCCGATCCGGTGAAGGCCGCTATCGCGCGCGGGCTGAATGACATCCAGGAAGGCTGCATCACCGGCGATCAGATCGGTGAAGCCGCGCTCATCGGAACGGCCGCGCGCAGTGTTCAGATCGACCGTGACCAGGCTGGCCTTGCGGCCGAGCGCGCGCACCAGCGCATCGTGGAGCGCTTGATCGCCGTGCGACGCTTCCGTCTCCATCACCAGCACGCTGCGTCCGGAGCGGTCGCCGGGCTGGCGCACAACCGCGGAGATCCGGGCGATCAGCGGCGCCAGATCGTAGGCCTCGGCGGGCGGGCGTGCAGGGATGGGGGCGGATGGCGGGGTGGGACCGGCCGGCTCGGCGACCTCGGCGGTCTCGGGCCAATGGGCCGGGGGCATCGCCTCCGGGAAGGCGAAGCCCGGGCGCGCGAGCTCCGGCTCGAGGCGGGTGCGTCGATCCGAGGTGTCGAAGGCGGTGTCCGAGTCCCGCTCGCTGCGGCTTCCTTCAGCCAGGAGGGCGCTGGCGAGGACGCCGCCGACGGCCAGCATCAGCGTCACCAGAGTCGCGAAGCCGACGATTGGCAGCTTCTTCGGGAAGGAGGGTAGTTCCGGAGTCACGGCGCGCGAGACGATGCGGGCATCGGCCGGCGTGGCGCTCTCGCCGTCGCGGGCGGCGGCCTCACGGTAGCGGGACAGGTAGGATTCGAGCTGCTCGCGCTGCGCCTTGGCTTCGCGCTCCAGGGCTCGGAGCTGGATCTCGCTGGCATTGCCCTTCACCACCACGTCCTGCTGGCCGTCGACGGCGGCCTGCAGGCTCTCGACCCGGGAGCCGGCGATCTTGGCGTCGTTCTCCAGCGTGCGCACGACGCGTTCGGCCGAGGTCTTGATCTGGGCGTCGAGGTCTTCGAGCTGCGCGTGCAGCTCCTTGATCCGCGGATGGGCCGGCAGCAGCGTGCGCGATTCCAGCGCAAGCTGGGCCCTGACGGCGATCCGGTTGTCGACGATGCGCCGGATCATGTCGTTGTTGGCGACTTCGGTGATCTCGAAGGCGCGGCCGTCCTTGATCAGGTCCTTGATCGCCTTCACACGCCCGGCGAGATCCGCCTTCAGGATCCGGGCCTGGGAGAGCTGGCTCGACAGCTCGCCGAGCTGCTGCGTGGTCAGCGGCTGGCCGGTGACGCCGCCGCTGCCGACCAGGCCGTTCTTGGCGCGGAACGCCTCGACCTTCGCCTCGGCTTCCGCGACGCGCTTGCGAAGGCCGTCGATATTGCCGCTCAGCCAGGAGGAGGCGTAGCGCGCGGTGTCGACCTTGTCGGCCTCGAGCGAGGAAATGTAGAGCTGCGCAATGGTGTTGGCGCCCTCGGCGGCGAGCTTCGGATTTTTGGCGCGGAACTCGATCGTCAGGATCCGCGACTTGCCGGCCGGATAGACCAGCAGGTGCTCGAAATAGGAATCGAGCACGCGGTCCTCGGCCGGACGGTCGAGGGGGTTGGCGCCGATGCCGAGCATCATCATCACGCGCTGGACCGGGCCGATGCTGTTGGAGCCCGGGTCGAATTCCGGATTGCCGACCAGCTTGAGCCGCCGGATCGCCTCCCGGGCGAGGTCGCGGGACATCACCACTTGGACCTGGCTCGCCACGGCCTGCTCGTCGATCGGCGCGAGCTGGTCGGTGCGCTCCTGGGCGGTGCGGGCGAAGGCCGGATCGCGGCTCTCCAGGATCAGCTTGGCCTCGCCGGTGTAGCGCGGGCTCACCACGTTGACGAAGATACCCGCGCCCAGCGCGACAATTAAGGTCGGTCCGACGATCCAGCCGATCGACCGGCGCAGGATCTGTGGGACCTGCGCCAGGCCGACGCCGTCCCGGGCGCTGGGCTGCATGGCAAGTAGGGCGTGGGGCGAGCGCAGGCTGATACGGGACATGAGACGCTCTGAACGCGAAGGCCGACGAGACGGCACGCGATGCCATCCGGGCGCTATTAGAGGTCGTTAAGGTTGCTTGGACGTTAAGAAAGCTTGCGTGCCGATCCGCTCGGACTGGTCATCGGAATGATCAAGGTTCGTTAACCTTAACAGCCTATACCACGCCGACTTGGCACCCATGACGGCGATGGTGATGAACCGGCGCGCTCTGCTCCTCGCTCTTGGCTCGACTCTGGCGCTCGGCGGCTGCCTGCGTCCGAGCTTCCGCACCGACCAGCTCGATGCCACCGGCACCGGATCGATCGGCGCGCGCTATCCGCTCTCGGCGGGCGACAAGCTGCGGGTGATCGTGTTCGGACAGGACAACCTGTCGAACATTTACGCGGTCGACGGCGCTGGCAAGATCGCGATGCCGCTGGTCGGCACGGTCCAGGTCGGAGGCCAGACCACAGGTCAGGCGGCTCGGGCGATCGAGGCCAAGCTCGCCGCCGGCTTCGTGCGCGAGCCGCACGTCACCGTCGAGGTGGATACCTATCGGCCGTTCTACATCCTCGGCGAAGTCACGACCTCGGGCCAGTACCCATTCGTCAATGGCATGACCGTTGAGACGGCGGTGGCGATCGCTGCCGGGTTCGGACCGCGCGCGGCCCGGGACTATGCCGTGCTCACCCGCGATACCGGCAGCGGGCTCGTGTCGGGCATCGTGCCGATGACCTATTCGGTCCGGCCGGGCGACACGATCGTGGTCAAGGAGCGCTTCTTCTGAGCCGAAGGCCGCACCAGATTACTGCGCGGTCTTCCAGACGTTGATAACCCGCATGGCGGTCTGTTGCGGTGGGATCGGGGTGGCAATCGGCGGCGTGGATTGCGGTCCGCGCGCCACGACCCGGCGAGCCTCGCTCGCGGGCGTCGCGCCGACGGGCGTGAACAGGCCGGCCAGCTGCTTGCGGGTGCCCTTGCTGACGAAGCGCGACGTCTGCACGGACTCGAAGTCCCGCAGGGCGTGGCGCTTGTCGGGGTTGCCGGTGAAGACTTTGGCGCCGGTGTTGAGAACGACGATGTCTCCGGGCATCAACGTCTCGTCCTTCAGCAGCGCCGCAGCCGCGCCGCCCTTCATGTCGATCGCGGTCTGACGGGGGCTGACCTCCAGCTCCTTGACCTCCTTGACGCGGATCCGGACCGGCAGCGCGGCGTAGCGCGTCTGCAGACGATGGCGGGCGCTGCCGAGACGGGGCGTCGCGCGCCGATACACGGCACGGTCCTGCACCGGCTGGGGCGCTTGCGCTTGCGGCGCCTGCTGGGGCGCGGGCGCCGGCCGGGCGCCGAACAGCATCTCAAGGAACCCGACCTCGGCCGCCTGGGCCTGGATCACGGTTCCGGCGAGAAGCCCGGCGGCGGCGATGACGGCCAACGTGCTGCCCGTACGAAACCTCATAACATCCTCCGGCACCGGCGCCGATCTCGACCGCCGGACCTTCAACCGCAAGCTGCGCGAGAGGGTTCCGGAATATTGGAGGTTTGGAAGCGTAGTTCGAAGAACCACGCTGTGCGTGTCATTGAAGACCGAATCACCATCGGATCTATTGTGCAAAACCGGTCCGGCCGGCTTGCCCGTCGTCCGACGACCACATGCGGTCCGTAAGCAGGTTCCACGCTCTCCGGAACGCACGGACCGGGCAGGACCAGGCCCGATACCGCTCGGCGTTACGGCACGATGGTGCCGCTTAGGCCGGCGCCATCTGCTCGCCCTCGCCGATGCAGTCGAGGGCGCGCTCGACGGCGCTGACCGCGTCGAGGAGGTGCTGAACCGTGCGCTCCACCTCGAGCGTGGGACGGCCCATCGCTGCGGCGCGGGCACTCACATCCTCGAGCTGCTCGAGCAGGGCGAGGAGGTCGCCGGCCACAGTCACCACTTCGCAGCGGGCGAGGCGGGTGACGGTCGGGCGCGGCCGGAAGGGCAGGACGTTGCTCATCGCCGACGGTTCTGGCCCGAAAGGACCCGGATTCGCCAGGGGGAGGGGCCGTACTTCCGCCAAATGGTGGGTCCTATCCGCCGCTAACGCGTGGAAAGGTAGATTTTCCGTGGCCGCCGCGCATCGGAGGCGGCAGAATCGGTTTACGCCTCGCCGCCAGTCTTGACGGACTTGTCGCCGGCCTGACCATGCCCTCACCGGCCTTTCAAACTGCGATTCGGCGGCGGATAGCAATCCCTCGCCCGGCTCGGGATCGCCCAGGATCAATCATGCGCTTCACCCTTCTCGCGGTCTCGTTCCTGGCGGTGGGCGGTCTCTGCGCCTGCAACACCGACAGCCCGGACGGGCGCAGCGGCCTCGCCGAGAGCTTCCGGCTCGACAATTACCGGGCCTCGAACGACACGAACGGCACCCAGACCCGGCGCGACGTGAACCGGGCCTACACGCAGCCGACCCTGCCTTCGATCGGTAATCGCGGGTTCTGATCCCCAGCCCGCAAAGCCGCGTCCGGAAACCGGGACGCGGCGTCCGCAACGATCAGCGCTTTGCCATCGCGTCGGCGAAGGTGGTGATCCGGTTGCGGGCGTAGACCGGCAGGCCGGCGCTGATCGAGTTGCCGGTGTTGAAGCTCGAATTGCCCATCAGCACCTGGGCGGGGAGCAGGTTCTTCAGCACCGGCACACGGGCATATTCGGCCTTGCGGTCTAGGACATCCGCCTTGATCGCCAGCGCCATGTAGGTGGTCACCACCGTCTTGGTCGGATCGTTCGGCATCGGCTGGAACACGGCCAGGAACTTGCCGAAGCGCAGGATCTGGTTGACCCAGAAGATCGTCTGCTCCAGCCCGCCGGTCACCGGCGTGTCGATCTTGGTCAGGGCCTTCAGCGGCGCGCCCTGGTCGGGGCCGAGCACGCGCAACTCGCTCTGGAACGAGACATACTCGGCAATCTTCTTGGCCGAGCCTTCTTCCAGCTTATTGGCGAGCTTCACGCCGAGCGGCAGCTTGCCTTCGAGATCGTAGCGCGATTCGATGCAGGCGCCGGCGCCCTCGCACCAGGATCGGTCCGGACGCTTGGCGAAGGCGGCGGCCGGGTCCTTGTTCGGCGTCACCTCGCCGGCCGTGATCGCCTTGTGCTTGATCGCCGGGTCCATCTTCTGGACGAAGCCGAGATTGGCGAAGGCCTGGAGGTCGATCGCCTCGGCCGGCCGCGCAACCACGAACCGCCCCTCGGCCACGTAGACCTTCAGGGTCTCGTGCCGCGGCTTGGTCACGCCGTTCACCGTCACCGTGTAGTCCGGCTCCTTGTAGCCGGGGAAAGGCGCCAGCACCGCGGCCTCGGCCGGGCGGGCCTTCAGCCAGTCGAGATACGGGATCAGCCCGTTCTCGGGCGCCGTCGGATTGTCGCGGTGATCGGTGAACAGGATCTGCCCCGGCTTGAGCGTCGCCGGATCGAGGGCCGTGACCGAGGGCACCTCCCTGATCCGCTCCGACCCCGGCGCCGGGCTGGCGGCGGGCGTCTGCGCGCAGACCGGGTGGGCAGCCGTCAGGGCGAGGGCGAGGGCGGCAGGGAACTGCTTGCGCAACGGGTATCTCATCGATGGAGGGGCGGTCAGTAGCCCGGGTCTTCGCCGAACAGGTAATCCGGGTCGCGGCGGCGCGGCCGGCGCACCTCCTCTTCCCCGAAGGGTGAGCGCGCGGTCTGGCCGGGCCAGGGCCTGTAGGCGTCCTGGCCGTAGGAATCCAGATCGCCCTGCGCACGGCGGCTGCGCGGCGGTTGGCGCTCGCCGAACGGGTCGAGGGGATCAGGCGCCGGGCGCTCGCCGGTCATGTTGCCGTAGTAATCGCCGGCGACGCTGGCTCCATCCTCGGCGCCGTTGAGGTCGCCGTCCTCGGCATCGGGTCGCATGGCGTAGAGGGTCTCGCGCGGCACCAGGCGGAACTGGGTGTCGGCCATCTTGCCATCGCCGCTCGTGCGGAAATGCTCGAGGAAACCGCCGCCCGCGACTCGCTGGCCGCTATGCGGGTCGATCGGCAGGTCGGCGATGAACGGGCGCGCCTCGGAGGAGGGTCCCCGCAGCGGCGTCTTCGGGACGCCGTTCGCCCATGCGGCCTGCAGGATGTTCGACGCGATTGGCACGGAGACATGGCCGCCGGTCTGGCCGCGGCCCAGCGTCTTGCGGCTGCCGTCGGCGTTGTCGTAGCCGACCCAGACCACGACCGTGATCTCGTTCGTGAAGCCCGCGAACCAGGCGTCGTTCTCGTTCTCGGAGGTGCCGGTTTTGCCGGCGACATAGGCCGAGACTTTGGAGAGCGCTGCGGCGGTACCGTGCTGGGTCACGCCCTGCAGCATGGTCTTCAGCTGATAGAACGCGACCCGGTCGGCCGAGCCGATCCGCACCGGCTCGCGCGGGGCGTGGGTGTAGAGCGCCTTGCCGTCCCGCTCGACCGATTCGAGCGCGTAGGATGCCGGGCGGGCGCCCTCGTTGGCCACCGCCGCGTAGAAGCCGGCCAGATCGAGCATCCGCACCGGCTGGGCGCCGAGCACGAACGGATAATAGGGCTCGCACTCGGCGTAGATCTGAGCTTCGAGGGCGATGTCGCAGACGCGCTTCAGGCTGGCCGGCGCCTTCGGGGCGATACCGCCCTGGAGCAGCCGGGCGGTCACGAGGTTCTTCGAGAATTCCAGGCCGCGACGCAGGGTCGTCGGTCCGGAGCCGCCGCCCTCGTAATTCTTCGGCGACCAGGAATCCCCGGCGCCGCCGATCGGCGGCAGCGTGACCGGGGAATCGAGGACCAGGGTGTTGGGCTGGAGCCCGGCATTGAGCGCGGCGAGATAGGTCAGCGGCTTGAGGGTCGAGCCGGGCTGACGCACCGCCTGGGTGACCCGGTTGAGCTGGCTCATCGGATAGGAGAATCCACCGGCCATCGCCAGGATACGGCCGGTCTGGTTCTCCAGCACGAGGGCCGCGCCCTGGACGTTAGGTCGGACCCGCAGCTGCGCCCGGGCCGCGCCGCGGCCCTCCGTCAGCTTCACCCGCACCACGTCGTAAAGCTGCAGACGGTTGCGGGCGATGCCCGGGTCGAGGATGACGGTGCGGCCGTCGGCGAGACCGACCTTCACGGGCCCGCGACCAGCCTCAAGCACCACAGCGACTGGCCAATGCACGTCGTACAGGGTCGGCCGGGAACTCTCGAGGGCCCGCAACCAGATGGGCTTCGCCTGCGGTACGGCCGCGACCTTTGGCCGGGGTGCCTTGGCGCCCGGCTTCGTCTCTGGCTTCGCGAGGTCCTTGGCGTGGTCCTTGGCGGGCTCCGCCCGGACACCGGTCACCCCGGGGGCGGCCTGGACCGCACCTTCCGGGGCGGGGGTCGCCGCCTGGATCCGGCGGATGCTGTCGGCGAGGTTGAGCTCGGGGCCGGTATAGCTCTGCCGTCCGGTGGACCGTTCGTAATTGGCCAGCCCGTCCTGCAAGGCCGACTCGACGGCGCGTTGGAGCCCGGCATTGATGGTCGAGCGCACGGTGAACGAGCCGGCGGTCAGCGAATCCACCCCCGCGAAGGTGCGCGCCTCGCGATTCAGGTAATCGACGACGTAGAATCCGGAATCGCGCCGTGTCGCGTCGACCGGCTTCAGCCCGAGATCGGCGTTCACTGCCGCGTTCATCTCGGCCTCCGTGATCGTGCCTTCTTCCTTGAGGCGGGCGAGCACGTAGGCGCGCCGCTCGCGCGCCCGCTCCGGGTACTTATCCGGGCTGTAGAAGTTTGGCCCCTTGGGCATGCCGGCGAGCAGGGCGGCCTCCGGCAGGGTCAACTGCCCGACCGATTTGCCGAAATAGCTCTGTGCCGCCATCTCGATGCCGTAGGCGCCGCGACCGAGATAGATGCCGTTGAGGTAGAGCCCGAGGATCTGCGGCTTCGTCAGGATCCGCTCCAGGCGGGACGCCACGATCATCTCGCGAATCTTGCGCTCGTAGGTGACGTCGTCGCCCACCGAGAGATTCTTCACAACCTGCTGGGTGATGGTCGAGCCGCCGGCCGGGCGGCCGGGCGAGGCGAGGTTGCCGATGAAGGCGCGGATCACCCCGCGCTCGTCGATGCCGTGGTGGCTCTCGAAGCGCTTGTCCTCCGCCGCGATGAACGCCTTCTGCACGAGGTTCGGCACCGCGGTGATCGGCACGACGAGGCGTCGGCCGTTGGGCTCGAAGGTCTCGGCGAAGGGCTTGCCGGCGCCGTCGAGGATCCGGGTCATGCCTGGCAGGGCCTTGTCCCGGAGCGCCTCGGCCGTTGGCAGGTCCTTGGTGGCGTTGTCGTAGAATTCGATGACCTCCCGGGCGTTGAACGGCGAGATCGCCGGGTTCTCGCCCTTGCAGAACTGCTTGTAGCTGGTGTTCAGCTCGTCGAGGTTCAGCCCGTGCAGGATCTTCGGCGCGGCCGGCCCGGCCACGCTCGACGGATCCTCCATGGCGGTGGTGATCAATTCGTCGAGATTGATGTCCTCGATGTCGAACGCCTTGCGCATGTGGGCGCAGCCGTCGCGCAGCAGGCGCACGACCTCGGCCTGGTCGGTGAACGGGTCGAACTGGGTCCGCACCGCGTCCGGCCGCGTCGTGACCTGGCTCAGCGTCAGGGCCGTCGCGAACAGCTTGATCAGGATGGCGTTCATGCGGTCCGGATTCGAGGGGCGAGTCAGGGCCCGGCCGGAATAGCGCCAGGCCGGGGGCGCTGGATAGGCGCCGCACAACGCGGCTGATTTGAGACAGCCCACGGCAACGCTTACGCCAGGCTTGACGTTCGTCGTACGCGGCGAAGGGAAGGACCGGCATGATCACCGATCTCTGGTACAAGAACGCGGTCATCTATTGCCTGTCGGTCGGTACCTTCATGGATGCCAACGGCGACGGCATCGGCGACTTCGCCGGGCTGGAACGGCGGCTCGACTACATCCAGGGATTGGGCGCCACCGCGATCTGGCTGATGCCGTTCCAGCCCTCGCCCAAGCGCGACGGCGGCTACGACATCTCGGACTATTACGGGGTCGATCCCGATTACGGCTCGCTCGGCGATTTCGTCGCCTTCGCGCACGCGGCCAAGCAGCGGGGCCTGCGGGTGCTGATCGACCTCGTCGTCAACCACACCTCCGACAAGCACCGCTGGTTCCAGTCGGCCCGCTCCGACCCGAACTCGCCCTACCGCGACTGGTACGTCTGGTCGAAGGAGCGCCCGGCCACCACCGACGAGGGCATGGTCTTTCCAGGGGTGCAGAAGACGACCTGGACCTACGACGAGAAGGCCGGCGCCTGGTACTTCCACCGGTTCTTCGACTTCCAGCCCGATCTCAACACCGCCAACCCCGAGGTGCTGGCCGAGATCCTGAAGATCATGGGCTTCTGGATCGAGCTCGGCGTCTCGGGCTTCCGCATGGATGCGGTGCCGTTCGTCATCGCCGAGAAGGGCGCCGATGTCGGCGGCAAGCCGCGCGAGCAATTCGACATGCTGCGCGACTTCCGCGAGTTCCTGCAATGGCGCAAGGGCGACGCGATCATCCTGGCCGAGGCCAACATCCTGCCGAAGCAGGATCTCGACTATTTCGGCGACGACGCCGATCGCATGCACATGATGTTCAACTTCCAGGTCAATCAATCGACCTTCTATGCCCTGGCCGCGCACGACGCGCGACCGCTGGTGAAGGCGATCGAGCGGACCAAGCCCCGCCCGCTCTCGTGCCAGTGGGGCATCTTCCTGCGCAACCACGACGAGCTGGACCTCGGCCGGCTCACCGAGAAGCAGCGCGAAGCGGTGTTCGCGGAGTTCGGCCCCGAGAAGCGGATGCAACTCTACGACCGGGGCATCCGCCGCCGCTTCGCCCCGATGCTGGCCGGCGACCCGCGCCGGATCCGGCTCGCCTACTCGCTGATGTTCACCCTGCCGGGAACGCCGGTGCTGCGCTACGGCGACGAGATCGGCATGGGCGACGACCTCGCCCTGAAGGAGCGCGACTGCGCCCGCACGCCGATGCAATGGACCGCCGAGCACCAGGGCGGCTTCACCAAGGCCGAGCGCACGATCCTTCCGCCGATCGATCACGGCCCCTACGGCTACGCCCATGTCAACGTCGCCGACCAGCGGCACGATCCGGGCTCGCTGCTCAACTGGATGCAGAGCCTGATCCGCCAGCGCAAGGAGGCCCCCGAAATCGGCTGGGGCGACGTGACCGCGGTCCCGACCGGCCTGAACTCGGTCCTGGCGCTGCGCTACACGTGGCGCGGCAATGCCGTGCTGTGCGTGCACAACCTCGCGTCCGAACCCGTCGAGGTCGCGCTCGCATCCGGCGCAGCCGAGCCGGAGCACGACATCCTGATCGACGTGCTGACCGGGTCGCGCAGCGAGGTCGGCCCCGACGGCAAGCACTGCCTGTTCCTCGAGGGCTACGGCTACCATTGGTTCCGGGTCGGCGGGCTCGACGCCCTGCTGAGGCGGACGCCGAGCTGACGAGCGGCGCCTCGCCCTGGCCCGGCTGGCACGGTAAGGCACGCCCCGGAGCGAGGTTTCACATGGTTCGGTCGAAGCATTACCCCTCGGACGCGACGATCGCGGACGTCCTGCCCGGCCTCGAGGATGCCGAGGGCTATCTCCGGCAGGTGCTGGTGACGATGCGGATGTGCCAGAAGCATTACGGCGATGCCTGGGTGCGGATCGGCGTCACCGGGAAGGCGGCCGCGCCCTCCTATCGGATCGACCGACCGGACGCGTCCGCGACGCCTTCGGAGGACGGCGCGACCGAGGCCGGTGTCGCGCTCTTCGGCGCCTATGGCGGCCGGTCCCACAACCGGTTCACCAAAGTGAACACCGCCGAGACCCGCTGGAGCAGCCGGTCCCTCGGCATGGCCGAGATGCTGGCGCTCCACGACAGCCTGCGCCGCCCGAAAGATGGACCGGCCTGACCGGGCCGCGATGGTGTCGCCCGGACGCTTCTGCGCTAGAACCGGGTCGAGAGCGCCGGCGGCGGCGCAGCCAACTCGCGGAACCCCATGCCAGGAACGCCCCGCGCCGGGATCATCCCGGTCACGCCCTTCCAGCAGAATTGCACGCTGATCTGGGACGACTCCACCAAGGTCGGCGCGGTCGTCGATCCCGGGGGCGACCTCGACCGGATCGAGGCCGCCATCCGGGAGCAGGGCGTGCGCGTGGAGAAGATCCTGCTGACTCACGGTCATGTCGACCACGCCGCCGGCGCCGACGAGCTGCGCGAGCGCCTCGGCGTGCCGATCGAAGGCCCGCACCTCGCCGACAAGTTCCTGCTCGATTTCCTGCCGGAGACGGCGGCCAATTACGGGATCGGCGAGGGCAGGGCCGTCACCCCCGATCGCTGGCTCGAGGACGGCGACGCCGTGACGGTGGGCGAACTCGGCTTCGACATCCTCCATTGCCCGGGCCACTCGCCGGGCAGCGTCGTGTTCGTGAGCCGGGACGCGCGCTTCGCCCTGGTCGGCGACGTCGTCTTCAAGGGCTCGGTCGGCCGCACCGACCTGCCCGGCGGCAACCACGAGCAGCTGATCCGGGCGATCAAGGAGAAAGTCCTGCCGCTCGGCGACGACATCGCCTTCATCCCCGGCCACGGGCCGACCGGGACGCTCGGCGAAGAGCGCGTCTCCAACCCATTCCTTCAGGGCTGACATCATGGACAAACGCCGCATCGGCCGCTCCGACCTCACGGTCGCGCCCTTCTGCCTCGGCGGCAACGTCTTCGGCTGGACCGCGGATGAGGCCACTTCGTTCGCGATCCTCGACCGGTTCGTGGAGCGCGGCTTCGACTTCGTCGACACCGCCAACGTCTATTCGCGCTGGGCGCCCGGCCATCAGGGCGGCGAATCCGAGATGGTGATCGGGAAGTGGTTCGCGGCGCGTCCGGGCGCGCGGGACAGGATCGTGCTGGCCACCAAGGTCGGCATGGATATGGGCGAGGCCGGCAAGGGACTCTCGGCCCGGCATATCGAGGCGGCCTGCGAGGCGTCCCTGCGGCGGCTCCAGACCGACCGGATCGACCTCTACCAGTCGCATGTCGACGATGCGGAGGTGCCGCTGGAGGAGACGCTGCGGGCCTATGAGCGCCTGATCGCCGCCGGCAAGGTCCGGGCGATCGGCGCCTCGAACTACGGGGCCGCGCGGCTTGCCGAAGCGCTGAAAGTCTCGGCCGCCTCGGGCCTGCCCCGCTACGAATGCCTCCAGCCGGATTACAGCCTCGCCGAGCGCGGCTTCGAGGCCGAGCTTGAACCCCTGTGCCGGGCGGAAGAGATCGGCGTGATCGGCTATTTCTCCCTGGCCGCGGGCTTCCTCACCGGCAAGTACCGCTCCGCGCAGGATGCGGCTGGACGGGCCCGGGAGAACCGGGTCGCGAAGTACCTCACCCCGCGCGGCCTTGCGCTCCTCGACGTGCTCGATTCGATCGCCCGGGACCACGGCGCAACCCAGGCCCAGGTGGCGCTCGCCTGGATCATTGCCCGGCCGGGCATCACCGCGCCGATCGCCAGCGCGACTTCGGTGGCGCAGCTCGACGATCTGCTCGGGGCCGCCGCGCTGACCCTGTCGGCGGACGCGATCGCCCGTTTGGACGCGGCCAGCGCGGGCGGAATCCAGGGCTAACGCGGCGTTAAGCGCCGGGCCTCAGAAAAGCGGGTGCACGGGTCCGGCGCGAGCCCGTAAAATCGTGCAATCTCAACGCGGAACCCCTATATCAGGCGGACCAAGCGAGAGCGCAGGCGTGGGCGCCCGACGGCGCGAGTCCCTCCGTCGCGAACTGGTCCGCCTGCCCGAGGAATTTCATGGCCGACATCCCCCCGAACGAGCCCGCCGAGTACGGCGCGGAATCGATCCGCGTGCTCAAGGGCCTCGACGCCGTCCGCAAGCGCCCCGGCATGTATATCGGCGACACCGACGACGGCTCGGGCCTGCACCACATGGTCTACGAGGTGGTGGACAATGCCATCGACGAGGCCCTGGCCGGTCATGCCGACCTCGTGACCGTCCAGCTCAACGCCAACGGCTCGGTGACCGTGTCCGACAACGGCCGCGGCATCCCCACCGACATCCACAAGGAGGAGGGCGTCTCGGCGGCCGAGGTCATCATGACCCAGCTGCACGCGGGCGGTAAGTTCGACCAGAACTCCTACAAGGTCTCCGGCGGCCTGCACGGCGTCGGCGTCTCCGTGGTCAACGCACTCTCGTCCTGGCTGAAGCTCCGGATCTGGCGCAACGAGATGGAGCACGCCATGGAGTTCCGCCACGGCGATGCCGTGTCGCCGCTCAAGGTCGTGGGCCCGGGCAACGGACGGCGCGGCACGGAGGTGACCTTCCTGCCCTCCACCGACACCTTCACGATGATCGAGTTCGACTACGGCACGCTGGAGAAGCGGCTGCGCGAGCTCGCCTTCCTGAATTCCGGCGTGCGCATCGTACTGACCGACGCGCGCCATGCCGAGCACAAACGCGAGGAGCTCTACTACGAGGGCGGCATCGAGGCCTTCGTCCGCTACCTCGACCGCTCGCGCAAGCCGATCGAGGGCATGTCCAGCCCCGTGGTGGTCCGCGCCGAGCGTGAGGGCATCCGGGTCGAGGTCGCGTTCTGGTGGAACGACTCGTTCAACGAGACGGTCCTGCCGTTCACCAACAACATCCCACAGCGCGACGGCGGCACGCATATGGCGGGCTTCCGGGCGGCGCTGACCCGCCAGATCACCGGCTACGCAGATTCGTCGGGCGTCTCGAAGCGCGAGAAGGTCTCGCTCACCGGCGAGGATTGCCGCGAGGGCCTGACCGCGGTCATCTCAGTGCAGGTGCCGGATCCGAAATTCTCGTCGCAGACCAAGGACAAGCTGGTCTCGTCCGAGGTCCGTCCCGCCGTGGAGAACGTCCTCAACGAGGGCCTGTCCACGTGGCTCGAAGAGAACCCGCAGCAGGCCCGCTCGGTGATGGGCAAGGTCGTGCTGGCGGCCTCCGCCCGCGAGGCCGCCCGCAAGGCCCGCGAGACCGTGACCCGCAAGGGGGCGCTGGACATCGCCTCGCTGCCCGGCAAGCTCGCCGATTGCCAGGAGCGCGACCCGTCGAAATGCGAGATCCTGCTGGTTGAGGGCGACTCGGCCGGCGGCTCGGCTAAGCAGGGCCGCGACCGGGCGTTCCAGGCGGTGCTGCCGCTGCGCGGCAAGATCCTCAACGTCGAGCGCGTGCGCGCCGACCGGATGCTGTCCTCTGTGGAGATCGGCACGCTGATCACGGCGCTCGGCGCCGGGATCGGGCGCTCGTCAACGGACCGCGAGGGCTTTAACCCGGAGAAGCTGCGCTACCACCGCATCATCATCATGACCGATGCCGATGTGGACGGCTCGCACATCCGCACCCTGCTGCTGACGTTCTTCTTCCGCCAGATGCCGGAGCTGATCGACCGCGGCCACCTCTACATCGCCCAGCCGCCGCTCTACAAAGCCGAGCGTGGGCGCAAGGCGATCTATCTCAAGGACGAGCGCGCCCTCGAGGATTACCTGATCGACCAGGGCACCGACGGGGCGATCCTGCGGCTCTCGACCGGCGCCGAGTTCACCGGCCCGCAGCTCAAGAGCCTGGTCGAGGAGGCGCGTGGCTTCCGCAACGTGCTCCAGGGCCTGCACACCCGCTACGACCGCTCCGTGGTCGAGCAGGCGGTGCTGGCCGGGGCATTCGACGCCGAGGCGGCGACGCGGCCCGGTGAGGCCGAGGTGCTGGCCGACATGACCGCGCGCCGCCTCGATCTGATTGCCGACGAGATCGAGCAGGGCTGGCAGGGTGAATCGCACGAGGGTGGCTATCGCCTCACCCGGACGCTCCGCGGCGTGAAGCAGGTCGCCACCCTGGATGCCAGCCTGATCTCCTCTCAGGAGGCGCGGCGCCTGTCCGAGCGCGCCGACGCGTTCCGCGAGATCTACGGCGAGCCCGCTACGCTGATGCGCAAGACCGACGAGACCGTTCTGCACGGGCCCGTCGCCTTATTCGAGGCGGTGATGGCCTTCGGCCGCAAGGGTCTCCAGCTCCAACGCTACAAGGGCCTGGGTGAGATGACCGCCCAGCAACTCTGGGAGACGACGCTGGACCGCGAGGTGCGCTCGCTGCTGCAGGTGAAGGTCAAGGACACGACCGACGCCGACGACCTGTTCGTCAAGCTGATGGGCGACGTGGTCGAGCCGCGGCGCGAGTTCATCCAGGACAACGCGCTGAGCGTCGCCAACCTGGACGTGTAGCGCCCGCTATGTAATTTCTCAGTAAAATATGTCCCGGGAAGCGAATTATGTGGACCGATTTACTGAGAAGCCTGACCTCGCCGGCGTATCGGCAGGTTTTCAGGTTGGGAGAGCATTGATTCAGAGATGCTCTCCGCTGTCAACATCAAGCTTTCGTCAGTGCCCTTTGGTGACCGAGATCCAACGCTTTGAGGTCGGTTACCTGCTGAGCGCCATGGCCGCCCTAGCCGTCGGGGTACGGACCGCTTAGGTTCGGAGTGGGTAATGAAGACGGGGTTCCATCCGGCGTTGGTCGTCGCGGCGGGTGCCAGAGCGGGCAAACACCCCCGCAACGTCGACCGGGCGTTGGAGGACGCCCAAGCCCTCATGGGGCCGCCCCCCTTCGGTTATGATTAAGCCGCCCGGCTCCTGAAAGGACTGCCTAATAGTAAGTGCTGGCGCTCAGAACAGCATCCAGCCGGTTCTGCAGCCGCTCCGGCAGTACGGACTTCCAATCCACCATCGCGGGCGTACCGACCAAGCCGACGATGGCAGCTACGGCCGCCTCACACTCGCCGGCGTCCATCTCCGTAACCATGGCGTAGATGTCCGGCGAGCGTGGAAGACCCTTCATCCCCGCAATGCCCGATACCTGAACGGTGGCAAACGTGGCTTGGGTAGCGAGGTCGCCGCCCTCCGTGGCTAGCAGCGGGATGGACGAGTAGAAATCGTCGAGCCTCAACTCGACCCCGATGGCCGCTAGCCGAAGGACGGCGTCCGGTCCTTGTAGGAGTTCGTAGTGCCATCCGTCTCCCTGACGGTGGAAGAATCCGACCCGGCGTTGGTCCTGCGCGACATGGACGAAATGCATGAGGTCGTGCAGCGTCTGGTATTCGAGCCATTTCCCGCCGCGGTCGTACCGTTCGGTCGCGGGGGGCAGAACCTCCACGATGACGGTCGCCGAACGGACGCTGTTGGTCTCCGGATCCGGTTCGACGGTATCCCCGCAGGCGACGAAGACATCCGGGTAGACGCGTGCCGTTCCCGCTTGGAGCCGCATCGTCTGACGTAATGACGCGCACGGCCCGCCGGGGGGAGGCGGTCGGCAATCAGGTTATCGAGGCACCGGGTCAAGGCATGGTGGGCGATGGAGCCGCCGACCAGCATGCGGACAACCTGCCCGTCGATGTACTCCAGCCGCTCCCCTTCCTCCGCCGCTTCGCAGAGGCGTTCGTACTCATCCAGCCCGATGAAGTCGTCGCGTAATGCAGCGGGCATGCTTTGGCACTATAGGTTCCCCCTCATCATACGCTTGGACGTGGCGATCCGGAAGCTTTGGGCAAGGCACGGTGGCCGTTCGGCGCTCGCACGGGAACGTCCGGGTCAGCGCGACGCCTGTGCTCCCTCTGTCGGATGCTGACCGGCCCTTTGCGGGAGGAGGACGATGAGCGCGACGATGAAGGCCGCGATCACGGCGGAGGCGAGCGGCCGGCTCAGGTTCAACCCGCCGTCGGCGACCGGCTTGTCGAGGAAATCGCCCACCGTGGCCCCGAGCGGGCGGGTCAGGATGAACGCCGCCCAGAAGAGCGTGACGCGCGAAACCGAGGTCCGGTAGTAAAGGGCGACGACGACCGCGAGCGCCGCCGCGAAGACGAGGGCGCCGCCCTCGTAGCCGAGGCCGCCGGTGTCCGCGAGCCAGTCGCCGAGCGCGGTGCCCAACGTCTGCGAGAAGGTGATCGCCCCCCAATAGAACGCTTCGACCCGGGGGGTCGAAACCGTGTTCACCGACACGGTGCCCTCGGTCGCGTACCAGAGCCCGAGCACGGCCGCGAGGCAAACGAGGAGCAGGGTCGACCCGCCGGTGTACCCGATGCCGAGCGAGCGGTCGGCGAAGTCCGCCATCGTCGTACCGAAGGTGGTCGAGGCGACGATCGTGGACCAGTACAGGACCGGGTGGAACCGCTTCGACATGACCTGGGCGACCACGAGCGCGACCAGCAGCACGGCGAACAGGGCGGTACCGGCGAGGTAGCCCCAATTGAGGGTCATGGTGACGGTATCGCCGCCGGTCTCCCCGAGCGTCGTGGCCAGGATCTTGATGATCCAAAAGCCCAGCGTGACCTCCGGCACCTTGCTCAGAGCGCGTTCGTAACGGTCGTCCATCGGACCTGCTCCTTCTTCGAGGGGAAACCTCACGGCGCGTCGGCGCAGGCCGCCCGGCGACCGGCACGCTGCGGGATGAGGAGGACGAGCCCGGCCATGACGAGCGCGAGCACGCCGGAGATCGTGATGTCGTCGATGCCCAGGCCGCCGGAAGCGACTGGCTTGTCGAGCGAGTTGGCGAGGGTGGCGCCGAGCGGCCGCGTCAGGACGAACGCCGTCCAGAACAGCATCGGCCTGGAAACGCGCGTTCGCAGTTGGAGGGCCGTGACCACGACCAGCGCGACGAGGATGAGGAGCGCGCTCCCGTTGTACCCGAGTCCGCTGCTGTCGGCCATCCAGTCGCCCAACGCGGTGCCGAGCGTCTGGGAGAACATGACCGTGGCCCAATAGAAACCTTCGGCCCGCGGGGACCGTACCGTCTCCACGGCGACCGTGCCGAGCGTGCGCTTCCACAGGATCAGGGTCGCGACGACCAATCCGAGCAACACCAGGGACCCGCCCGCGTAGCCGATGCCGAGGGACCGGTCGCAGAAGTCGGCGAGGGTCGTGCCTGCGAGCGTCGTCGCGGTGACCACGGCCCAGTACAGGAGCGGCTGGAAGCGGTCCGCCCGGACCTGTGCGGCGAGCAGCACCGCCAGGGCGGCCCCGAAGATCGCCGTGCCGGCGAGATAGCCGAGGCCGAGCGTCAACGTGACCGCGTTGCCGCCGACCTCGCCCAACGTCGTGGCCACGATCTTGATGGCCCAGAACCCGGCGGTGGCTTCTGGCACTTTGGCGGGTTCGACGTGTCCGGGTCGCTCGGTCGGTTGCATCGGGCTGCCGTGGGAAAGCGAGGGCTGGCTCACGCGGTGTGGGTCTGGTCGATGATGGCGAGCAGGTCGTCGACCGCGCGACGGCAGGCGGCCGGATCGGGGTTCGAAGCCCGCAACGCGTCGAGGGTGCGGTCGATGGCCTTGTCCACGACGTGCCAGTCGGCGGCGGCTCGCGGCTTCAGGCCGGCCTCGGACGCGTCCCAGGACAATTCCAGGTCCTTGATGCGCGTCTTGGCGGCGGCGAGGTCGCCCCGGTCGGTCATCGCCTTTACGTCGACGACGATGGTCCGGAACTTGGAGAGGTCGCCGAGCTTCGAGGCCGCCATCGCCTTGGGCGTCGCTCCGACGGCGGCGTCCTGCATCGCCTGCAGGCCCAGGGGGGCGGCCGTGGCGCCGATGACCGTCGCGGCGATGGCGGCGAGGAGGATGTTTCGCATGGTCATTCGCTCCGTGTCGTGCGGCGTTGGAAGGACTGGAGGATGGGGATGCGGGAGGCGGCGGACGGTCAGGCCCGCCGCTGTCCGGCCGGCTCGCCAGGGCGTCCGGAGACGAGGCTCAGGGACGTCACCAGGGCGACGATGACGGCGAAGAAGGCGAGGCTGGTGGAGGCCGTGCCGAAGCCGAGGCCGCCGTATTCCCGTGCCTGCGACAGCAGATCGCCCAGCGATGCGCCGAGGGGGCGCGTGACGATGTAGGCGAGCCAGAAGATCGTCACCGGGTTCGTGCCGAGGCGCCAGGCGAGGGCGAGGGCGGCCAGCATCGTGCCGAAGATGACGACGCCGAGATTGAAGCCGAGCCCCAGCGCCTCGGTAGCCAGGTCGCCCGCGGCCGTGCCGAGCGCGAAGGTCAGGAGGATGGCGAGCCAGTAGAACGCCTCGCGGCGCCGGGTCACGATGGCGTGGATCGAGAGCGTCCGCTCGGTCGCGTACCAAAGGGCGAACACGGTGGCGAGGGCGGCCGCGAACACGCCGGTGCTGACGAAGAGGCTCACGCCGAGCTTGTCGGTCAGGATGTCGGTAACCTGCGTGCCGACCACGCTGACGAGGACGACGGTCGACCAATAGGTCCAGGGCAAGTAGCGCCACTCGCGCACCTGCAGGGCGAGGACGGCCGCGAGGAGGCCGGCCGTGAGGGTGGCGGTGACGGCGGCACCCAGGCCGACGTTCACCGCGAGGTAGTCCGCGCCGGTCTCGCCGACGGTCGTGGACAGTATCTTGATGACCCAGAAGACCGCGGTGACCTCCGGTACCTTGTTCAAGATCTGGCGCTGGATCTCGCTCATCCCCGTCTCCCGTCCGTCATGGTCGGGCACCGTGATAGCGAGCCATAATGAGGGCAGAATGAGCTTCGTCCAAAGGAGCCGCAGGCTCGGCCTCAGGCCGGCAGTCTGACGGTTGCGAGGGTCCCCTGCCCGTCACGTCGGTTTTCGACCGTCAGGCCGAGGTCGTTGCGCTCCGCGATGCGGCGGGCGATGGCGAGCCCGAGCCCTGTGCCTTCGACTTCCGGTGGCGCGGCCCGGAAGAAGCGGTCGAACAGGCGGCCCTCGCTTCCCGGCGGCAGCCCGCAGCCGGTGTCCCGAACCGTGACGACGCACGCACCGTCCCGGTTCAGCAGACGGACGTCGACCTGGCCTCCGGACGGCGTGTAGCGCAGGGCGTTGTCGACGAGGTTGGCGAACAGGACGCGGACCTCGTCCTCCGACGCGTGAAGCGTCGCGGGTGTCTCGATATGCACGCCCAGGTCGATGTCCTTGCGCTCGGCGAGCACGACGTGGTCGGCGACGCAGTCGAGCAGGAGCTGGCCGAGGTCGACGGATGCAGGACGCGCCTCGGCACCGTCGTCGAGCCGGGCGAGACGGAGCAGTTGATCCACCAGCCGGTTCGCCCTCCGGAGGCCGTCCGCCAGCGCCGTACGCCGCGCGTCGCTCCCGCCACCGGCAGGCCCGCCGAGGGAGTCGAGTTGGATCTGCATCGCGGCGAGCGGCGTACGCAGTTCGTGCGCCGCGTCGGCGACGAACCGCTTCTGGGCGGCCAGAGCGGCCTGCAGGCGAAGGATGAGCCCGTTCATGGCCTCGACGAGGGGCGCCACCTCCGTCGGCACGCCGCGCGTCGGCAAGGGGCCTTGGGCGGCGGCGCCGCGCCCGGCGAGGTCATGCACCAAGCCGTCGAGCCGCCCGAGCGCCCGGTTCATCGCCCAGCCGACGACGATCCACGACAGCGGGACGAGGAGCAGCAGGGGGGCCACGGCACCGAGCGCCGCATTGCGTGCGAACTCCGCCCTCACGACGTCGCGCTGGGCGACCCGGACCGTCGTTGTGCCGTTGGCGGTCGTGTATGTGCGCCAGAGCTCGCCGCCCATGACGACGTTCGCATATCCCGTGCGGCCGGGGTGGCGGACGTCGACGCCGCGGTCGTCGCGCAGGACCTGCCCGTCCTTCCAGATGGTGACGGCGAGTTGGTCCTCCGGGTCCTGGTCGGCGGCGGGCGGCGCGTCCGCGTCCGTTAGCCCGGGACCGGCGTTGAGGGCGACTTGCCGCAACTGCCCGTCGAGGAAATCGGCCGCCTCGATCCGCGCGAGGGCATAGGCCGCGACCATCGCGGCCAAGCCGATTCCGGCGAGCAGGGCGGTCATCCAGACGAGCGTCGTGCGGCGCAGGGAGGCGGCCCTCATGGCTTGGGTACCATCCAACCTGCGCCGCGGACATTCAGGATCACGCCCTTGCCGACCTTTCGACGGACCGTGAGGATCAGGGCGTCCACCGCGTTGCTCTCGACCTCCTCGCCCCACCCGTAGATGCGTTCCTCGATCTGCGCACGAGAGAGGATGCGCCCCGGTCGCTCCATCAGGGCGTGCATGAGGGCGTATTCGCGCGCCGACAGGACCGCGACGGTCCCGGCGTGGGACAGGACGTGGCTTTCCGTGTCGAGTTCGGTCTCGGCGGCCACGAGCCGCGCGCTCGCCCGCCCGGCCCGACGGCGCAGGATGGCCCGCATCCTGGCGAGCAGCTCGCGCATCTCGAACGGCTTGACCAGGTAATCGTCCGCCCCGAGGTCGAGGCCTGCGACGCGGCTTTCGAGGCCGTCCCGCGCCGTGATGATGAGCACCGACGTGTCGATCCCGGCCGCCCGGGCGGATCGAAGCACCCGAAGTCCGTCCCCGCCCGGCAGGCCGAGGTCGAGCAGCGCGAGCGCGTGGCCGCCGTTGAGCAGGGCCGTCTCGGCCTCGCCGCCGTCGCGGACCCAATCGACGGAATAGCCCTCGGCCGAGAGGCCGTTCGACAGCCCTTCGCCGATCATCCGGTCGTCCTCGATCAACAGCACGCGCATCGGTCGGTCCGTCCGGTTTCGAGCCCTCGCCCTGGACTGCGCCGCGACGCATCCCTTCCCGCCGGCTTCATCCTCGATAGGCGACGAGCACGGCCCCGGCGGCGATGAGGGCGACGCCGAGCCAATTCGGTGGAGATAGACGTTCGCCGAGGAAGACGACCCCGAAGACGGCCACCAGCACGACGCTGAGCTTGTCGACCGGGGCCACGCGGCTGGCCTCGCCGAGCTTGAGGGCGCGGAAGTAGCAGATCCATGAGCCGCCCGTGGCGAGGCCCGAGAGCACCAGGAACACGTAGGTCCTGGCCGAGACCGACCCGACCGGTACCCACTGGACCGTGCCGACCAGGATGGCGCCGAGGGCGCAGAGTATGACGACCGTGCGGATGAAGGTGGCGAAGTCGGAATTGACGTTCTCGATGCCGACCTTGGCGAAGATCGCGGTCAACGCCGCGAAGGCGGCAGAAAGCAGCGCCCACAGCTGCCAGGATCCGAGCAACGTCCTCATGCCGTGTTCCCCTCGATGCGGACCTGCCGCGACGCAATCCTCACGGCCCCCGACAGACCATCGGATGAGGGATGTCCGGCACCCGACGCCCCCCCCTGAGCGTCGCCGTTCCAACGCTCGCCGTGTGGTTCCTAATTCGCCCTGGACGGCCATTGCCGATGCAGGTCGTCGATGACGAAAGCATGCTCGTGCCGGCCCTGACCGATCCCCCGCACGTGGGGGTGGGACGGGTCGAGGTCCGCGTGGGCATGTGCGACGACGTCCGGGTCGGATGCAGGCCAAAGCATGGCCGCCGCCGCGACGCCCGCGACGGTCAGGGCGCCGAGTGCCGCCAGGGTCGCGGGCATCCCGACGGCAGCGCCGAGGCAGCCCGCCAGCGGGTAAGTGAGGAGCCACGACGCGTGCGAGAGCGCGAACTGGGCGGCGGAGTAGCCGATCCCAAGGACGAGCCAGGTCCCGAGCAGTACGGGCCAGCCGATGGCCCCGCACCAGGTCAGGGCAGCGACCCCGACGAGGACGACTCCGAGGAAGGCGGCGGACGGCAGCATCACACCCCTGTCGGACAGGCGGTCCAGGACCCGCGGTAGGACCAGGGCGGCGGCCATCGAGCCCGCGCCGAAGGGTCCAAGGGCAAGGGCGACGTCGTGCTGGGGGCGTCCGAGCAGGGCCTGGACGATTACCACGGTATTGACGATGACCATGGCGCCGGCCGCCGCGACGGCGAAATTCAGGGCGAGCAACCCGCGCAGGCGCGGTGTCGCCAGGAAGATCCGCCATGCCCAGTTGGCACTCGATACGGAGACGCCTAAGCCTCAGTGACGGGCCGGGCACCGAGCACAGAAAAGGCGACAGGCGCGTCAGGTCCGCGGGACCTCTGCTCTCCGTCACCAACACTCGATAACTGATAAATGGTCTCATCGGATTTCAACCAAGAGATCTACGCAAATCTTGGACGAATGCCTTCGCGAGCGCCGGCGCCTCGGCCACCACCTCTTCGTAGAACTTGGTCCCCACGGGGCCTGCCTGGGAATAATCCGGGGGCAACTCACCGATTGTCGCCGCGATCTCTGCGAAAACCTCTTCCCGTTCAGGTGCTGAAAGTTTTTGCATGAGAAGGGTCATCATGGCGATGGTCGATGTTCTCAGAACCGCAAGCATCGCCGTTGTCGTCACGGCAAAATGGTGCGTTTGTAGATCATTCATTGAAAACACCTTGCATAGTCAGGCATCACTTCATGAGGTGCTTGAAGTATTGGAGAAACAATACGGCCAGAGGCAATCCGATACAGATCGCTATCATCATTCGATCCGCGGCTTTGCGGACGTATGGCCTGACCCGTCGCTTGCGCCGAGGATTTGGCGCCCACTCGCTCCGCAGCCGCGCCGATTTCTTGCTCATGCCGGATGCTCGCCGTCACACGGGCAGGCGCGCGGCCTCGGCCGAAAGCGCCTCGTCCTCGACCTGGACGGTGACGTGCTCGATGCCGTGTCGCTCCTTCACCAGACGCCGGACCGCGCGGATGAGGTCGGGTCCGGCGGCGACGTCGTCCATGACCACGTGGCCGCTCATCGCGTCGAAGCCGGAGGTCAGCGTCCAGGCATGAAGGTCGTAGGCGCGCCGCACGCCAGGCATCGCCTCGATCTCCGTTCGTAGCGCGGCAAGATCGACACCCAGAGGCGTTCCCTCCAGCAGGATGTGAAGCGCCTCGCTCAACAGGCGCCAGGTGCGCGGCACGATGAACAGGCCGATGCCGGCGCCGACCAGCGGATCGACCCATCGCCAGCCCGTCGCCATCACCACGAGGGCCGCGGCGATGACGCCGACCGAACCCAGCATGTCGGAGAAGACCTCGAAGTAGGCGCCCTTGACGTTGAGGCTTTCCGACGATCCGCCCGCGAGGAGTCTCATGCTGGCGAGGTTCACCCCGAGGCCGACGAACGCGACCAGCATCATCGGCCAGCCGAGGATCTCGGTCGGCTCGAAGAAGCGCCGGTAGGCCTCGTACAGGATGTAGGCCGTCACCCCGAGCAGCACGACGGCGTTGGCGAGGGCCGCCAGGATCTCGAAGCGCATGTAGCCGAAGCTCTTGCCCGGCGACGGCGCCTTGGCCGCGTAGTGGATGGCGAGCAGCGACAGCGCGAGGCCGCCGGCATCCGTGACCATGTGGGCGGCATCGGCCAGCAGCGCGAGGCTGCCGGTGAGCAGGCCGCCGACGACCTCCGCGGCCATGTAGGTCAGCGTCAGGGCGAGCGCCCAGGCTAGGCGCCCCTTGTTCCTGCCCGCCGCCGAGCCCGCGGGTATGCCGCCGCCGTGCGAATGCCCGTGGCCGCCGCCGTGCGCGTGTCCGTGTCCCATGTCGCTCCCAGTCTTTCGTTGCCGTCCCGGACCGGCCGCCTCAGGGGCCGGAGGAGCCGATGAGCTCGGCCACGTGCGCGCCGGCGGGGTGTCCGGTCGCGGCGAGGTGGGCGGCCGAGCAGGCCGCGTAGCCGGGACCGAACGCCGCCATGACGAGCTCGTGCCGCCCGTCCGGAGCCTCGCGGCTGGCCAGGAGAGCCCGACCGCCGGGCCAGAGCTCGGAATCGGCCGATGGCCCCGGTGTCGGCTCGCCGTAGCGGCGCACCCCTTCGTCGTGGATGGCGCGGCGCACGCGCGCGAGTTCCTCGCCCGCCAGGGGGAGCCCCACCCAGACGACCTCCTGCAGACCCTCCTCGCGGCAGACCACCAGCACGACCTCGGCCGTTGCCGACCCGACGGCCGGCCGCCAGCCACGCGGGTAGTACAGCGCGGTCAGGTTGGCCTCGCGGTCGGCCTTGAGCGGGCGCGGCACGTCGGCGACGGGCCCCCACGCGAGGCCGAACGGAGCCTCGCCGACGCCTCCGTCCGCGCCCGGAGCCGCACCCGTCAGCGCGAGGAAGGCGAAAGGAGCCGCCAACCAGGTTGGGACGCGTCGCATCTCGTCTACTCCGCCGCCTTGAGGTGTCGTGGCCCCGGCTCCCGCGGCCGCTCCGCGACCTTCGGGACGACAACCTTGCCGAACCGGGCGTACAGGGCCGGCAGCACGATCAGGGTCAGCAGGGTGGCGCTGATCAGGCCACCGATGACCACGGTGGCGAGCGGCCGCTGGATCTCGGCGCCGGTCTCGGTGGCGATGGCCATGGGCACGAAGCCGAGCGAGGCGACCAGCGCCGTCATCGCCACCGGCCGCAACCGGGTCATGGCGCCCTCCAGGATGGCCTCGCGCTTCGGCCGGCCCTCCGCCACGAGCTGCTTGATGAAGGTCAGCATGACGAGGCCGTTGAGGACCGCAACGCCCGAGAGCGCGATGAACCCGACCGCCGCCGGTACCGAGACCGGCATGCCGCGCAGCCAAAGCGCGAAGATGCCCCCGGTGAGGGCAAGCGGCACCGCGCTGAACACCAGCAGCGCGTCCCGCGGCGAGCCCAGGGCCGAGTACAGCAACAGGAAGATCAGGAAGAAGCAGACCGGTACCACCACCATCAGCCGCCGCTTGGCCGAGGCGAGGTTCTCGAACTGCCCGCCCCAGGTGAGGTAGGAACCTGGCGGCAGCTGCACCTGGCTTCCAACCTTCGCCTGCGCCTCCGCGACGAGCGAGCCGATGTCCCGCCCGCGCACGTTGGCCGTGACCACGACCCGCCGCTTGCCGTTCTCGCGCGAGATCTGGTTCGGTCCCTCGGTGACCGAAAAGCTCGCCACCTGCTTGAGCAGGACCGAGCTCGCCCGGCCGTTCGGGCCCGCCGGCAGCGGCACCGGGATGTTCTCCAGGGCCTCCCGGTCCTCGCGGACCTTGTCGGTCAGGCGCACGACGATGGGGAAGCGACGGTCGCCCTCGAACACGACGCCGGCGTCCCGTCCCCCGATGGCCGCGCCGATGACCTCCTGGATCGCCCCGGTGCTCAGGCCGTAGCGCGCCGCCTCGGCCTTGTTGATCTTGATCTCCAGGAACGGCAGGCCCGCCGTCTGCTCGACCTTGACGTCCTCGGCGCCGTCGATGCCCTTCAGGACCGCCGCGACCTGGTTGGCCGCCTTCAGCATCGGCTCGAACTCGTCGCCGAACACCTTCACGGCGAGGTCGCCCCGGGTGCCGGCGAGCAGCTCGTTGAAGCGCAGCTGGATCGGCTGGGAGAACTCGTAGACGTTGCCGGCGAGCGCCCCGACCGCCTTCTCGATCTGCTCCTGCAACTCGGCCTTGGACAGGCTCGGCTCGGGCCACTCCTCCTGGGGTTTCAGGATGACGAAGGTGTCTGAGGAGTTCGGCGGCATCGGGTCGGAGGCGACCTCGGCGGTGCCGGTCTTCGAGAAGACGTAGGCCACCTGCGGGAATTTCGAGACCACCTTCTCGACCTTGAGCTGCATCGCCTGCGACTGGGTGAGGGAGGTCGATGGGATTCGGGTGGCGTTGAGGGCGATGCTCTTCTCGTCGAGCTGCGGGATGAACTCGGTCCCGAGGCGGGTGAACAGGATGCCCGCCCCGACGAGCAGCAGGAGCGCCGCGCCGACGAAGACGAACGGCGCCCGGACCGCCGCGCCGAGCACCGGGCGGTAAGCGGCCTTGAGCGCCCGGATGATGAGGTTGTCCTTCTCCGTGACCTTGCCGGTGATGACGATGGCGATGAGCGCCGGCACGAAGGTCAGCGACAGCACGAAGGCCGCCACGAGCGCGATGATCACGGTCAGCGCCATCGGCTCGAACATCTTGCCCTCGACCCCCGTGAAGGTCAGGAGCGGGACGTAGACCAAGATGATGATCGCCTGCCCGTAGAGCGACGGCTTGATCATCTCCTCGGCTGAGGCGCGGACCGTCTGGAGGCGCTCCTCGGTGTCGAGCCCCCTGCCCAGCTCCTGCTGCTTCTCTGCGAGGTGGCGCAGGGCGTTCTCGGTGATGATCACCGCCCCGTCGACGATCAGCCCGAAATCGAGGGCGCCGAGGCTCATCAAGTTGGCCGAGATCTTCGCCTCGACCATGCCGGTCATGGTCATCAGCATGGCGACCGGGATGACCAGGGCCGTGATGATGGCGGCCCGGATGTTGCCGAGCAGCAGGAACAGGATGACGATGACGAGAGCCGCGCCCTCGGACAGGTTCTTCACCACCGTCTTCACGGTCGCCTCGACGAGCCGGGTCCGGTCGAGGACGGTCTGGACCTCGACGCCGGGCGGCAGGCTCTTGCGGATCTGTTCCATGCGCGCGTCGACCGCGGCAGCCACCGTGCGGCTGTTCTCGCCGATCAGCATCAGGGCGGTGCCGACGACGACCTCCTGGCCGTCCTCGCTGCCCGAGCCCGTGCGCAGGTCGCGCCCGATGCGGACCTCGGCGATGTCCTTGATCCGCACCGGCACGCCGCCCCGGGTGGCGACGACCACGTCGCCGATCTCGTCCATGCTCTCCAGGCGGCCGGCGGCGCGCACGACGTAGCCCTCGCCGTTGTCCTCCAGGTAGCGGGCGCCCTGGTTGGCGTTGTTGGCCTCCAGCGCCCGGGCGACGTCCGAGAAGGACAGGTCGAGGGACGCGAGCCGCGTCGGGTCGGGCTGGACGTGGTACTGCTTCTCGAAGCCGCCGATGCCGTCGACCCCGGCCACGCCGGACACGGTCTTGACTAGGGGGCGGATGATCCAGTCCTGGACGGTGCGCAGGTAGGCGGTCTGCTCCAGCTCGGTCTTCAGGCGCTGGCCCTCGGGGGTCAGGTAGCTGCCATCGGGCTGCCAGCCGGGCTTGCCCGCCTTCGAGACCGTGCGCTCGCCGGGCTTCGCGTAATGGATCGACCACATGTAGATCTCGCCCAGCCCGGTCGAGATCGGCCCCATGCTGGGCTCGGTGCCGGGCGGCAGGTCCCGCCTCACCTGCGCGAGGCGCTCGGCGACCTGCTGGCGGGCGAAGTAGATGTCGAGCTTCTCCGCGAAGACCGCGGTGACCTGCGAGAAGCCGTTGCGCGAGAGCGAGCGGGTGTATTCGAGCCCCTTGATGCCCGCGAGCGCGGTCTCGACCGGGTAGGTGACCTGCTTCTCGATGTCGACGGGCGAGAGCGACGGCGCCGTCGTGTTGATCTGCACCTGGTTGTTGGTGATGTCGGGCACCGCGTCTATCGGCAGCTTGGTGACCGAGTAGCCGCCGAAGCCGGCGGCCAGCAGCGACAGGAGCAGAACCAGCCAGCGCTGGTGCACGGAGAAGTCGAGGATGCGGCTGATCATGTCGGGCTTCCTCAATGGTCGTGGTCGGCTTCGCTCTTCCCGAGCTCGGCCTTGAGGAGGAAGGTGTTGGCCACCGCGATGGTCTCGCCGGGCTTGAGGCCCGAGACGACCTCGAAGCCGTCGTCGTCGGAGCGCCCGAGCTCGACCTCGCGCTTTTCGAAGCCCTCGTCCGTGCGCACGAAGACGACGCGCTTGCCCTCGACGGTCTGGAGCGCCGACTTGGCGACCCGCACCGGCACTTGGTCCGTCGCGGTCTCGACCTCGGCGGTGACGTAGGTGCCGGGCCTCCAGGCCATGTCCTTGTTGGGCAGCGAGACCACGACCCGGGCGGACCGGGTGTCGGCGTTCAGCAGCGGGCTGACGAACACCACCTTGCCCTGCTCGCTGCGGCCGCCGCGGTTCACGGTGACCCGCGCGCCCTCCCGGACCTCGGCGAGGTCGGAGGTGGGGACCGCGAGCTCGATCCAGACGGTCGAGAGGTCGGCGACGGTGTAGACGTCGGCAGGGTCGCCCTCCTTGCCCACCGCCGTGCCGACATCGACCTTGCGCTCCACGATGCGGCCGGCGATGGGCGCCCGCAGCTCGTACTGGCGCAGCGTCGAGGCGTTCGGCGTCGCCTCGTCGCGTTTCTGCGCGGCGGCGACCTCGGCGGCGTTCAGGCCCAGCGCCGAGAGCTTCTGGCGGGCGAGGTCGACGCGCAGCTGGTTCTCCTGGAACACGGCCTTGGCGTTGTCGAACGCCGCCTGGGATGCCGCCGCCGACGCCAAGAGTTTCTGCTGGCGCTCGAAGTTGATCTTCTGGAGGTCGGACTGGACCATCGCGGTGAGGTACTCGCTCTTGGCGTCGGCGACTTCCCGGCTGTCGAGGAGGGCGACCACCTCGCCCTTCCTGACGTCGTCGCCCAGGCGCTTGCGCATCTCGGACACCGTGCCGACGACGCGGGCGGGGACGCGGGCGATCCGGTCGGTATCGGGCGTGATGGTGCCGGGCACCAGGACGTGTCGCGAGAGCGTCCCGCCCTCGGCCTTGGCGACGCCGATGTCCTGCCCCTCGACCTGCTCGGCCGTCATCTTGACGTGGCCTTCCTCGCCCTCCGCCTCGGAATGCTCGTGCTCGCCGTGAGCGTGGGCTCCCTCGGCCTTCGGCGCGGCGGCCTTGCCGTGGTCGTGGCCGTCGCCTTCGGCATGGTTGGCCTCATCCTTCGGCGCCTTCCCGCCAGGGGGCGGGCCGGCGGCGAAGGTGAGGATGGCCGGCGGCAGCCCGGCCGATGTCAGGAGGCCGCGGACGAACGCGGATATGGCGGGGACGGCGGCGCCGACGACGATGCCGGCGGCCACGAGGACCGCGGTGATGAGGATGCGCATGAGACCTGCTCGGCCGGGATCGGGCGCCGTTCGGACGGACGCGGCAGTCCCGCTTCTGTGGCGTGAGGAGTGGCCCGGAGCGCGGGCTCCGGGTTCGGGACGCGCCTCTGCGGCGTCACCTCAGGCGCGGGGGGGCCTCGGCAGGCGGTCCGGCGAGACGGAGGAAACCGTCTGGCTCAAATGCGCATAGGCCAGCCGGGCGACCCCGAAGACCGGCTCCGAGAAGTCCGCCACGGCGGGTGCCGCCTGGTGGCAGCCACAATGGAGGTGGCAGGCCATGCCGGGGTCGGTCGCGCCGGTGTCGGGCGCGGCCTCAATGCTCGCGATCTCCGTGACGTGCCTGCCGCCGCCATCGTGGTACGCGACGTCGGCGGCGAGGCCGGCGGCGGGCGCGACGAGGGACAGGGCGAGGGCGAGCGCGAGCAGGCGTGCGGCGAACGCCCACCATCCCCGTGCCGCCCACCTGCGGCTATGCCCGCGTCCTGAACCCATCTCCGGCCTTATGCGCGATTTATCCCGGATCGGACAAGGCATCGTCCTGGCCTCTTGAACCCGGTCTGAACAGATTTTGTGGCCGCCATGCAAGGTCAGCCGCGGTCACGACGCGAAAGCGGCCAAGCCGTTTCTCGCTCGGCCGAGACGAATACCGGGCGAGGAAAATCCGGGAACGGTTTCGCGGGGGGCCGCATTCCCGGCCGACCGCGAAACATGGAGATCCTTGGATGAAGATCATGTTCGCCGCCGCCGCCGCGGCCGCCCTGGCCCTCGCGCCGGTCGGTGCGCTCGCCCAGCACGTGGACGTCGGCCCCGGCGGAGTCGGGGTTCACGGCGACGGCCACCGCCGCGATGTCGACCATACGCACACCACCGTCGAGGAGAACCATCGCGACCGGCCGGTCGTGCACGAACATCATGACGACCATCACGAGAAGACCGTCGTGGAAGAGCACCGCCACTGAGCGGCTGACATCGCGACGGGGCCGGGCCGGGGGCAGCGACGTCCGGCCCGGCCCCTCGCATTTCGAGGACGTCGGCGAACCTGGGGTGACGGCTTCCTGAACGACGGTCTCAGAACCTGTTCAACGGCCGCCGCGCAAACCGCCGCAATAGGAATCCCCGGAGGAGACAGCGATGCGACGGCACCTAGCAGGCTTGATGGCGGCGGCCATCCTCCTCGCGCCGGCCGCGGCCTCGGCCCAGTATTACGAGCGCGGCTACGGCTACGGCGAGCGGCGGCCGCACGACCATGTCGATGTCTACCGCCACGGCAACCATGACGACGTCGTGGTCCGGCACCATCACCCGCGCCGCGAGGATTACGGGCCGGGCCGGTTCGAGCGGCACCATCACCATCACGACTTCGACGACTGAGGTCGCCGCCTGGCGTCGAGAAGAGGTCGCCCGCACCGGCTCGCGCCGGTGCGGGCGCATCACGACGCGCGAGGGGTCGGCGCATCGTGAACGACGTGCCGAGCAGGCTCGGCGAGCGCGTAGCCGATCACCGCGGCCAGGAGCGCGAAGACGACGAGCAGGGGCAGCATCCGCATGTCCGCGCCTCCCGCCCCCGCGGCCTGCCCGGCGAGCTCACTTCTTGCCGGGCTTGTCGTGGCTGTGCCCGTGGGCATGCCCGTCGTTGTCCGAATGCGCCGGCTTGCCGTCGGGCCGCTTCTCACGGGCCTCGCTGACGCGCGGGTCGTCGCGATGGGCCGGGCCGCCCGACACGCCACCGGTGTTCGGGACGGCGCGCTCGGGGTTCGAGGCATTGCCGTGGCTGTCCACGGCGAAGGCGGACCCCGTGGCCGCGGCCAGCATCCCGGCGGCGAGGACGGCGGCGAGCGTGCGCTTCATCTGTCGGTCGCCTGTTCGGCGCCGACCGCGTCGGCCGCTTCGAAGTCCGAGATAGCCAAGCCGTTTGTCTCCGGGACGCCGCGTTCGTGACGAAGTGTGTCAGCCGCCGCGCCCAGCCCGGGGCACGCGGATCTCGGCCCGCAATCCGCCCTCCGGCCTCGTGGTCAGGATGAGCGTGCCTCCCTCCGCTTCCACGGCCCGCCGCGCGATGGTCAGGCCGAGTCCGGTCCCGCCGGTGTTTCGGTTGCGCGACCCCTCCAGGCGGGTGAAGGGCTCGAAGGCGCAGGCGACGTCGCATGCCGGGATGCCGGGCCCGTCGTCGTCGATGCGCAAGACCAGCGCTGTCTCTTCGGCCGCCAGGGCGATGCGCACCCGCGCGCCGTAGCGCACGCCGTTGTCCACGAGGTTCTCCAGCGCCCGCCGGAAGGCGACTGGGCGCACCGTCGCCAGGGCCCGGCCGGGTCCTCCGTATGCGACCGCCCGGCCGGCATCCGCGGAGGCGTCGGCGACCCCCATCAAAATGCTCGCGACGTTGGTGACCTGCCGCGGCTCCGGGTCGGCGTCGCCCCCCAGGTAGGCCAGCGTCGCGTCGACCATCGCCTGCATGTCGTCGAGGTCGGAGGCCATGGCGCGGCGCCCGGCCGGGTCCTCGACGTGGTCGAGGCGCAGGCGGAGCCGGGTGATGGGCGTTCGCAGGTCGTGGGACACGGCGGCGAGCGCCTGCGTCCGCTCGCCGACCAGCCGGTGGATGCGCTCCTGCATCGCGTTGAGGGCACGGCCGATCCCTCGGGTCTCGTCGGGACCAATCTCGGGAACCCGGACGGGGGCGCCGTGGCCGATCCGTCCGGTGGCCCGGGTCAGCTCCCGCAAGGGGCCGGCGATCCGATGCATCAGGACGACCGCGGCCACCCCGACGAGGATGGCCATGGCGGTGGCGAGCGAGGCCCAGGGCGCGACGGGGACGAGGCTCGGGGCGTGCGCGGACCGGAAGGTCAGCGCGCTCCCGTCCGGAAGCGGGATGATCCCGCGCAGGTCCTGCCGGTGGAGCGGCTCGTCCGGC
>NZ_LHCD01000090.1:0-441 GCF_001262595.1 Methylobacterium sp. ARG-1
CTGAACATGGGGGGACCACCCTCCAAGCCTAAGTACTCCTCAGCGACCGATAGCGAACCAGTACCGTGAGGGAAAGGTGAAAAGCACCCCGACGAGGGGAGTGAAACAGCACCTGAAACCGGATGCTTACAAACAGTGGGAGCTCAAGGTTCGTCCTGAGTGACCGCGTACCTTTTGTATAATGGGTCAGCGACTTAAAGTTACGAGCGAGCTTAAGCCGGTAGGTGGAGGCGCAGCGAAAGCGAGTCTGAACAGGGCGTTCAGTTCGTGGCTTTAGACCCGAAACCGAGTGATCTAGCCATGTGCAGGATGAAGGTGGGGTAACACCCACTGGAGGTCCGAACCAGTGCCCGTTGAAAAGGTCTTGGATGACGTGTGGCTAGGGGTGAAAGGCCAATCAAACTCGGAAATAGCTGGTTCTCCGCGAAAGCTATTTAGGTA
>NZ_LHCD01000091.1:0-431 GCF_001262595.1 Methylobacterium sp. ARG-1
CTGCAGGTAGTGTCGTGCGGCTTGGTCCCGTGCCACGCCGTGCGCTTGAGTCGTCCGGTACCACTCCGCATCGAACAGATCAGAGGAAGCAATCCGCGCCACCAACTCTGGGTTAGCGACCGGGCAAATCGGCCGATCCTCGGAACGTCCACTATCCAAGTAGTGCAGCAGCGGGTTTAACCCTGCAGCTGCGACATCAGCATTGTTCGCAAGGTACCATGGGCCGTCGAACAGTGGGCCCGGGCTCAGCCCACGTGCGGCGCCATCCTGCAGGTAGTGTCGTGCGGCTTGGTCCCGTGCCACGCCGTGCGCTTGAGTCGTCCGGTACCACTCCGCATCGAACAGATCAGAGGAAGCAATCCGCGCCACCAACTCTGGGTTAGCGACCGGGCAAATCGGCCGATCCTCGGAACGTCCACTATCCAAGTAGT
>NZ_LHCD01000092.1:0-387 GCF_001262595.1 Methylobacterium sp. ARG-1
CGGCCGCAGCCGCGAGATCGCCGGGACGATCGAGCACCGGACCCAGGCCCTGCAGAGCGTGATCGAGCAGGCGAGCCCGGCCATCGCCGGAATGATGGAGGCCCGCGAGCACCAATTCGCCGAGGCGTTCGAGGCCCGCAGCGGCCAGCTCGAAGCTCTGTTCGCCCGGGCGCAAGCCGAGATCGACCGCCTGGTCGACGGCCGCAGCCGCGAGATCGCCGGGACGATCGAGCACCGGACCCAGGCCCTGCAGAGCGTGATCGAGCAGGCGAGCCCGGCCATCGCCGGAATGATGGAGGCCCGCGAGCACCAATTCGCCGAGGCGTTCGAGGCCCGCAGCGGCCAGCTCGAAGCTCTGTTCGCCCGGGCGCAAGCCGAGATCGACCG